>JAGVYE010000013.1 GCA_018303445.1 Candidatus Woesearchaeota archaeon
ATAGATTACGCCATTCATCCTCGCACTAAAGTGCGTTCGTCCACTCAACCATTACATCGGTTGAGTGAACAGGATTTCTGGCTAGAAACTCTTAATTTTTCATACTTTCCAGTAAGCTTACGATGTCCCAAACCTGGGTTCGATGATAGGAGGAAAGATCTGAAGAATTTAATTCTTCTAATTCTAAGAGAGCTTTTTCTATGGAAAGTTCAGAATCGTCAGTTAATAGAGCAATGATTTTTTCTGTTTTCTCTTTAAATCGCTTACTCACATCGATTTCATCTTTAAGAGCTGTGAGGCTTTCTACAGCCAATTGAAGTTTATTCATTTTTCTTTCTCTTTAGAAGAAGTTTTTTTCATTTCTTCTAAAACTTCTTTTTGTAAAGAATCGATGTTTCTTTTAATCGATTCGCTTTGTTTTTTAAGGTGGTGAAAAGCAAGCATGATTTTACCGATAATTTTATAGGCCTGTGAGGTCTCTTGCAATTCTTGAAGAGCAGAGTCAATTTCGGTTAACTGAGATTCTAGGTGCTGTTTTTGGGTAAGGACAGAATCAAGGTTTTGTTGCAGGAGATGGAGCTGTGTTGCTTTTGAGGAACTCATTTTAAGAAAATTATCGAGCTTTTACTTTATTGACCGTTCTACGATCTTTGTACAATATTTTGCCACCACAATAAGGACAACGAACTTTAGTTTTGGTGTATTCATCTCCCACTTTCTTTCCACAATCAAAACAAACGTAGTACATTTTAACACCTTTATTGTAATGTATAAGCCTTACCAGCAAATTTGAGGGTACATTTGCGGCACTGCCATATTCCCGCGGCAAGGCGTCTTACACTTATTTTATTACATTGAGGACACTTTTGGTTGGCATGCTGTAAAATTTCAATGGCGGCAAACTTAGAGCGAGGCTTTCGCCCATAGCGGGCTTTAAATCGTTTCGTTGGTAGTTTTATGGCCATTTGTGAAAGGAAATGGGGCTGCCCGGATTTGAACCGGGGTTCAATGGTCCCAAACCATTAGTGATAATTGCTCGAAAGGGGGAATTTACGTGATTCCTCTTCTCCAGGCTACACTACAGCCCCTCGTTTATTTATAAATATTTTGTTCGAAATAAACTCTTTAAAAGACTTTTGGTTGCGATTATGAAAAAGTTTTTCCTCTCACTTTTTCTGTTAATAAGACTGAAAGTGGTTAGACTTTAGGTTGATATTTGTATTTCATAAAAATCAAGATGCCATTAAAAGCGAGGCCCAAGATGTTAGCAACAATAATGGCGATACTGCCTACAACAATCCCATATACAAGCCACATTGACAAACCGAGCATGAAAAAGACATTTAAGTAGTAGGATAAATCGTCAAGTCGTTTCGTTTTATATCCTTTGGCGATTTGAGGAATGAAACTAGAAGCGGTAATCATTCCAGCGATAATTCCCCATAATTCCCAAAAAGTGATCATGTGCTAATAAATTAAAGTTTTGTTTAAATAGATATCGAAAGGTGGTTTATTAATAACTAAAAATCTACGGCAATCAAATCTTTTGTTACTTTCGTTAATATTTCAACTTTCTTCCCATCCCACACCAGAGTATCTTCTATTCTTAACCCTACTTTTCCTGGCAGGTAGATCCCTGGTTCAATGGTAAAAGGAACATTTTTCTTGACTCTTTCTTGTTTATCAGAAAAAACTGGCGCTTCATGAACTTCGATGCCAAGGCCATGACCTAAAGAGTGGATAAAAAAAGAGGAATATTTACCGAGTTTTTTTCTAACAATAGTATCTAATGCCAAAAAAGAAATTCCTTCCTGCACGGAATTTATGGCTTCCATTTGTGCTTTTAAGAGAAGATCATACCAAGCTTTTTCTTTTGCTGTCGGTTTACCTAAAAAAAGAATGCGAGTCATGTCGGCGCAGTAATTCTTAAATTTAGCACCAAAATCAACCAGTAAGAAACCTTTAGATAGTTTGGTGAGAGAAGTCTTATGAT
The DNA here is from genome assembly GCA_018303445.1 of Candidatus Woesearchaeota archaeon. Taxonomy (GTDB): domain Archaea; phylum Nanobdellota; class Nanobdellia; order Woesearchaeales; family GW2011-AR9; genus JAGVYE01. Next base: position 1,994 of record JAGVYE010000013.1, read on the forward strand.
GAGGAGTGGCAGCATTCTTTCCCATGGCGGCAATAGTAGGGAAAGCAATTTCAGCACCTTGGTCTTGAATATATTTTTCGAGAAAAAAGGCAACATCGAGTTCTGTCTTCAGATTTTTACGCGGAAGTTCTTTTGTAAGAGCATGAAAAGCTTGGGAAGTGAGACGACATGCTTCTTTTATGCATTGAAGTTCAAAAGTGGTTTTTTCTTTCCGTAAGTTACGTACTCCTCTAGTGATATCGATGAATGTAGATTTAGGAAAAAGTTTCTTCACTTTCTTAAACTGCTCTAAGGTGAGAGAGGAATGGTTGAGGCCGATTTTTTTTAGATTTGCACTCTTAATTTCTTTCTCCCAGTTCTGTTTTAGATTATGTAAAAGATTATGTAAAATTATATTTTTAAGGAGCGGTCTTTTATCTAAAGAGGTAAGCCAGACCCTTGATTTTTTGGGAGTGATGGAAAGAATAGCATTAGAAGGTTCCATTTGGATAAAATAGTTAATAGTTGGGTCTGGGTGGAAGAACAAGGCCAGGTCAATCTTTTGTTCCAGAAGATATTGTTGAAATAGTCTGATTTTCATCTCTGTTTAGAGAAGTGATACGGCTTAAAAAAGGTTCGCTTCTTCTTGGCTTCATCCAATAAATTGTTTATGGAACCACAGCCAACTCGCTTTAAGTAGGTATTACTTGGAATGCGGCATCTCCGGAGGAGCCATCCCCCTGCCACAATAGAAAGTAAAACTTTTAGCAACGCTCGTAATAATGGCGGTGGTCCCATTTATTGGATGAAGCCCTTCTTCTTGATGATATAGGGATCTAATTCTTTCAGTATATGTCTTTTCGTATACTAGAAACATCACCATAAAAGATAAAAAGGCGTTCTTGCTTTTTTAAAAAGAAAGAAGGAGGAAGAGATGTTATCTCGACGAGACTTTAATCGAGGAGTTCTTTATGGCATAGGTGGATTGCTGTTAGGAAGTTCAGGTGGATGTGGAGAAGACTTAGAAGCAATCCTCAAATCCGGTAAGACTGATAAAGAAGGAGTAGTCTTTTTTACTGATGAAGGAACAAAGTTACCAATAGTTGTTGCTGTTATTGATGAAAATAGTACAGCTATCGCTGATGCGAACGTAACCTTTATTGACAACACTTTTAATGCCTTTGCTATAGTTAAAGAAGGATATACACGCCATTTCCAAGTATTCAATGGAGGAACACGGCAATCTGGATTACGATTAAGTGATGCAAAGCAATCACGAAATGGTTTTGTAAACTATATTTTTACCCTTCACTCCGGAAGAAATACCGACAGCACAATTTTTAATCACGAGAACAATGAGGCGCTACTTAACTTTGAACAATGGGCTTTGACAAGCAGTGAATACACATTCAACCGATGTATGACGAAGGAAGAGGTAATGAAAGCACGAAATTACACCTTTGAATTGCTCTCATATGTTATTGGCGAAACTTCTTTTTTCAAAGTAGTGAGTTCGATTTACGATACACTTATTCATCTCGAAGAAACTGGACTAGTTAAAGACTTAGTTGATGAGAAATATTTTATTTTTGAGCCGCGGAACCCTACTTTGCCGCCTTTAATGATTGGTATTTCACGGGCCGAAGTTGTTCCTGAAGAAGTGAGAGAACAATGTGGAGTTCGTTTGGAGAAAGCGATTGAACCTCCTAATAGTTATCTTTTTCATGACGAATTTAGTGATGCAGCATTACAACGAACTCTCTGGGTGCAAGATGCAAATGTTGCTCTGGTGGAGAGAGGTCACCTTACTTTGAAAGACGGCTATATTCGAACTGCACGAGAAATTGTCCTTCCTCCTACTTTTACTTTGACCTATAAATTAGAGATGGGTGATCCTTCGAAAAGCGCCTGCCATGTTCTCTTAGAAAACCAAAATGGAAGAAGAGCAACAGGATTTCATTCTTTTATTCGTGATGGGCAGATAGGAGTAGAATGTATCGGTGGAGCAAGAGTAGAGAGGCCTTTTGACCAGAGAGAAACCGTGATGCGGTTTCAGTTCAGTAATGGCAGGGTTAATGTGTATCTTGATGATATTCATCGAGGCCAAATACCATGCCCTCTCTCCGGATCACATTTCCTAAGAATAGAAGAAGGAAGAAATAATCCTTTAAAAATGGATTATGTGAGAATCTTACCTTAAGCACAGCGGCCGTCAGATTGGCATCGCCCTTCAAAGATGCCGTCAAAGTTTCCATCACAAACTGCTCCTGGTTGATTAGGACGTGTGCGATCATTTTGGAGACAGCCGCAGTGGGCTTTAACTCCAAGTTCAGTATCAGTAGTTGTCGGAGTCCCAGAGGAAGTAACTCGGCGAAGAACTTCATCATTAAAGTTGAAGGGGATTAAACTTGGGTCTCTAATAACAACATTATCACGATCAGCAACTACAGGTTCCGTACAGAATAGTCGACAGCCTAATGTTCCATGACACCAGCCTTCATTTCCAAGTCTTGCAGGATCTTGATCTTTAAACCCCCAGGCTAACTGACCCTGACACTCAGTTGCAACGTTTCGGCATTGTGGTGAATCAGGAACATTATTTGTTCCACAGCGAAGTTCAGGCTGATTAGTTGTTGGACTTGTTGGTAAGGTGTGAATAAAGTTGCCACCGCAAATATTTCCTCTCCTTCCATCACACTGCCGTTCTTCATGTTCTAGAATGTATCCACTCTTGCCTGAAGTAAATCCGAGAATTCCGCCATAACAGCCATCTCGTGGATTCACGAAACAAGTTTTAGAATCAGCGGCGATTTTCCATTGAGAACTTTCTAAAGGCTCATTGGCATTGAAAAGGCAACAACTGTGTGTGGCTTGAAATGGATTTATGGCTTCTATTCCGATATCGATTTGTTGAAAATTCGCCAAGGCCATGCCCTGTCCGTCAAATTGATAGGTATGATACGGATAAGCAAAAGGGTATTGTGAATTGTTATGAGGGATACATTCGGCAACAGTAACGCGCAAGCTGGAACTATCGCCTCTTTTTTGTTCGCCGCAATAATTAACACTGTATGAAAGGGAAATCTCGCCATTATTTGTAACTTGATCAAAGAAGCGGAACGGATATTCGAACTGATCCTGAATAAAAGAAATAATATTGCCAGCATAATTTACTAAGCCAAAGGTGGCTGTTCCTTGTGGATTTCCCGTCGAAGGAAGATCGTAGTTTAGGATATTTCCTTGCAGTAAATGGCGATTTGGCAAACGAAATCCGTTCACAAAATTCCCTTCAATGAGATAACGTAGTTCGACTTCTTCATTTGTTGCCCCGACACTTTGGGAAGGAGTATTAATCGTAATGACAAAAGGGTCTTCGATGGAAGCGACAGAAGCACGCTGGGCAAATATTTCTCTATAAGGTTGGAGGTTTCCTTGCGCATCAAAGGGAATTTGATATTCGACGTTCAAGGAAATAGCGGACTGGATGGGACGATCTATCAAAACTCGGATCGGCTGTTCATCAGTAAGAAAGCCGTCTGTCGCCCTGGCGGTAATGACATATCTACCATCAGGAATGGATCGCACTGCTGGTTTATCAATCACTAATCTTTCTGGAGGAGAAATGGTGGGACTCCAGCCATTAGGAGAGACAAATTGAAAACTTATTTGATCTTCATCTGGATCTTGCGCAGTTAAATTTATGTCGATGCTTCCCAGTTGGTCGTCGTCTTTAATAACTAAGTAATCATAATTTTGGGCGAGACATTGAGATCGGTTTACATATTCTAAAGCAGGAGGCCTGTTTTGCCTGGCAATACGAAATTGATACATGCCTGGTTTATCAACAATCGTTCTTTCTGCAGGGGTGAACAAAAAGACATCATCGCCATTGGCCAGTTCTCTCTTTTCCATAGTAGTTGATAAACTAAGGTAGGTTTGGCTACGTGTGGTTTGATTGCAGATATAATGATCTGCTTGACCATCATTATTTTTATCAGGTCCGGGAGTACAGGCGGCATATTGAAGGCTTACTTCATTAGCATGGGGGAAGGTATCACTTTTGAGACTGTTTTCGTCATAGACAAAATCAACATACTTTTGATCTCGGCTTAAGGGAAAGTTTACAGCTGATTCCATGAGCTGCTTTATTTTTGTGGGGTAAAAGAAATCGAATTGGGAGAGATGGAAGTACTCTTCCCCTCCAACACGAAATTTTAAAGGATAATTAACATGAGCGCTGATAAGGTCATCATTGAGAGTCAATTTTAGATTTATATCCGTCGTTTCAAATTCGGCATTCCGAGAGATGTTTTTGCGAGTGAATTCTTCAACGCAGTCAACCGTTCTTTCGATGAGAAATTTACGCAAATCATTTTGAAAATCAGTAACTCTGAATTCCCGGTTGCCAAAACCAATAGCTGTATTAGGGTATTGATAAACGCAAGGAAGAAGAGAATCTTTATCATCACAGGGATAGGTAAATTTATTTTGAGAATAAACTTCCCTGGTAAGGCCATAAAATATCCTTCCTCCTTGTTCGTTTGTTTCTTCAGGAAGTTGAACTCCGGTAATTTCTTCCTGAAACGCTTCTTTGCCTCCAGGTTGATCGTTCCAGAGACGGCCTTGCTTGCTTAAGAGAATCAATCCTTCTTCCATCCCATCTTTTAAACAGGTATCTACAAAAAGGCGTAAGGCTTCCTTTTTGAATGATTTAGTGAAAATGTCCTCCCCTTGTAATTCTAACTGCTCGGTTTTAATTTTAGCTGTAAACAACGTCAGAAAGATAAAAATGAACAGTACCAGCATTCCTACAATAATGAAAATCGTGATCTGAGCCTTTCTACTATTGCAAATCAGCCTCTTTTTGTCCATTCTGTCGGGAATAAGAAGGTTCGTTCTTATAAATGTTTTTTAATGATGAGGTTTAAATGACGCTTTGAGAATAAAAAAAGAAATTACTCTTCTTGCACTCTTATTTTTCCCGTCAATTGCGGCCACAAGAATTCAAGACCGCCATAGGCTTCCACTCTTTGCACATTCTGTTTTTCTGGTGGAAGGGTGCAATTCAAAAGCGGACCGCCAGCCGCTCGCGCTAAAGGACTTCTCTGTAAAAAAGGCAGATCTATTCTTTGTTCCGTGACATATTCACAAACCGGAGTCTGGAAATTTTCATATTCAGCCACGAGTTTCTCTCGATCAGGATAAATTTCGCGCACGGCGCGTACTTTTTTATCTCCATGGTCAAGCAAATAAAGGTCACGGAAATTCTTGGTATCGTGAAGAAAATCCTCATTAGGCTTAGCCTCTTCTTTAATTCCAAAGAGATTGCGGAAGAATTGGACGGCCGTATCGATAAACCCCGGTTCTAAACGAAGGCCTTCACGAGAGTAAATAAGTGAATCTAAATCTTCAGAATAATAAAAATCACCTCTCAAGGCTGGCACTTGGCAAGGCTGAAAATCAGTTCCTTGGGCACAATTTTGTGGTGGCGCTCCAGTAGCGAGGAGAAAAGAGCGAGAGTCATTAATGGGCTTGTTTAAGCTCGTAGCCATGGCCACTTTTGTTTTACTTCCATCTTTAACGGCAAGGATACAAACATTATTAATACAGGTATTTTCCTTTTCTTTCACTAGCCTGTTCCATTCTAAATCATTGCGTTCAAAGCAAAGGCTTTTTGTTTCCTGAACTCCCGTCGGATCTGCGGCGGCGGCACTGGTCGTTGTTCCTTCTAAGACATCTTTTCCTTGCTGTAATTCCGGAAGAGTGTCCCTGAAATCTGTACAGTATAGTGTATACCCATCACTCCGCTGAGCTATTGTAAGCAACTTTGCGGCTAAGAATTTTGTTCGGCTGGTCCAGTTTCCTTGCTGGCAGAGGTGATCGAAGATGAACTCACCATTGTTGATGCAGATAGGGTATTCACCGTTATAAAAATCAGCCGCTTTTTTCTCGATATTGCCGCTCTTTAAGACAAAACATTGTGTTTCCTGCGGGCAGAAGCCGACGATTTGTTCGTTCCAGTCGCGTTTTAAAGGTTGAAAAGTCCATTTTCCTTCAATGCAGCGGTAATTTCTATCTGCATCGACTTGCTCTGTGAGTTGTGGCTTGGCATTCATTGGCTCAACACAAGCATAGCCATTCCAGCAGTAATTATCTGGGCAGCAAGCTAAGGCGGCTCTCGGTAAGATGTTTTCTTGCTCTTGGAAGTTAAACGTGGCGGAGGGAAAAGCAGTATCGACTCTCTGCAGGAGTGGATCTTTAAACTGGCAGTTCTGATATTCGACAACGATATATGAGGCAGTTCCCGTATTAAATGTCGGACTAGTAGTAGTTGTCGTGGAAATTCCATTTTTATCGACAAGATAAATTGTAGGTTGACAGTTTGTCGAATTCACAGCATGATGAAATTCCGTTGATGGAGGAACGGGAATTCTCACGGTGCGAAACTTGTGGTTAGGAGGAAGGGTAATGAATTTTTGTTCATTGATATATTGAGGATCCTCTACCAAAGTTCGCTCATCCCGAAGCAGTTTATTATTGCCATCCAGAATGTCCCACCCGAGGATATCATTCCCTTCAAAGGCAGTAAATAAAGCATTAGGAATAATATTTCTTCCTGGAACAACGACGGAGAAATTACGGAGAGTATTAGCTTTCAATGGGGGCTGTACTGTTTTCAGTGTGAGACCAATGTTATTCCCTACTTCTCCTTCTTCTGTGTATCCAACTTTGGTTAAATCTAAATTACTCCAGCTGTTGACACTGAGCTGATTATCTTGCAGCACGGAAGGGGCACAATAAAAGTTTCCTCTGATTTTGCAGGAATGGTCGTTGGTAAAATACTGTGCAGCTTCTCCCTTATCATCGACATAATCAGCGGCGGTGCAGCCAAAGAATCCTTTTGTTCTCGGACCTTGGGGATTAGTTTCATGAATGAATAAAACTTGCCGTGGCACTTTTCTGGCAATAATATTTCCTGGTTCGTTGAATGTTTTGCTGCCAATAATGAGGGTTTGATCTTCTGGACGATCACTCTTAGCAAAATATAATTCATACAACCCTTCATGAGGATTTTTTATGATGTAAGGAGGTTTACCTGGCAAAGGGTAGATACACTCTGCTTTGTTACAAGTGAAGGAGAAAGTTTTAGTTTGGGTGGATGAAGTTCTTACCACAGTTACTGGTGAATTACCTGATTTAAAATTTGCCATGACATGAAGGGTAGCTTGTTGTCTCGATCCATGCTGAGGTCCACAAAGAGTTGCCCCTGAAGGACAAAAGCCTGGAATGTCTTTAATTTTAAGTGTCGTTCCTAAATTTCGATTTGTAAGAGAATCAAAAAAATATAATTCTACAGTAGGATTATCTGGAACAATTCCTCCCCTGCTATCAACAAATTGTAGCTTAATTTCCTCACGACCTAGTAAATAGATTCCAGCATCTGGTTGTCTGACGCTACATCCTGGTGTCGTAGGACAATCGGTTAGAGTTCCCCATACGGCTTTAGAAATGCTAACTTCTTTAATTTTAGAAGGAACATTTCTTCCATTGATTGATGCAGTAGCCTGATTGTCGCCCGTTCCGTCAACGTATGAGAACGTAACTTCCTGAAAATTGAGGGTTGCAGCTTCCTCCTGATACCCCACTTCCAGTTCCACATTCATGACAGTATCGCCATGACTCACAACATTTGAATTCCAGCAGCCGAGACGGCGCTCTGAATTTTCTGGACCTAGATCGTCAGCATAAAATTCGTCCACATCATCGCCGCAACAACGTCGTGCCTCACTTCCCGTTGGTAAATCGTCGCTTAACCAGGCTTTCCCTTCATTTGGCCTCGAAGGATCATACGTTGGATCATACAATTCATTACATAACTGCCGGCCTGTTAAAGCGCCTCTGACATCGTCGATATCACGCAGCCAGGCACTCACACCAGTAATAATGCTGGATCGGTCTCCCGAACAAAGTTCGGCTTGAGTTCCTTGGGAAAAGAAAACGTTGCGTATTTCCAAACGGTGATCTTCCACTCGTTCTCCTGTCGCCCCAATCTTCATTCTTTTGACGTTCAAGAGAGCAGGAATGGGAATAACAATGTGCATCCAGCGATCTTTTTCCAGCAAAGGAGTATTAGTGGCTAAAGCTAAAACATTGCCGCTTTCATACAACTTTTGTCCAGGATCGCCGAAAAATTCTACTTTGACTTCTGTAGCCGCTTTGGGTGGAGTTGTTAATCGCAGCATAAATTCCAAGGAGGTGTATCCTGTCAAGTCTAATCCTTTCTGGCCATAGAAATCTTCAAAACAGCGGTCCAGGTTAAACGTGACGGAATTTTCAGAAGGAGAATAGCATTGAATTCTATTTCGTGCTTCGGTTGCAGCATTAGCTGGCGGAGAGGGACTGCCTGTAGGTTGCGATCCGTCTGGGGGAGTTGCAGGTTGTCCTGAAGGAGGTGATGGTGGAGGAGTAGCAGAAGCAGCGGCAGAGGTTCTAGTAGAATCAATAGGCAAAGCAAATTTTCCATCCCCGGCGTTTCGTTCTTTCACGCCATTATTGACTTGAGAATTCTTGCCGCATTGGGCAAAACTCCAGCGATTCCCTTCATGATAACAGATAAATCGATTTGCATTTCGCTTGTCATTGTCATCAACAATAGCTGGAGAAGAAAATTGTGTAAAATCAAAGTTCGCATTACAGGCGGCCCAATTAAATGAATTGGATACAACATCATAGGGTTGTTCGCCTGGTTTCTTGATACTGTAGATGTTGAATGCAGCTTGCACGTCAGCGGCTTTAATCCAGCACCAATAACCTGCACAGCGAGCGCTTGACCACCCTTTTGGCCCTTCAGATTCCTGACCGACATAACCGGCAAGATCTTTATCTTTTGTCACACAAAGGAAGTTTCCTTGATTGCCACTATATGAACCCGTGGAAGTAGTACCAAGGTCTTCGAGAGGTTTATCCCCACAGCACGCATTCCCCCCTGCCGCGTTATCAATCCAAGCGCAAGACGTTCCTTTAACAAGGCAATTCTGCTCACAGGCATCTTTATTCTGCCCGCATTCATCGTTTTCATTCGCAACAAAACCACAGGTGTTTGATTTCCCATCTCCGCAAATGGGAACGACTTTTTCCCCGCTAAATAAGGAAGTGTCTCCATAGACATCTGGATCGTTGATATTACAATCCCACGGAGCGGGAACACCATCGGCATCGTAGTCATCGACCAGAAGTTCGTCCATCGTTATCCACTTGTATCCATTTGCCGTGTTAAGACAAAAATACTTATCAACAGTTGCAGAACTGTCCGTGCCTTTCTGGATGCCAATGATTCCCAATCGAGCTAACTCTAATACTCTTCTTACTTGCGGAATGTGAGTTAATAATGTATCCAATTTTTTTTCATCGGACTGTGAACCGGCAATCGCACTAATCTTTTGTTGTAGAACTTGCAGCTTAGCGGCAAGTGTTGCGCTATCTGAACCAAACTCGTTTGCAGCACTACACGTGTACCAAAAATGATCATTAGCACAGATACCCCCAGGCTCAATATACCAGCGCCATTTGAAGAGACCGTTGACGATGAGATTACGAAAGTCGTCATCACTGCAATCATTGCCAAAACAAGTCTTATCACCCTCTGTTGTTATTTCTTTGGCATCGGCAGGTGTGCTAAAAATTCTTTCTCCTGGCGCGACTGTTGCATATCCACATACATCATCCACTTCATCAAAATCTACCGCTGCCACGTAACATCCTGAACTAGGAGGAAAACCTGGAAGTGACTCGTCGGGATCATTATTATCACAATAATCACCTGCAAAACTCTGTTCCCCAACTCTCCAACCCCAACCCCATATATCTAAATCCTTACATCCCGGATTATTGCCATCTCTACATTCCTCTATGTTTTGCGTATGGATAGGTACAGAACCATCCTCATCTTTTATACGAACCCCCTGACATTGAAGTCCTCCAACTGCACAAATCTGTGAAGAATTTTGCTGAATCTCGCCATATAGCATACTCAATAATAGTAAAAAAATTAGTACTAAAACTACAATCTCTTTTTTCGGGTACATCTATGAAAAGAAAGGTTTACTTTCTCTTTTATAAAAGTAGCGAAAAATAACGAGATCACTGCGAATAAATTAGTGGAAAAATGAGATCATGGGTGTAATTAAATCAGGAAATAATTGATGTAAAGAATGAAAAAATAATAAATTTCACCCCTTTCGACCAAAGTAAGTCCTGCTACAGTTTTCCACTGCGGTGTCCATTTCTTGTTGTGTTCTTCCACTCGTACATGCTAATTCAACGCAAACAAAATAACCATTAACATTCTTACCTTGTCGTTGATAGTTTCCACAATCACTTAAGACGTCATCTCGGCGAGACTCTCGCACCCAATCTTCGGGACATTTTTGTGTGAACATTAAGTAGCCACTCTCACACGTATACACTTTTCCATCATTCCCCCTATTACCTCCCCCTTCAATCGCCAGATCTCCGCCACAGGCAGTGGCTCCCAATGCCAGATGCAGACCAGCAGCATGAACACCTCGACCAACACTAGCCAGGAAATCATTTAATACCATAGTAATTGCCTCCATCGTTATATAATTTTACTACTCTACAGAAGCAATCATATTTAAAGGTTGCGGTGGAAAATGTTAAATAGACCATTTGCTTTCTGAAGAGTATGAATGAAGAAATTAAAGAGATTCGGAGAAAGGTTGTACCGATTTTAAAGAAATATGGGGTTGTAAAAGCAGGCATTTTTGGAT
>JAGVYE010000014.1 GCA_018303445.1 Candidatus Woesearchaeota archaeon
CAAGTGAGATTGAACTACGTTCTAGAACTAGATAACATATTTATATAATTTTAGTCTCATTGAAAAATAGTAACAAATGAGGAGATCGGAATATAGAGAAAGGGAAATGAGTTTTGTAGAGAGTCTTAAGAATAGAGATTCTTAAGAAGAGAGTTTAATTCTCCCCGATCAATTTCCTTTTTTTCTTCCCTTCAATCAAATGAAAATAATTTTCTTCAGAAACCACTTTCTCCCCGCTTCTACTTTCTAGTTCTTTCCGAGCAACGCCAGCGACAATGCCGCCTTCTTTCACAGCGTCTTTATTTTCTGTGAACCCTTGTGCGTCTTTCGGTAGTGCGCATATTTAACTGATGAATTATTGCTTTTTATGCAAGAATTAGTTTAGTGTATCAGTCATTTCTACACACTACTCAGTTTATTTTATAGAAAAGAAAAGGAAAAAGCTTATGGCCATTTTAATAACAAAATGCTGGATTTAGTTGATTGTCCAGCCAAGCTCGTTAATGAAGTTAAAGAAGGTTATGTAGTTACCAACCTGAAAACTTAAATTTCATTTGTTTCTAATTTATTTGGCCTGTAGGGCTCTTCAACATTGAGATAACTTACTAGCAATTTTAAGTAAAATAGAGGCAGGAACCAAATCAGCCCTGGCTGCAAAGGGATTGCATACAAAGATAAAATCAGCGCTCCAGCATAAAACATTAATGAAACCGCTCTTCTTAAATAAAGAGTTGTCGCGGCAATGATAAATCCAGCGAAGAGTAAATAACCATAACTGATAATAAAGAATGACCAGTCCCGGGGGAAAAAGGCCAAGGTAATCAATAGGGGCATATAGAAATGAGCAGCCAAGAACTGAGCGTCTTTCTTCCAGGTTCTACGTTCCTTCCGGTGCCACCAGCGTTTGGCGGAAGAAGTAGCATTGGTGGCGATACCCCCGCAGATATCAAAAGCAAGATAGACTGGAACAATTATCTGAATGATATTCCAAGGAAGTTTTGCCAGTAAAACGTAAAGCAGCATAATTACCGCCATTGCTATCGCAAAACCCAACTGTAAGATATACTCTGCAGTAGTAGCCCCGGGGCCAAACAGCCGGTCAATAAACCCTTTAAGCCCTTTTCTCGGCGGGGGACATTTCCAATCAATAATCTTGTTCATTATACCAAAGAATAATTTAGTTATATTTATATGTAACTTTTAAAAGATACTGTTACCTTAGCGAATGATGCTTTGCCTTCGCTTTCTTTTGAATAAATTTCAGGAGTTTTTCTCTTTCTAATTCCAAATCAATCTCTGCCTCTTCCGCCGGCGAAGAGGAGAAAGATACCTTTATATTATATCATTCGTTTAGTATACAGTATCCACGGAAGAGCAGACATAATACCTACTCAAAGAGGAAAACTTATTATAGATAGAACCTTCTCCTTTAACACTATGAACCGCTTCTCACTCGCAACTTTCCCTCTTCAAAATAAGACTGTTTTTCTCCGCGTCGATTTTAACGTTCCTTTAGAAAAAAAGACCGTTGCCGATAATAGAAAAATTAAGGCTTCTCTTCCTACTATTAAATATTTATTATCGCAAGACTGCAAGATCATCCTGGCCACCCATCTCGGCCGGCCGCAAGGAAAATATACCCCTGAACTCAAAGTCGCTCCCCTAGCCAAAGAATTGGCCAAATTTCTTCCTCAAACACACCTTCTTGCCCTTCCAGATTGCATTGGCAAGGAAATTAAACGGAAAATTCAGCAAGGAAAACCACAAGACATTTTTTTTCTGGAAAACCTTCGCTTCTATAAAGAAGAGGAAGAAAACGATCTCGCTTTCGCCCATTCTTTAGCAGAACTTGCTGATGTATACGTAAATGAAGCCTTTGCTTCCTACTATCCCCATGCTTCTGTCGAAGCTATTACTCGCTTTCTTCCCGCTGTGGCCGGGCTGTTAATGGAAAAAGAAATTCTCAGCCTCCAGAAAGGAATTAAACCTCGTCGCCCTTCTGTCTGGCTTTTGGGCGGCGGAAAGCTCACAAAAATGGAGATTATTGCCAAGGCTTTAAAAAAAGCAGATTATATTCTTCTGGGAGGCGCTCTTCCTTTCCCTTTCCTGAAGGCACAGCGTCTTTCTATAGGAATGTCTAAGTCAGATTATAAAAGTGAACAAAAAGCGAGGGAACTTCTCAACAGAAGAGCCGCAAAGAAAATCATTTTTCCCGTTGATTTTGTCGTCGCCGACTCTTTTTCTTCTCACGCCAAGACTTCAATTGTCCCATTTAATAACCTTCCCTCAACCCACATTGCTCTCGACCTCGGCACGGAAACAATTAAGCTCTACAAACAATATCTGCGAAAAGCGCATACCATTGTTTGGAACGGCCCTTTAGGTTATTTTGAATGGGCAAAGTTTGCCGCAGCAACAAGAGAAATCGGAACCTTCATAACTTCCCTTACCGCGATCTCTTTATGCGGTGGTGGAGAAACGGCAGAAGCCATTTATAAATTTAATTTAGAACATGGAATGACATATGTTTCTACCGGTGGAGGGGCCATGGCTGATTTCCTCACCGGGAAAAAACTCCCTTCTATTGCTGCTTTAGAAAGGAATTACCAGCAATTTAAGGGGAAAATTCAACTTTTAATATAAGCGACTTTCCCAACCCCACTTTCACTAAATTCTCAAAGAACTGTTTCTCACGCTGGAAATGTTCTTTCCTCTCCTGAAGATGCTCCTGAAGCTGAGCTAAGGAATTTTGCAAGGATTGCTGCTGTTCAGTAAAATGAGCCAGCTTATAATCTTCTTCCTCCACTTTCTTAATCAGAGTGTTTTTCTTCGCCAAGGCATCATGCTTCTGCATTTCTTGGCGTAAGCTAAAAAGTTCTTTATGAACGTTCTCCAATGTGCCTTGCAACAGAGTTTCTATAGTCGTATGAAATAAAGCTTTATCTTCTTCAGAAGACAACACTTTTCCCGAATCTAACAACGCTTTTAGATGTTGTAAAACATGAAGGATGGTTAAACCTTCATCACCAGCTAATCCTTTCTGGGGATCCAGTAAGTAAGAGGTAATGAGTTCTTTATTACCATCTTCAATTTGTTGGTATTGGACTAAAACTGGTTGTAAGATGAGAAAGGACTTTTCAACTTCTTTCACCAAATTATAAACTTGTCGTTGAAGATCATCCCGTGTTGCCAGAACCATCGTCATGTTTTTATAGTCATCTTGTTCTTTAAGACGAGACACCTCCTGCTCTTTTTCTTCCTTCTTTCTCTCTGCCGTCTGCCATCGTTCCCTGAAACCAGCATATTTTTTTTCTGCTTCCTGAAATCTCTCCCCGATGGTGAAGAGTTCCTGCCTCTTGCGATGAAGGGCATCAAACATCCGCCACCCGCTCTTCAGAAGTTTTTGTTCAAACATATCGCGTGAAGCTTTTAATTCAAACAGCTCTTTTAAGAGAGGATTTAAAGTTACACTCCTCTCCGCCGGAGACAAAAGAAACCGAAAGTTGCGGCCAAAAGAACTGCTTTCTAAATCAGAAATGAGGCGTTCCAACTCTTTTTCAATGAGGCGATTAAAATTACTTGTCGCGAGAATGACCTGCTGCCTATCTTCAGGATCTAAAGGAAAAGTTACCTGATGAAGAAGATTCCGAGCTCTAACAAAGAAGGCTTTGACATCTTGATGCTGGAGAGGAAGCCGCCGTTCCCAGCCATCAAGTTGAGATTCTATAAACACTTTTTTTTCTTTCAATACTTGAGCATACAAAATACTTTCCTTATGAAGATTCGCTTTGAGCACCGCCTCTTCCCGCCGATGTTCGAGCCATTCCTGGATTTTTTCAAATGGAACAACTTCCGCTTCCGGCACTTTCTGAAAAAAACTCTTAAGTTTATTGAAAAACGAACCCAGCGACTTATTTCTCGTCATAAAAAATTTAAGGAAAGAAGTTATTTTTAATTATTTATAGAAATGGAAATTGATATTTGAGTGTTATAGTGAACCAATATATATAGTGAACCAAAATAATAACTGTAATATCGTAAATGTAATCTTTGTCTTAAGAAAAATTTACTTTCGAGCCACAATCTCTATAACATCCCGATTTTGCAGAAGGTAATCTTTACCAACGGTTTTTTTTGTTTTCACATCTTTTGCGCAAATAAAATTCTTCCCCAGGTCCGTATGCAGTTTATAGGCAAAATCTAAGGCCGTCGTTTTGGGAGGCATGAGAAAACAATCCGGCAGGCATCGTCCTTCAGAATCTTCCAACTTGCTTACCCCTCCTGGATAGATAGCAACACAACCTAAGAGCTCAAACACGGCTTTATCTAAAACTTCTTGCACTCCCGTGCTGCCAAATTTCTGTAAAACTTTTTTCTGGATGAAATCCAAGGCTTTTCTCTGCCGCTCACTCAATTTGCTTTCCTGCGATATTTTAAAAGTCTGATCTCCCGGGAGATATTCAATTAACTCCACTTTTGCTGCTTCTTTTAAGGCCAATTCTGCATCCGCAGAACAAGGAATAAAAATATCAGACGGAAACTTTTTCCGCAATTGTTCCAGATTTTTTTCCGCGGCAGGGATGTCTACTTTATTACAAGCAATAAGCATCGGTTTAGTCTTTTTACGCAAGGCTACGGCTAAACCTTTTAACTCTTCTTCCGTCCACTGAACGGGCTTATCTTTATTTAGTTTTAACCGAGCCATTGCTTCCTCGACCATTGCGGCTGTAACGTGCAATCCAGATAATTGTGCCGCTAATGCTAAATGAACTTCTTTTCTTTCCTGCACGACCGTCCGGGCAAATTTTTCCCAGCCCTTTTTAAGTATCCCGAGATACCACATATCTAATTCTACTTCCAGAAATTCTACATCATTACAAGGATCATAAGTTCCAGGAGGGATAGATTCACCTTTTTCATTTGTTGCGCCAGCGGCATCAATAACATGAATTAGAACATCAGCTTGACGCAGGTCATCAAGAAATTGATTGCCCATTCCTTTTCCTTCATGCGCCCCTGGAACTAATCCTGCCACATCTAACATCTGCACGGGAATAAAACGTTTGCCGTGAAGGCAATATCCTGTTCGCGGTTGGCATTGCTTCTGAAATTCCTTATCAACACAGTCAACTCCTACAAACCCCACTCCGGAATTAGGTTTTATCGTTGTAAAAGGATAACTGGCGATTTCCGCCTCCGCCAGCGTAGCGGCTTTGAAAAAAGTGCTCTTTCCAACGGAAGGTTTTCCTACGACGCCGATAAGCATAAAATCCCAGAACAGAGCTCATTTATAAAAGTTGAGGAAAAATTAAAGAACAGGTTCATTACGTAAACAAAAGCATGTCCTTTGCCTTCACCCATCTTGTGAGCGTCTGGCTTCTAGGAAAACTTTATGAAAAAGTCTCTAAAAAAACTATCGGCCACTACTCTTGGTTCTTTCTTTTATTTGGTTCCATTCTTCCAGATGCTGACTTTCTCCTCGATTGGAGTTTAGGCACAGAATTTCATAGAACTTTCACACATAGCCTTCTGTTTGTAGGAATCGTATCCTTAATTACATACTTATTTTTCTATTTTCTCAAGAGAACCGAAGCGCGGCACTTCTCTCTTTTCCTTGCCGCAGGAATGATCAGCCACTTCGTGTTAGATATGTCCTTCTCGTATGGCGTTCCTCTCCTCTGGCCTCATCCTCTCTACTTTTCCTGGACAAAAATTCAATTTTTTGATCCTGGAACCCCTTCTTTTCTTGATGCGGAAGCCTCTCGCCTGCGCCTCGCTCTTATCAAGGCCATCCTTGACATGGCTATAGGCACAGCCTGGATATTTTATTTATTATTTAAAAAGAGAATAGAGTTTTCCTGAGAGAGGTAGTTAAGTCTGCGGGTGGACTGTGCCAATGTACGAGCATTCTCAAATGATCCAGGAACTCTTGTAGAAGGGGGTGCTCCATCCGGGGGAAAGGCGCCACACTCTCTTCGCCGCCTACGGAAAGCGAGTCGGCATTGTCCACGAAAGAGCAGACTTAACTACATACCCCAAGAGAGAAATTTTATATACTTTTATAAAATCATAAATTATTCATGCCTAAGTTTAAGATTCCAAAAGAGGAAGAAGTAAAGCTTCCCGAATTACGTGTTAAGTTTAAAGATATTTTTGACCTTAAAGAGTTTTACACTGCGTTGCGTGAATATCTAAATGATAATGACTGGAAGGACATCGAAGATCGTGACGAGCATTGGGAATCACAATACGGAGAACATGTCCGTCAAGGCGGTGTCAAAGAAATGTGGATTTGGTGGCGTTTGCACAAAGTGCCAAAGAACCAGTCCTATATCACTTATTATCTTGACTTTGACTGGCACAACTTAGGAATTCAGGAAACAGAAATCATCCGTGAAGGGTTAAAGCTTAAAGTCCATAAGGGGGAAGTGGAAATTTACATTAAACCGTATATGCAGCTAAATTTCGTGGGAGAATTTAACAAGCACGCCATTCTCAAACATTTTACAAAGCTATTCAAGAGCCGCATCTATCATTCCCAATACGAAAAAAAGAAAAAAGAATTGTACCAAGAGACGTATGCACTGCAAAATTTCATGAAGCAATGGTTTAAGTTCAAACGCTACCTGCCATATGAGGAAGTAGAAAACTTCTATCCCAGCCGTTCCTGGCCTTCGCATCTGCAACAGGAGAAAGGATAAAGACTTTGAGCGTTATTGAAAAGTTCTCGTTTCACTCTTAGGGCACCGGCTACGACCTTGCTCTAGTAATCAAAGGCTGACGTTCTCCGTAAGAGACTACCCTCTTGTCGGCTTTATTTCATACTTCAAGTAGTCTCCGCAATTGGTGCTCCTACACTTTTCAATAACGCTAGACTCTATGGATGTCTAACGACATTTCCAAAACTTTAATAAAGAATTCTCCAAAATAAGTCTGCAGCGCCCCCGTAGCTCAGTGGCTAGAGCACCTGACTTGTAATGATGCCTGTCTGATGTGTTGACAATGACAGAAAAAAGCACATCATGACATCAGGAGGTCCCGAGTTCAAAATAAGGATGGAAATCTCGGTGGGGGCTTTATTTTATACCAAGCGTACGGTACAATTCAAAAAGTGAGTGATTTTGTACATCACTGAAAAATCGAATTGTGCCAAGTGTACATAATCTTCGTAATTGAATCGCGTTTTGGATACTTCCCCGTTAGGGAAGTGACGAACGCTAGTGACTATATATGAAAGAACGACATGAACTTTACGATTATTTCATCCTTTCAGTATATATTCCTACTCTATCTCTCTGGTATCATTACTTCGTAAGTTCTTTACGTTCTTCTTCACCATCTTCTGCGCCAGATGAAGCGGCTCTGGTAATTTGTGAGGATACTGTATTAATTGAGGAATAATATGTAATACTGTGCCAACAGAAACCAGATGGCCTGGAGAAACATAAATGGGATTAGCGTGTTGCCTGGTTGTAATCTCAAATCCTTTCACTTCTCCATCAACGATAATTTTTCCCTTCTCGACTTTGCCAAATAAAAGTGTTGATATAATGCCCATAGTGGCTTTATTAAGTGCTAATCCTAAATGGGAAGCGATTCCTAACCCGCGAGGATGAAGAACTCCTGTCCCGTACACAAGTAATAGATCCGGTTCCTGCTCTAATTGATTATATGCTTCGATCATCGCCGGCATTTCCCGATAGGCTTCATATCCTGGCTTGTAAGGCAAAGGATTCTCTAACAAGAACGTCTTTTTCTCTATCAATTCTGAAGAAGGAAAAGTACAAACGACAGCAATGGCCATAAGTTTAGTTCCAAAAGGCTGGCAGATAACCGCTCCAATAGTCTTAACAGTACTAAACCCATCGCGCACGACAATTTTAGCGGCAAGTTTCAATTGCTCTTTTTTCAGCTCGAATGTGTCCATGACTCTCACCAGTTTTTCCACCACCACAGTTGAGAATACCTTTAGAATACCTTTATTTATAAAGCTTTTGTAGAACTGTAACTTTATAGTGATCACAAAAAGAAAGAGATGTTCAAATTTAAAGTTCTCTTTGCTCAATTTTCTTCTCAATCCACCCTAAGAAGTGCCCTTTATACATCTTCCTCATTCTCAACCAATCTTTTTCCTTAACTTCTCTTCTACACAGAGCCGTGCCGCAAAGGCAATTTGTAATTCTCGAACTTTCAAAGAAATTGACAACAAAAGTAGCGTAATCGATAGTTATTTGCTCTCCTTTTTCAATGTCATCTCGTGCCGCTACATCATGATCGGAGATTAGCCAGGCATTAGGGTCACAACTATGATTAATGAAATGCCCTGGAAGGAGGAGAGGATCTTCTTCAGACGGCCCCATATATTTATTTTCAAATAATTCCGTAGAATATGTTTCCATAACTAATCTATAAGCGGGAGGAAGTTTTTGTATTTCTTCTCGAGAACGTAAGACACAGCCTTCATTCCAATTCGTAAAAAGGATTTCTCCTTTTTTTATTCCCTCTGTAGCAAAAATTCCTTTGAATTTCAGCGATATTTCTCGTACTTCAATCTTTTTATTAATCCGAGGATCAGGAGGATAAGGAAATATTTTATTCATCTAAAACCTCTCCAGACTATCAAAACTATGCATAAAAGAAACAATTTAAAATTATTTCGCTCTTTGAGTCCCTCTATTAGGTATCACTCTTAAGGCTCTAAAAGATATGTTTATATAGTTAGTTTACGCCAAAAACAAATAGTTATGATTATACGAGATGCGAACGAGAAAGATTTACAAGTATGTGAAAGATTATTACACCTTCCTGAATTTAAATTTCCTAATGGGGAATTTCCTTCTGTAGATAATTTGGAAGATTTTCTCGAAAAAGACTATTTTTTAGTTGCAGAAGATGAGGAAAGAATAATTGGATGTATCATTGGCGAGCCGCTCAAAGTAAAATCTGTGCTTATTTGGTATCTAGTCATAGATCAGGAACGAAGAGGCGAAGGAATAGGGAAAAAATTACTACAAAATTTTGAAAAAAAGATGAGAAGAAAAAATTTGGAATGGTTGTACTTACAAACACAAGCTGCCACTTCAGGATTTTACGCAAAAAACAATTATCAAAAAGGACAACAGCTCCAAGAATTCAGCAAGCAGCTAAAGAGAAAAACAAAGTAAATCGAAGATTTTATATACCCTTTTTCATTTTCCCAAGCTTATGGTGATTGAAAATTTTGCGGAAGTTATTTCTTTGCTTATCGCCATATGCGCAGGAATTGCCGCCATCGCCGGCATAATCATGCTCTCCGCCTTCTTTCAAAATAAACTAAAAAACCTTTTTGACGATGTAAATTATTTCATTTTTTTCTTTCTCGTATCCGGATACTTTCTTTATTCGCTCGGAGAAGTTGCATTCTACCTTGGCACGTGGATTTTTGGAAGCGAAGCCCGCATCAGCATATCCGACGTATATTGGACGGGCGGTATTATTCTTTTAATCATTTCTTTTCTTACCTTAGCTATTACCTTGCTCCGCCGCAATCCTGACCCGCGTAAATTGATGGCCCTGATTCTTGTAGGAGGAGGATTGCTCCTGCTTGTTTCCTTACTTATATTTAGCTCCTCTGCACCACCAAATACTTCATTCTTTATTTACTTTTATCCTTTAAGTGATGCCATTATCATCGGTCTCGCGCTAAGCGCCATTCTCTTCCCCCGACAATTGGGTGCATTTCATACTCCGCTCCTCTTTTTTTTCATCGCCAGCAGCATTTTTCTCATCGCTGATACAATGTACTCTTTTGATGCTATAAAAGGAACGCTTCTTTTCAACACTTTAGGACAATACTTTTACTTATTTGCCTATGCTTTAAGTGCCATTGCCTTTATCACCATGCGCTTCCAGACGCATACTCTTTCCCTCAACCGCAACTAAGTTTAAGCTTTTTAGGAAAACTCTTTTCTACAGGCTTCATCCAATAAATGAGTAGTACCAATGCACGAGCAATAGAATCTCTCAACTTTCTATTGTGAGGAGGGTTGATCCTACGGAAGGGAACCCACACTTTAATCCCAGAAGTAGAAGAGCGAGTTGGTACTACCTGAGCGTTAGCGAATTATTGGATGAAGCCTTTCCTACAGAAAGATATTTATAGCTCAGCTTCTTTCATCATCGAGTAAAAAGAGGTGTACATGGTACTTCGCGAACAAGATAAACACTTTCTTGCGTCACTCTATGCTGCTGTAGCTATAATCTTCACGTGGAAAGGGTTGTGGGATGGCATTTATCTTATTCCCTACCTTGGAGAAATGAAAGGAGTTGCTTTTGTCTTCTTCTTCATGGGCTTTGCTTTTCTTACCTTTTCCGGTCTTATCTTTAACCAATTTGATCCTCTTGGCAACATAGAGAAATCCACAACAAAGGTTCTCCACTCCATCTATCAGCATCCCGAGAAGCATCATTTTCAAGTTAAATATCACGATAAAAGTAGTAAAGAAGATATTACTTTAGAAGCAAAAAATATTAGTAAAATAGAAAAAGGGACCTTGGTGATACATCACCCCAAAAAAAATAAAGAAGTGTTTATCCCCCTTCATCGGATCACAGAAATCGCTTATAAAGGAAAAAGATATTGGAGGCTTTGAGAATGGGCTTTCGCGATTTAAAAACATATTTCTGGCACTTTATAGGCATTCTTGGCGTGGTTCTTTTCTGGGCCGGCACTTGGGATGGATTTGGGTATTTGCCATATCTCGAAAACCCAGTTATTAGTTTAGCTATCGGAATAATATTAATGTCCTTGTCAAAAAAAATCTTTGCTGATGCAGACCCTTTTAGTAGGACCAGAGGAGCAGCCATACCGGAAGCTATCAAGAACGTCAGCGAGCATCCAGAAAAACATCTCTTTCATTTCAAATATATTGATGCTTTAAAAAAGAAAGAACAAATCATTCATGCTGCGAACCTCAAGAATATCGAAAAAGAATTCCTCGTATTTTTAGACAACAAAAAAGAACTTTTTATTCCTGTTCATCGTATCACTTCCATCCTTCACAAAGGAAAAGAGCACTGGAGAGCGTAACATGAAGAAAAAAATAGATAAAAAAGCTATAACTCCATTAATGGGTGCATTCCTATTAGTGTCATTTGCCATCGCCGTTGGTGTTATTGTCCTAAATTTTGGACGTGCGGAAGTTGAAGAACAAGCCCAATGCTCTCTTAAAATTGATTTGCACTTTATAGAGATAGGAGGAAAACAAGACCTTTGCTTTGATGGAACAAGCTTAAAATTTACCGTAGAGAATGGAATCAACGCCAACCTTGGCGGGCTGGTCGTAAATATAATTGGAACACAAAAAGCGCAGAAAACGGAAGTAAATGCCGCTTTATCCCGTGCAGAAACGTATGTTGGAGTAGTCCCATTTGACACCACCGTAAACGGCCAAATCCGGCAGGTGAGAATTATACCCAAAGTTACGTTAAGCCAAACGGAAGAAATTTGTACAGAACAAGCTCTCGTGGCAGAAAACATTCCTCCGTGTTAAACTGCAAAAAGGAAAAAATTCTCAAGAGATTATTTTTAAGATTGTGAGAAGATCATCGAGGTATGGCCTATAGTCCAAAAGGAATATGGTACGAAACAGAAACAGGGAATAGATACTTTGTGCCCTTCAAGTCTCGTCCAGTGGGGATAAGTATCGGGCAATCTCACGATTTTGGGAGCGGATTAGAAAGAATTACCGCCATGGAAGAAGTCGATAATCCCGTCAAAGTTCATTGTTCTGTCCTCGCTGAAAATGCCATTAAAGCCGCCGTTGACGATTAGTGCAAAAAACATCTAAAAGATAATGAGAAAAAGAAATAGAATTACTTTTATCAAATAACCTTAAACTCTGTAAACCATTGCAGTATCTCCCACCATTCTTCTTGCACATTCTTAATTCTTGCCCTCAAAGGACCTTTCTTACATAACAAAAACATTTTTTGAAGATTTTTCTCCTCTCCTTCAAATACGGCCTCGAGAGTTCCATCTTTATTATTCCGAACCCAACCTGCTAGTTTTAATTCCAGAGCCTGTTTATGAACATAAGAGCGGAAATTGACCCCTTGAACATTCCCTGTAATAATAACATGAAGAGATTTTTTCATAGTATTGAAACTTCGTGCAATATAAACTTTTTAAATGTACTTTAAAATAGTATGTATTAAGTCTGAGGCTTTAGCATCAACCCGTGAGCCTTCTCGCCAATTAAAATCCAGCAAAAAGGGGATTCATGAAATGTGAAAAATATCACATTTCAGTACTGAAAATAAATCTCTGTTTATTTTCATGTTCCAAAAGGAATTTTTGCC
>JAGVYE010000046.1 GCA_018303445.1 Candidatus Woesearchaeota archaeon
CACGCCAAAGCTTTTCTTCCTAGATAGGGAATCCTCGCTCCGTAGCGAAGCGGAGGAGTTGCCCCGCAGGGCAACCCTTTAGGGTGAGGAGGATGTCAATGTGAAAGACAAAAAAGCAGTTGCCATTTCTATCACCGAAGATTCTGTTGGAGATAATAAAGAAGTATTATTGTTAATCGATGCTGCTCGTAAAAGAGGTACGATAGCGAAAGCTCTTTTAGATGGAGCATATGATACATTCGAAATTTGGAATGGACTTCATGCGCGAGGAATTCGATCCCTGATACGACTGCGGAAAAACGCAGTCGTAAATAATAAATCTCCAACACGGTCGCAAGAGATCAAGTGCTACCAAGGAAATGAGAAAGAATGGGCCAAAGCGACTGGCTTTGGTCAGAGATGGCAAGCTGAAACTTTGTTCTCATCGTTTAAACGAAGATTTGGTGAGAATTGCACTGCAACGAGACCACAAAATGTAATACCTGAAATTCTATTTAAAGCCATGTTGTGTAATTGGTTAATTAGCTAATTCTTAGAGAAGTTGCAGAGACTCCTGCAAAGCAGAGTCGTGCAACATAGGAATTTATACTCGTTCTTTCATATATCACTCGCGTCTTTTTATTACGATTATTATGTACGCTCGCTATACATACCTCTTTACAGCCTAAATTTCTTTGCTAACTCCTGCGCTTCCTGCAATTGTTCAGGCGTGCCAATGTCCAGAATATAGTTGCTTTTTTCATATTCAAATGTCATTCCTTTATCGATGAGAGCTTGTAAAGCATCAGTAATCTCGTATTCCCCCCGGGGACTGAGAGAGACGTGCTTACATTCTGGGATTATTTCTTTAGGAACAATATAAACACTAAAGTTCGCGAGATTAGAAGGAGGATGTAATGATTTTTCAATAATTTTTTTAACTTTCTTTCCTTCTACGGCGATAGTTCCATAACGTGAAGTGTCTTCAACTTCCTTAACCGTAAAAACTCCCTCAGATTGATGTGAAAGCAAACGTTTCAGAAGATCTGTCTCAAAAAGGGAATCAATAGCCAGGAGAAAAAATCGTTCTTTTTTTATATAAGGTTCAACGTAGGGAAGGGCGTTGGCATTTCCCTTAAGCTCTTTCTGTTCAACAAACGTCAGTTTTACTCCAAAATGAGAACCGTCGCCAAAATGACTTATTACTGTATTTTTCAGATGATGGACGACAACAATAATCTGGGTTATGCCGACAGTTTTTAGTTGTTCGATAAGAATTTGCAGCAAAGGCTTGCCATTAACTTTAATGAGGGCTTTGGTAGTATTATTAGTTAAAGGGCGGAGGCGTTTGCCTTCTCCTGCGGCTAGAATCACAGCTTCGGTTGGTTTTAAGATCATAGTCAGCAATAATTTTCTTGAGCTCGCGAAGTTTTGTGATGGAATAATCTACCTCGCCTGGAGAAGGGAAGTCGACCTTTCCTCTTCCCCAAAGGACATGAACTGTTTTCATGCCTAATTCTTTAGCTGGGAGGAGATCGGTTTTAAATTTATCGCCACAAACAATAATCTCGTGGGGAGGATAGGCTAAATCTTTTTGGATTATTAAATATTCTTTTTTCTTATTATAATCACCAGTAAGAATAATTTTGCGGAAAACGGAAGGATCAATTTTTGCTTTCTTCATTTTCCCATATTGTTCTTCTTTCACCCCACTGGTTATAAGAACGAGATCGTGATGTTGGTCTCTTAGATACGTGAGAAGATCTAAGGCTCCTTCCAGAGCATGCACTGGAAAATTAAACTGTTTACCCCCATAATAAGTGTTCACACCAAGAGCGTAGATATTCTCGGAGGAATGGCACGGATTAAGAAAGCGGCGCAACGTTTCTTTGCCGTTCGTGGTAGTCTTATTAATTTCCATTAATTGTTGAAAAGCAGCATCAAAAGAAGTTACTTTTAATCCCGCCTGAATCATTTTTTTCAAAGCGAGGCGGAATTTCACGGGCTGGCTGCAGCCGAAAGTATCGATTAGCGTGTCGTCTAAATCAAAGATGATTAACAATCTTCATCAGCTCGGCGGCAAGTTTATATGGATCATGGCGAATAAAGGCTCTGGTTTTAGCGATAGCGTCGCTTTTACTGTATTCTGATTCCTCAGTATCGAGAAGGTCAGCAGCAATAACACGCGAATCATTAATGAGGTCGTTGGCGATAAGGTCAGCTTCTTCCGCATAGGCGTCAAGCAGTTTTTTGGGAGGAGATTTATGGTTAATGAGAATATAATCAAAAAGATCCTTGCCGATAAAACGCCGCACTTCATTAAGATACTGCGATGCTTTAAATCCGGGAGTTTGGACTTTTTTATTCATGATATTAACGATAAAGATTTTTTTTGCTTTGGTTTCTCTTAGGGCCTTGCCTACGCCTTCGACGAGAAGGTTGGGAATTAAACTGGTGTATAAACCACCTGGACCGAAGATGACAAGGTCAGCATTGCGAATTTCGTCAAGGGCCTGAGAGTGAGCTTTAGGAAAAGGTTCCAGATAGATGCTGCGATAATCAAGAAGACTCTCTTTAGCGAGAATAACCTCTTTTTCTCCCTTTAACTGCTTGCCATTTTTGAGAATCATGTGCAGGCGAACTTGATTGGTGGTAACAGGCAACACTTTTCCTTTAATGGAAAGGATTTTACCCGCTTCTTCAATTGATTTTTCAAAACTTCCCGTCACTTTTTCTAAAGCCGAAAGAAGAAGATTGCCAAAACTGTGCCCCTCCAAACCACCATTTTCAAAACGATAATTCATGAGATCACGCAATAGTCTGCTGGAATCAGAGAGAGCAACTAAACATTGACGCACATCGCCTGGAGGAAGAACGCCTAATTCATCTCTCAGAATGCCAGTCGAGCCTCCATCGTCGGCCATGGAGACGACGGCAGAGAGCTCCAGATCATATTTTTTTAATCCGTGAAGAACAGTAAAGTTACCGGTTCCGCCACCGATAACCACAATTTTTTTCATAGGAAAAAGCGTGAGAAAGATGTTTTTAAACGTTGTGGAAGAAGATAGGTTAATTGAAGTTTTATTCTTCCATGAACTCTTCCATTTTCGCCGGCATTTCTTCATCTCCTTTGAGCACGCCTTTTTTCTTAAGGTATTCTCGCGCAATTAAGTAAAAGACGAGACCGACAGATTTTTTCCCTTTATTATTGCAGGGAACAACTAAATCGATGTTATTCGATTGGTTGTTAGTATCGCAGAGAGCGATGATGGGAATACCTATTTTTGCCGCATCTTCTACAGCATTTTTATCCGGCCAGGGATCGCAGACCAGGATAATTTTCGGTTCGATGAATGTTTCCAAGTTAGGATTTGTTAAAATTCCAGGAGGATACCTGCCAATGATAACTTTAATGCCTGTGAGCTCGTGAAGTTTCTTGAGTCCTTTCCAGCCATTTTCGCGGCGGCTGATAACAAGAATATCCTGAGGATCGTATTGGGAAAGAAAATTCGCGGCTATACGTACTCTCTCGTCGATTTTTTTTAGGTTTAAAACACTCAGGCCGTCTGGTCGTGTTTTGTAAATAAAATTAGACATATACTTTGTTTTAAACTTAGTCCCGATGTGAATTCCAGATTTAAGATATTCGTTGGAATTGATGAGGAGGTTTTCCTCTTGTTCGACCATTTTTTACTCCCACACAAACAAGAATAAGATGAATTCTTGTCTGCGATTTTTTTTGCCTCACGCAGCATTGTCTCCCTCTAATATTGAGGGAGTGTTGGCTTTCATTTACGAAATTTGTCACAATATTTATAAAGATTATGGTGATTAAGATAAAATTAATGGTGGAAAGTTTTTTAGGGCGGTTTGAAAATGATTTCTTCAGGGGGTGTTTATTATGGATTATGTTACAAAAGGAGTTATGGCATTAGCAGTGATGGTTGGCGTGGCGGGATGTGCAACGCCACAGCAGGAAAGGCTTAAAGGCAGTGTTCTTGATGTTCCTGGCAAATGTTTGGATTATGATACTTTTGATGAGGACCAGCATCCAGACTGTAGAGCTATTTTAGGGAGAGAAACAGACCACTTAGGAGGAATTGACGACTTTCTGGATGATGTAAATGTTGGAGCTGCTCCTTCGCCTCATCCTGTTTTTCAAGGAAATAATCCTTATGGGATGATCAAGCGTTTAGGTGTTCCAGATACTCTGATCACCCCTCCAAGCGAATGGAATGAAAGGTGTTATGATACTTCACTTTCCAACCCAAACATTCTCACTGATGGATGCGGCTACCATCAAGGTGTTGATGAAAGTCAAATAGAAATACTTTTAGACTATGCTCTTCCCGATGAAACTCATAAGAAGCCGATAGAAATAAAAAGTGAAGAGACGAGGACAGGCACGACGACGCAAAGCATAACAATCATAGAACACGAAGAGTGAATAGTGGACTTGGAGGATAGATAATAGTAAAAAAAAGTTTATTTTTTCTTTCTGTTTTTTTTCAGAATATTTTGTTTTCTACCAATGCTGGATATACAAAATGTCTTTTCCATCCGCGTTTTCACAAATAAAATAATAACTTCGGTGCCGCGGCTCCACCCACTTTAATTTTACACAATCCTTAGGTAGGTAGGTTCCGAAAGCATCTTCTTTAATAGTATTATCCGATAGAGGTTTATCTGATCGAGGTGAAGAGCATCCACTTAAAAAACCAGCCAACCCCATAACCGCCATTCCTTGTTTTAAAGTTTTATTTATAACCAATTAACAGCACCCATTCTTTTTTAAATTTGACCAACCCCTGTTTATTATACTGAAAGAACAAAATCATCGTAAATTTATCGTCGTTCTTTCATAATATCCACCAACCCGTAATCATTAGAACCAATAACTACATCGCAAGTTCTAAAATCATCATTCATTTCTAATGAACGTTTAAGGATTAGAACACCTTCTACTGGACTCCATTTCTGTCTCAGGTAAAATTTAGCCGTATTAATCATCTCATTTTCAGCCACGCCGTCAATCCGGAAAATTAATCTTCTCATGGAATGATCGCTAAGTAAAAGGCGTTCCAGAGCGGCTTGCTTCTGTTTAACTTCAGACAGAGCGTCAGTAAATCCTAAAAAACCTGCATAAGCTTCCACGATGGGCTGCAAATTCCTGGAAAGGTAGATTTTTTTTGCCGGAAGGACCTGATAAAATTCTTTTACACCTCGGAATAA
Source organism: Candidatus Woesearchaeota archaeon (assembly GCA_018303445.1). Classification (GTDB taxonomy): domain Archaea; phylum Nanobdellota; class Nanobdellia; order Woesearchaeales; family GW2011-AR9; genus JAGVYE01. The sequence continues at coordinate 5,212 of JAGVYE010000046.1, forward strand.
GGACCTAGCGATATATCTTTCATTAACCAACTTGGCCAGTTCCTGCTTTACTTTACTTTTCAACTCCCGCTGGTAATTAGGAGCCATGGGATTTCTAAGAACGGTGCGGTCATAAGCGCTAAAACGCCGTTCCCTAACCGTTTCCATAGCTGTTTCGCGGTCTTCACTGCTGAAAGCAGATGAAAATTCCAGGCCAGTCCAAAAGGCCCAACTAACTAATTTCAAGTGTCCAAAAGATGTTGAGGAAACACCTATTCTCTTCTTAGCCACATCTATAGCCGGGGAACCATCAACATCGGTATGATCTAAATCAGAAAGGCAGTGACTTGCTGATAATAGAATCTTTTTAAGAACTTCTTCTGTAAGAGAATCCTTAACTGCGACGGTGGAGCGCAAAAGTTTCATGTGAATTTTAAGACCAATTTTAATTTTTTACTAAATTGGTTTGAATTAAATTTAAAGTTTTATTTAGCTTTAAGCACCAGAATCTTTAGGCCTGGTTCTTAACTTAAGATTTTTAAAGATTTAAGGAAAGGTTTTATTAAATTTATGAAAGAAAGGAGCGAAATAATTACTTTACCTCTTCAATCCCTTCCTGTACAATGTTAAATTTCAGCCCCTTTCCTTCCGGAAGAAAGCGATGCTTGCGTAAAATTAAGCCGCGGCAATGGGTATATTTCTGTACTTCAAGTAAACACTTGCTGCCATATTTCAACAAATCTCCGCCAACCATCTTTACCTGATCACGATTATCAAAATCAGTATACACTTGATTCGTAATCAGAACGGGAATTTTCTGAGAGCGGGTAATTTCCACGAGACAGGCTAATTGTTTTCCCAGAGCAGAATTTGTGTTATAGACGTCTTCATTTTTTCCTAATTCCAGACGATAAAGCATAGAAATAGAATCAACGATAATAAGGCCGATTTGAGAAGTGATCATCTGAGGGAGAGTTTCAAAAACCTCTTTCTGTTTTTCAAAGGTAAGGGGATTGAAGAAAAGGAGGCGTTCCAAAACGTCTTTATAGTTTTGAGAAATCTGTTTAATTCTTTCAACGGCAATTCCCCCTTCAGTATCAATGAAGATAACTTTCTTCCCAAGTTCAGCACTGGTGATGGCGGCAAGAAGACATAAATTCGTTTTTCCGCTGCCGGAAGGACCATAAATAGTAGTAACAACATCTGGATCGTATCCGCCCCCAAGGAAAGTGTTAAGGAATTCAGCGCCGGAAGAGATTTTTTTCATATCATTCTAGGAATAAGGAGTACATTTAAATATTTTGGAGATGCCCTATGCAGTTTATGGAAAGAAAGGAGTTATTTTTCATTTTAGGACTATGTCTTGTGGTTTTCATAGTACGGTTAGTATTAGCCTTTCTCGTTCCTAACCTAACTTACGAATCTTATTTCCATGTCCGGCAAGTGGAACATATTCGAGAAACGGGCTTGCCTCTCTTTGAGGATGATCTTTCGTACGGCGGAAGAATACATCGCTTTCTGCCTTTTTTTCATTACTTTATGGCTTTCTTTACACTGTTCTTGCCTTTAGATTTAGTGACAAAAATTCTGCCTAATCTTCTCTTGGCGATGCTTCCTTTCATTGTCTATCTCATCGCTAAAGAAATAACAACTAATAAACTGGCCCCTTTTTATTCGGCATTTATCACGGGATTTTTACCGATACTTTACACCCCTAATGCTTTTACGATAGAAACACTCTTCCTGCCGCTGCTGTTTTGCACGCTCTATATGTTTTTGCGTTTAGAACATAAACCTTATCTATATGGCTACCTCTTTTTATTCCTTCTTCTTAGTGTCACCAGTCCAAATACTTATCTTTTACTTCTAGGTTTTGGAATTTACCTGCTTCTTTCCGTCATTGAAAAGAAAATTATCAATAAGGCGGAGATAGAATTAATCATCTTTTCTGTCTTTTTCTTTGTATGGATTCAGTTTCTCTTTTTTAAAGATCTGTTTTTGCAAGAAGGATTGGCTTTTATCTGGCAAAACATACCTTCGCAGATTATTCAAGAATATTTCCCTAAATTATCAATTACGAAAGCTTTAGTGTTAGTAAGCATTATTCCTTTTCTTACGGGCATTTTTGTCGTCTATAGGTCTTTATTCGCATTAAAAAACTTGCGCTCCTTTTTACTGATAAGTTTTACCATTACCACGACGATCCTAGCTTGGTTTCGCTTGATTAAATTTGAATTTTCATTAGCATTTTTTGGCGTAATTTTAGCGATTTTTTTTGCCGTGTTCTATGAAGAATCAATAAATTACATTAAAAAAACGAAATTCCCCAAACTGCAGAAGTCCTTCTCCGTGGCAATGATATTGCTTCTGATGATAACGATGATTTTTCCTTCCTTCCAAGAGGCACTACAGCAAGAGACGCCAAGTAATGAAGAACTACTGGCCTTTCACTGGATGGGAGAAAATCTTTCCGGCGAAGGGGGAGTTCTCGCCTTATTGGAAGAAGGCCACTTAGTAACTTATCTTAGTAAAAGAAAAAATCTGATGGACGACCAATTTGTTCTTATCGACGATGTAGATCAGAGATTTAAAGATCTTACCATTCTTTATACTACTTCTTTCCAGACCCAAGCTTTTGATCTTTTTGACAAGTATCAAATCAGGTATATTGTGCTGACGCCGTTTGCCAAAAAAAAGTATGATCTCCAGAATTTTCATTATCTCGCGCCGGGATGTTTCCGACGTTTATTTAAAGAAGAAATAAAAATTTATGAGGTGACCTGTTCATTAACTGAAACAAATAAAAATGCGCCCTGATTTATTTGGAGATAGAACACGAATTTTTCAGTATTTTGTAAGAAGAAGAGTGATGTTCTTTTTTCTTCTTCTCGCCGTGGTCCTGATGGTGCCGATAGGGCAGAATATCGCCGCAGGAGAATTAATGATACGAGGAGAAGAAAGTTATTACCACCTTGTCAAAGCACAGGAAGCGCAGTGGTATGAGGCCCAGTATTTGCCCTTAACTTGGACCCTCAAAATTTTGCCAGAAAAAGGGTTGATTTTCCTGCTTTTTGTCATGACCTTTGCTTCACTCGCTATGTATTTCATACTGGAAAGAAGATTAAAAATTGAACCTTCCGCCAGTTCCTGTTTTCTCTTTTTCCTGATTCTTTCGCCAGCCTTCATTGCCGCTTATGGAACTCTTTCTACGGCCGCTTTTTTCACGTTTCTCATTCTCTGCGGCTTCTTCTTTCTCACCTCGAGAAAAAAGATGCGATTTCTGGCCATTTTACCTTTTTCTTTAGCCGTGCTTTTTGAGATCTTTTATTTTATGCTTACCATAAGTCTTATCGCCGCCTACCTTCACCGTCGGAAAGAAAGATTCAAAAAAGAAAAAGACTGGAGTGTTTTTTTTGTCCCTTTGGTAATAATCATCTTATTCACCATTGCTTTGATGGGGCATGAACCTCCTCTAATGTTAGGACCGTTTGACAACGAAGGAGGTTTTACGAATATCATTTCTGATTTTGGCAGTAGTGGAGGAATAAGTTTCTTGGTGTTGCTTTTAGCCTTCGTAGGAGCAATGATAGCAGGGAAACATCCTCTTCTTTATTCTTCCTATTTTTTTCTTCTCTTTGTTATTCTCGCCTATGTTGTAAATGGCCGAGTATTGTTTTTTCTGTCCTTACTTCTTATTTTTTTTGCAACGAGAGGTTTTATCACTCTGTTTGAATGGCGATGGAATTTCTCAACGCTAAAAAAGTTCACGGCTTGGCTGCTGTTGCTAGGAGTACTTTTTTCGTTCACAACATTTTTGGACAGATTTAACAGTCTCCCCCCCAGCGCAGAGGAAAAATCAACGCTTCTCTGGATTGAAGACCATACCAGCAAAAAAGAAATTGTTTTCTCAATGAAAGAGAATGAATATTTTATCCGTTACTTTGCAAAAAGAAGTGTAGTCTCTGATCCTAAAATCCTGGCCGCGACGTATATTAATGAGTTATTTCCTTTATTAGAGGAAAACAATATTTCCATCATTTACATTACAAAAGATATGAGACGAAAACTTACTGAAGAACAAGGATTCTTATTTCTTCTTAAAAACGAAAGATTTAAATTGGCCCATGCCTCTAAAGAGGCAGAAGTGTGGTTGTTTCGATAGTAGAATATTCGTGAAAAGTGCTGGTGTTGAGGGTAATGAACATTTTTGTGGAAATCATCATCTGGATAGCTTATATATTATCGCTCTATTTCTCGGTGTTCTTTCTTTTGGTGTATCTTGATAAGAAAAAAATCTTAGATCATGAGAAGTCGACAACACTTCTCAGAAGCACTCCTTTTGTTTCCATTCTCGTTCCGGCCTACAATGAACAAGAGACGATTGAGCGTACCTTGGAATCACTGAACAATCTTAAGTATCCAAAAGACAGAATGGAAGTTATCGTTGTCAATGATGGATCTTCAGACAGAACTGAAGAAATCGTCGAAGAATACAGAAAAGACAAGCCTCATTTTCGCGTTATTTCACAGAAGAATAAGGGAAAAGCCGCCGCGTTAAACCGCGCTTTAGGTGTTGCTCGTGGAGAATATTTTGCTTGTCTTGATGCTGATTCTTTTGTCGAGCCAGAGACGCTGCGGAAGATGTTAGCCATTTATGAAAAAGAAAACGATCAAAAATTAGCGATTGTTACTCCAGCGATGAAAGTTGATGCGCCAAAAACCATATTGCAGAAAGTGCAGTGGTTGGAATACATTATCATTATTTTTATGGCCCGCCTCACAAGCCATCTTGATTCTTTGTATGTGGCGCCAGGACCTTTTTCATTGTATCAAACTAAGATCATCAAGAATCTGGGAGGATTTGATGAAAGTAATATTACTGAGGACCAAGAAATTGCCTATAGAGTACAGCAACATAATTACAAAATACGGCAATGTTTTGATGGTTATGTTTATACGACCGCACCGCGGGAGTTTAAACCATTTTATCATCAGCGAAGACGCTGGTATCTTGGAAGTTTGATCTGTCTTCACAAGTACAAAAAGATGATTGCCAACAGAAAATACGGAGATTTTGGGATCTACCAACTGATCAAGAATGTTCTGGGTTTTTTCTTGGCCATTACCGGGATTACATTAGCTTTTTATTTTATCTTTATTCCGCTGTTAGAATGGATGCGTCAAATGGCGGTAGTTCATTTTAATATCTGGCCATATCTTTCTAATTTTACGTTAAAAATAGGGATGATAGACGTGCTTCTGGCGGATTTTAAGAAAGGGCTTATTATTACCTTTCTTTTTATGTTTAGCCTGCTCTTTTTTTATCTTGCTCATCGTAACGCCAGAGAACGAATCCATAAGTTTGGATGGATCCCTCTCCTGCCTTATTTTTTGTATTATTATCTGCTGAAGGGAGTCATCCTCCTCTTTTCTTTATGCCAATTTTCGCGCCGGAGGAAAATAAAATGGTAGAGAGAAAAATTAGTGTAAGCAAATATGTTGCCTCGGGGATCATTACGCTGTTGGTTTTTTCATTGGGATTAACGCTGGGATTAGTTATAGAAGATGAACGATACAATTTAATAGAGACGATTAACCAAAACCAGGATGCGAAGTTTAGAAGTGTTCAGCTTCAATATTTATTTTTAAATTCTTTTAAAGGAGAAAATAATTGCCCTATACTTTCGACAACGTTGAAAGATGCGGTGAGAGATCTCGATGACTCGTTGAGTAGAGTTATTGCGCAAGAAGAAGAGAAAAGATCTTCTTCAGAGAGAAAACTTCTTATTCAAAAATTATATGTTTTAGATAACCTGCGATATTGGCTCTTAGCCATTCAAACAAAAGAACGATGCAATTTAAAAATTATCCCCATTCTTTATTTTTACACTGAGAAGTGTTCTTCCTGCCCAAATCAGGGGACAGTTCTGACCTATTTTAAGAAATTATTTGGAGAAAGAGTACTGGTATTCCCCATAAACTTAGATCTTAGAGAAGAAGAGTCCATGGTTGAAATTGTCAGAAATCAGTTCAATATTAGCAAAGTGCCGACGATTGTTCTGGATAATAAAAAATACGAAGGAGTTGTACAACGAGATACACTGCAAAAAATTATTTGTGAAAAATTGCCTGATCTGGAACAATGCGCGTCATGAAAAAAATTTCAGCTTTCGGGAGTATTGTTCAGGAGCGGCCCTTATTATTTATCGTTGTGGGATCACTTCTGGTACGCTTATTATACCTTCTTTTAGACTGGCCGCTGTGGTGGGACTCTCATGTGTATATAGGCATGGGAAAATATATTTTTTCACAAGGAGGAAGCGGAATTTGGGAAGTGTACAGGCCTTTGTTACATCCGATAATGTTGGGTGGTTTATGGAAAGTGGGGTTTAACCCTTTCATAATGGGAAAAATTTTGGATGTCCTTTTCTCGACTATTTCTATTTACTTGGTCTACCTTATCGGAAAGAAAATATTTGATGAGAAAATAGGCCTCGTTGGAGCGTTTATTTTTAGTATAGACGCGATGTTTATTACGATCACGGGACTTATTCTGGCTGATCCCTTGGCGCTTTTTTTTGGTTTATTAGGGGTACTGTTCTTCCTTAAAGAAGATTGCAGATGGGCTGGCTTGGGAAGTGGCGTGTGCTTGGCATTCTCATTCTTAACGCGGTTTCCATATGGGATTTGGTTTGGATCAATGCTCATTATTTTAGCTTTGCAAAAAGAAGGAGCGAGATCTAAAATAAAGAAAGGGCTCTTCCTTTGCCTGGGCTTCTTTATTCCTGTTGGGGCATTTTTATATTTTAATTACCTCCGTTATGGAGATCCGCTTCTTCCCCTAACCACTGGTTCATGGATTATTACGACCGCAACATGGCTATATGGGTCGGGAATTTTCTTTTATTTCAAAGAGTTTTTTCTGGCGAACCCTGTTTATCTTTTCTTTTTCCCATCAGTATATTTTTTCTTCAAGGAACGATTATGGAAAGAAAATGGAGAAGGGGTTGTTTTTATTGTTCCTCTTTTAACACTTCTTTATTTTCTCTACGTCCCCAGAAAAGAAGTCCGGTATCTTTTAGTGGCCTTGCCTTTTTTTGCGTTAACCGCGGCCTATGGCCTGAGATTCACTTTATATTGGCTTAAAAATAAGACAAAACCAATTATCCTGTCACGGGCTTTTGTTGTCATTTGCGCCATTCTTATTCTTTTGCCTGTCCCAACAACATTAAATATCGAACGTGTGCCAATCTTCACTGAGAATATTAAAGTGGCGATAACGCAGTATAATGTCACGGGGTTAGTATTATCTTCAAGCCCAGCATATGTTTCATTTTTAGATCATCCTTTAGCTACCCTTGACGGAATGACCTTTGCCCCTGAACGCTATGGGATGTTTCAAGGAAGATATGCCATTCTCTTTGTTAATGATTGTGATTTAATATGTTCTGTTACCGACGGAGAGTGTAATGAAAGACGAGAACGCTTGTTAGGAAAGATAGAAAAGGAAAATAAGAGAATTTTCAGAGAAACTTATATCTTTGAAGATGCTAGCCTTAAGTGCAGATATTCAATGTATCTGCCAATGAAGGTGCGAAAATGAAGCTGGAAGACATTATAAGTTTGGCGCGAGTGCGGCAATGGTATAAGAATCTCGTCGTCTTTCTCGCCATCTTTTTCTCCGGTGGCTTAGTTCAAGTTAATTTATTGGCAACAATAATAACCGCTTTTATTTCTCTGTGTTTAATTTCTTCTGCTGGATATATTATTAATGATATCCTTGACGTGAAAAATGATAGAGAAAATCCTGAAAAAAGAAAGAGGCCTCTCGCCAGTGGAAGAATCAAGAAAGGACTAGCGCTTTTCTTAATGATAATATTAGTTGCCGGGGGATTCATTATCGCTGAAACCATCACTATTTTTTTTCTTTACAGCACTTTTTTCCTGTTTCTGGCAACCTTGTTATATACTTTTGTTTTAAAAAAAATTATCTTTGCTGATGTACTGTCTATTGCCGTCCTTTTCGTTCTTCGGGCCGTGGCGGGAGCTTTGGCCATTAAAGCCGTGATTTCGCCATGGCTTATTTTAGGGCCATTTTTTCTCTCTCTTTTTTTGTCTGTGGGAAAGAGGCACGCAGAGTTGTCTTTGCTTAAAGAAAAGTCACAAAGGTCACGAGAGGTCCTTAAAGATTATAACTTTAGCTTGACAACATCTTTAATGATCATTTCTACAACGTTACTGATTATTTCTTATGCTCTTTATTCTTTCTTAAGCGAATATAATTATCTAATTTACACTATTCCTTTTGCGTTGTTCGTGATTTTCCGCTTTTACTATCTCATTCAACAAGGATCTTTCATTGCCCGCCATCCAGAAGCTGTGATACAAGATCTTCCCATGGTGATAGGGATGGGATTATTGGTTATGGCAACAGTGATGATTATTTATGGGTGAGAAGTTAATTCGGGAATGGTCAAAAATTTGTTATAAGAAGTTTATTTCCCTCTTTTCCTAACCTTAACAAAATCTCCTAACGTAAACGTGTCTGCTCGCTTAGAAGATTTATTTAGAGGTAAATCTATCGTATTTTTTTCAATTTTTTCTATGAGATAAATTCCAAGTTTTTTCTCCAAGCGGCGGGCCGTGTCAATTCCCGGGGGCATGGTTCCTTGCTCCCATTTCTGGACAAGGGAGACGCGTTCGTTGAGAAATTGGGCGAAGTCTTCCTGATTCAGATGACGACTTTCGCGTGCAGTCTTGAGGAGTGAAGCATAATCTAAAGTTACAGTAAATTCTGGTTCCTCAACTTTACTAACTCTTTGTTGTGAAAATGCGACTAAAGAAGTTCTGGCTTTCACTTTCCCAAATTTAGCGCATTCAGCGCAGACGCTCATCTCGACGCTTTCAACTTCAACTGCAAGAAGGTGTTCTTCTCTGCCACAGAGTTCACAGACCGCCATGGATAAGTTCTAGAAAAAGAAGGAGTATTAAAATTTAATGGAATTTCTAACGGATGAATCATAACAAACTTTATATAAAGGACGCAGTTTAAGCCGAAAGAGGATGGAAACGGGTGGGGAGGAAATAAAGAAACCTGAACAGAAGAAAGAAGAGGAAATTTCTCTCGATTTTAAACTCTGGAAAGAAAAAGGGAAAGCTTTTTTTCGTAAATTAAAGAATAAAGACCAGCAAGAAGCCACAGCGCCAGAAACAATGTGGATCAAGAACAATATGAAGTGGCTGCTTCCCCTGATCTGTCTTCTGCTGGTCATTTCTGTTTCTAGTTATTTTCGTCTGATGCCGGTATGGCTGCCAATAACTGATGACTGGGCGACAAATAACGTTCATTCGTACTATGAGCAGCAAATTAAGAGGCAAGTAGAGCAGCAGTATCCAAACCTTCCTGAGAGAAATAAAGAAGTGATTGTAGCACGTGAGTTACAAAAGCAGTTGGAGCAAAATAAAGAAGTAGTAGCGCAGCAAATTGCCCAGACCTCAAAGCAGCTCAAAAATCAGCTGAAGAATGATGAAGGCGATACCTATCTTTTAGAAATCGATACATACCTGTGGTTTAGTGAAGCGCGGAATTATCTCCGACATGGACATTTAGGAGATAAAATTAATGAACAAGGACAGTCTGTTTATTCTTTGCGTAATGGGCGAATGGAGAAAGTTGTTAACAAGAACCTTAACCCTTATGTTGGAGCTTATTTGTTTAAAATTCTCCATTTTTTTAACAGGAATATTTCTCTTCATGCCGCTTTCTTTCTCCTTCCCGTATTCTTGATCGGGCTGGCTCTTATTCCTACTTTCTTCATCGGAAGAAGAGTCGCGGGAAATGTGGGAGGATTTTTTGCAGCTTTATTTTTAGCGATTAATGGGCCCTTGTTAGGACGAACTCCAGCGGGATTCTCCGATACTGATTCTTATAACGTTCTCTTACCGCTGCTAGTGGCGTGGTTTTATCTTGAAGCGATCTATGCGAAAAAGCTTTCACGGAAGATTCTTTTTGCTTCTCTCGCGGGGTTTTGTATCGGGTTATTTGCTGTAGCCTGGAGTGGTTGGAGCCATTTCTTTATGATTCTCAGCGTGGCCGTGGTGTTAACTTTAGTTGGAAAGCTTTTTCTTTCTTTGCACGAACATAAATATAAAATCAAAACTGCTGCAGTTTCATTTTTCAAAGGAGAATATCTGAAACAACAACTACTAATGCTGGGAACGTTTATTCTCTCCTCAGGAATATTTGTTTCTTGGTTTCAGAGTTATGATATTTTCTCTGCCGTGGTCGCCAGGCCTCTCCGTTTTATCACTATCAAACAAGTGGGGGTTAAAAACATTTGGCCAAATGTTTTGACGACTGTAGCAGAGTTTACCACGACTTCCTTTAATAATATCATTGACCAAATGGGAGGCAATTTACTCGCTCTTTTAGCCGTCATAGGGGTGCTTTTTACGGTAATGAAAAGGGAAAAAGAAGAGCAAAGGGATTTACTGTATTTTTTTCTCTTAACGGTCTGGTTAGGAGCAACTGCCTATGCTTTTACAAAAGGGGTCCGTTTCTCAGTTCTGGCGGCAGCCCCTTTTTCTCTCGGTTTGGGAATTGCTTTAGGAACGATCTATCAAAAAGGAAGTTCCTGGATAAACAAACACATCCATGTGGAAAAAAGATTGTCAAGCGCGATCGTTTTGTTGCTACTATTAACACTTCTTATAAGTCCTTTTTCCATCGCCCAAAGAGTTAGCAAAAGCCAATTACCACATTTTAACGATGCTTGGTACACAACGTTAATAAAAATTAGAGATGATACTCCAGATTCCATAATTACTTCCTGGTGGGATTTTGGACACTGGTTCCAGTCTATACCTGAAAGGAGGGTTACTTTTGATGGAGGGGATCAAGGAGATCGTATTCATTGGGTGGGAAGAGCTCTTCTCACTGATAATGAAGCGGAAGCAATCGGAATTTTGCAGATGCTGAACTGCAGGCAGGAATTGGCTCCACATAAATTGGAAGAATATCTGAAAGATGACTTACTCTCTATCAAGACTGTCAAAGAGGCTATTCTTCTTCCTCGCGCTGAAGCAATGAAATTCTATAAGGGGAAAGGGTTAACTGATCTCCAAGTGAAGGAAATGATTGAATACACGCATTGTGAAAATCTTCTGCCAAATTATTTCATCACTTCGGAAGATATGGTCAGTAAGTCAGGAGTGTGGGGGCATTTCGGAGCTTGGGATTTTGCAAAAGCAGCAATGTATCAAAGGACAAGAAATCTTCCTACTTCAGAAGCAGTTTCTTACCTTAAAGAAAATTTTGATCTCACAGAACAAGAAGCTGCCCAATTACATGCAGAAATAAAAACGGCGAATGCGGATAAATGGATTGCTCCCTGGCCAGGATATATCAGCCCCTTCCGTTCCTGTTCAAAAATAGATGATACGAAGGCTCGATGTCTGCTTTCCCTTCAAGACGGGCAATTAGCATTTATAGTTGATACGGAAACATACGACGTGAAACTTGAAGGCAATGAAGAGGTTAAACCAAATTCCATAGTCTATGTGACTAAAGATGGAGTGAAAGAAAGAAAATTTGAGGAAAAGAAGGTAGGGTTTTCAATTCTCTTTGCCCCACAGGAGGATGAATATAAAGCCATGCTGGCTGATCCGTTGCAAGTTGGAGGGATGTTTACACGCTTATTCTTTTTAGATGGACATGGACTGAAGTGCTTCCAGCGTTTTGACGAACGAAGAGATTTTACAGGACTGAAAATAGTGACTTGGAAGGTGGATCACAAATGTGTGCAGGATAATAAAGTGTATGTGTTCGGGAGAGAAAACACTACAGAAGAAAATATAGAAAGTGAAACGAATAGTTCTCTCAATTAATATAAAACTACGTTTTCTTCTTCCATAACCATTATAAAGCTCTTTTTAGCGTCTACTAATCTATGGATTATATTGTCATTCCCGCGTATAACGAAGGGAAAAAATTAGGTGAAGTGATACGGAAAGCGCAAGAATGTGGGGAGAATATTGTCGTCGTCGATGACGGAAGTAGTGATGATACTTTCCAACAGGCAAAGCAGTGTGGGGTAACGGTTCTTAAGCATCTTGTGAATATGGGCAAAGGCGCGGCATTAAAAACGGGATGCGATTTTGCTTATAAACAGGGGGCAGAAAGGTACGTTGTTTTAGACAGTGATGGACAGCATGATCCAAAAGAAATTCCCAGATTCTTTAAAGAATTAGAAAAACAGGATATCGTTTTTGGTTATCGGCAACTGTCACCAACTATGCCCCTCGTGTTAAAGTTCGGTAATTGGTTTATCAACAGAACGCTGGCAACATTGTTTCATATCGATTTACAAGATAGTCAATCTGGATATAGAGCTTTTACACGAAAGGCTTATGAACAAATACGCTGGGAAGCGACTGATTATTATATGGAAACAGAGATGATCATTAAAGCCGGAAGAAAGAAGCTTCTTTATACACAAATTCCTATTGAAACCATTTACGGGGATAAATATAAAGGAACAACAGTTTTAGATGGGGTAAAAATTGTCGTGAAAATGCTTGGAAGCAAGGTGTTAAAATGACAACGACGTTCTGGATTCAATTTTTGGGAGTTATTTTTGGTTCAGCGATGGTTTATTTTACGTTTGTTAAGTATAAGCGAAAAGAATTAAGTAAATTGGAGATGTCCATTTGGATGACAGGATGGATTGTTCTAATAGTTATCGCCATACTTCCTTTCGCTCTGGATCCGATCATTGCGCCATTAAACTTTTACCGCCGCTTAGATTTCTTTGTGGTCTTTGGTTTCTTTGTACTGCTTGGTTTTAGCTTCTACAATTACAGCACGTTGCGAAAAATAGAGAGGAAAGTAGAGAAGATCGTACGTCGGGAAGCATTAGAGAATATAAAAGAAAAATGAAGATTCTGTTTATTTGTGAGAATTATTATCCTCACATTGGTGGAGCGGAAGTTGTCTTTAAGAATCTTGCAGAACGCTATGTTCAGCAAGGACATAAAGTTACAATTCTTACTCATTTATTAAAAGGGACGAAGAAAAGAGAGACCATTAATGGTGTAGAGATATATAGAGTGCCTTCAGTTCATTCGCGATATGTTTTTACTTTTTCTTCTCTTCAATTGGCAGTTAAACTTGCTCGGAAGCAGGATATTATTCAAACGACATCTTTTAATGGAGCTCCTCCGGCCTGGCTGGCAGCAAAGATTACAGGGAAAAAAGTGGTAATTACTGTTCATGAAGTGTGGATTGGGAAATGGCAGGAAGTAACTGAATTTTCCTGGATAAAGAGCAAGATTCATGAGCTTTTAGAACGAGCAATATATGTGCTTCCCTTTGATCGTTACATTTGCGTTTCTCACGCCACAAAAAAAGATTTGCTGAAACTAAAGATTGATGAAAAACAGATTGATGTCGTTCATAACGGCTTAGATTATGAATTTTGGAATGAACATTCTGTATCTGAAAAAGAGGCTCAAGAAGTGAGAAAAAAATTACAAATAGGTAGAGAATTTGTATATTTCTCTTGGGGAAGGCCTGGTCATAGTAAAGGGTTTGAGCATTTAATCAAAGCTGTCCCGATAATTTCTCAGCAGTTACCTCATTCCACACTCCTTTTAATGCTTAATCCGCAAGAAAAATACAGAGAGAAGTATGAAGAGCTACTGAGCTTAATTAAGGAAAATAACGGCCAAGATCAGATCAAACTAATTCCGCCTGTTGCCTATTCTGAACTTAAAAAATACATTAAAGCCGTAAATTGTGTAGTTATCCCTTCTGTGGCGGAAGGTTTTGGCTATACAGCCGTCGAAGCAACAAGTATGGGAATACCTGTAGTTGTCAGCAATACAGGATCTTTACCGGAAGTTGTATCAGGGAGATTTCAGATTTTTGAAAATAAAAATAGTACTGATTTGGCTGAGAACGTGGTAAAAGTGGCTAAAAAACAATGGCAAGAAACTCAGCGGAAAATATTTCCCTGGGAAGAAAGCGTGAAACAATATTTACAAATTTATAATAAACTTCAATCTAAATAAATACGAACTGTAGAAAAAGTCTGCATGCCTATTTTTTTCACCTAAAACCACCAACTGATGCGTGATTTCATAATCTTTATATAGATTGATGCGGGAAAATAGCAAAAATGGTTGGTTTGGATCGAAAAGATTGTGCTATCCTTGGTATTCTCCAGAAGAACTGTCGGGCAACGCTCTCAGACATAGGACAAGCTGTTGACCTTTCACCCGATTCTGTCCGAAGAAGAATCGATAAGATGGTGGAAAACAAGATCTTTCATCCTAAAGTTCAAATGCGCCCACCCCATTTTGGGTATCCTAATGTCATAGAAGTCAAAATTAAGTTAAAAGACCATTCCAATGAGAAGTATGATCAGTTTATAGCCTATTTACAGGATCATAGCAGAATTGTAGAAATCTTTAAGGTAAGCGGTCCTTGGGATCTTTCCATTGTGGTTATTTCCAAAGATGCTGCAGATTTACGCAGCATTTCTGACGAAGTCAAAGGACGATTTGGCGGTATCATTTCAGAATGGATTGAATCGATGACGTTAGATTCTTACAAGTTTGAATTGTATGATATGATGAAACTTATGGAAGAAGAAAGTGCTGGCCCAGAAGTCGTAATTATTGATTACAAATTAGGGAATGTAACTTCCGTATTAAATGCGTTAAAGGTGTTAGGAGTAAAAGCTGAAATTACCAATGATGTAATGAAGATTCGAAAGGCAAAAAAGATTATTCTTCCTGGAGTGGGAGCCTTTGCAGAAGGAATGAAGAATCTGAAAGAGGTAGGATTAATTAAGGTCTTATATGAGGAAGTCCTGGTTAAGAAAAAGCCGTTTTTAGGAATTTGTTTGGGAATGCAAATTATTTGCACCAAAGGATATGAAGGAGGAGAGTTTAAAGGATTAGGATGGATCGATGCGGAAGTGGTTCGTTTTGAAGGAGAAAATTTACGTATTCCTCATATTGGTTGGAATGACGTGAAATGTAACTTAGCCTGCCCTATTCTTTCAAATGGAAAAGATGTTCAAACATTTTATTTTGTACATAGTTACTTTGTAAAACCAAAAGACTCATCAATCATTGTTGGAAGCTGTGATTATGGAATCCCTTTTGCGGCTGTAATTCAAAAAGAAAATATCTTTGCCACGCAATTTCATCCAGAAAAAAGTCAGCATGAAGGTTTAGAAATTTTACGAAAATTTGCGACTTTAGAAAATGTTAAAGAAACGCCTGATACCGTGCTTGTTTCTTAAAAACGGGCACCTTGTACGAAGTGAACGGTTTGAGTTCCACCAGTTATTGGGTGATCCAATTCATCAGGTAGATCGCATTAATGCCTGGTCTGCAGATGAGTTAATTTACGTAGATATTAGCAATGAGGAATATTATGATTTGAGGAGAGATGATATGCGGGTAAAAAGAATGGACGACATTTATGATATTATCGCTCATGTTAGCAAAACTTGCTTTATCCCTTTAACATTCGGTGGAAATATTAGAACTATTGAAGATGTCAGAAAACGATTAAAATGTGGCGCAGATAAAGTGATTATTGATACCAGAGCGCATGAACGACCAGAGTTTATTACCGAAGCAGCGGAGCGTTTTGGCAGTCAATGCATTGTTATGGGGATAGACGTTAAGAAAGAACAAGATGGAGCATACCAAGTGTATAGCCATCATGGAAAAACGGCAACAGGAAAGAACCCTGTTGACTGGGCTAGGGAAGTAGAAAAGTTAGGAGCGGGAGAGATTTTTTTAAATTCCATTGATCGCGATGGCGCCCAAGAAGGATATGACATCACATTAATTAAAATGGTTGCAGCAGCGGTCAAAATTCCTTTGATTGCCTGTGGAGGAGCCGGAACATTTGAAGACCTGGTTGAATGTGTGAAAGAAGGAGGTGCAGATGCTGTTGCGGCAGGAAACATCTTCAATTACACTGAAAATGCCGTATTACGAGCAAAAAAAACGTTAATCCAACATGGAGTGGAGATGCGACCTATTGTACGACCTCCTACATTATTCAAAAGCCAAGATCATATCCTGGAAGGATATATTAAAAATATTTAGAAGGTGATAACTATGGAGATAGCAAGACCAGCAAAAATGCGGTATTGTACAAAATGCGTCTATCCAAAATCTTCCGCTGTTCCTTTAGCGTTTGATGAAAAAGGAGTGTGTAGCGGATGTAGAGTCCATGATCAGAAAATACATATCGATTGGAAAAAAATGGAAGAGAAACTTAAAAAATTAGTCGAACCGTACCGCTCAAAAGGAAATAAGTATGACTGTATTGTTCCGGTAAGCGGGGGAAAAGATAGTTACTTCCAGACATGGTATGTTACCAATGTCTTAAAGATGAAACCATTGTTAGTTACTTATCAAGGAAATGATTATTATGATGTTGGTTTAAAGAATTTACATAATATGAGAAATGTGTTTAATGCCGATCATTTCATTATGGGGCCCAGTGTTGACATTCTCAAGAAACTTCATAAAAAGTGTTTTAAGATGATGGGGGACATGAGCTGGCACAATCATTGCGGTATTTTTTCTTTTCCCGTGCAAGCTGCGGTAAAATTCAAAGTTCCACTAATTATTTGGGGCGAACACGGATACACTGATATTGGCGGCATGTATAATATGAATGACTTAGTGGAGATGACCAAGAAATATCGAACGGAACATGCCTGCCGCGGCTTTGATTGGTATGACATGATTGATGAAGAGATCGGAATTACCGAGAAAGATTTGTTGTGTCATAAATATCCGACTGATGAAGAATTAGAAGAAAATGATATTCGGGGAATTTATATGGGATTTTACGTGTTCTGGGATGCAAACGCCCATTTCAAAAGGATGACGGAAGAGTTAGGTTTTCTTCCAGCAGAATTTCCTTTCGAAAGAACCTACCGCCGCTTCTCAGCTCTTGATGACATGCACGAAGCAGGTATTCATGATTACATGAAATTCATCAAATTTGGTTATGGAAGAGGTTCTGATCATCCTTGTAAGGATATCCGTTTAGGGTATATGACCAGAGAAGAGGGAATTGCCAATATAAAAAAGTATGATGCAGTGAAGCCCATGCAGGATTTGAACCGCTGGTTAAAATATGTTGAAATGACGGAAGAAGAGTTTGATAGAACTGCCGATACATTTAGAGATCCATCTGTTTGGTGGATCCAGGATGGTGAATGGTGGAAAGACAATATTTGGGGAGAACCTTCAAGCTACGGAAAGGTTTGGCTAACTGAAGAGCTACAGAAGAAGTATTATTGGAATGATACAAAAAAAGGCATAAGTAGAGGTCCGCTCCTGATCACACAAGGAAGGCAGGACATTAAAAAGAGCAGTGAAGAAAAATTATCTACTGTTCCACAGAATTAGATTTAAGAAAAAGGTGGTTTATAATGAATTTAAAGGAAGAATTGTTAACGGGAAAAAAGAAGTTAGGGGTATGGGGGTTAGGATATATCGGATTTTCCTCTATTGCCTACTTCGCACGAGCCGGTGTCACATGTATAGGCACAGATGTGAGCGAACAACGCATCAGTGATGTTAACGGGGGAAATGTTACCATTCCTAATTTGAGATTCTGGCTTGGTTTTGACACTTCAGTATTAGCAAAGCATAAGCAAATGTCGGCAACGAAAGATTGGAAAGAATTGATTCAATCAGATGTCGCAGTTCATCTTATTACTATTCCCACGGAAATGAATGGAAAACCGTATCATGATATCTTAAAAGATGTCGTGGATAAAATTTCTGGTTTTAAGAATGTAAAGATGGAACATCCCTCCTTAGTTATCGTCGAGAGCACGCTTACGCCGACGGTAGCGGATAGCATTGTCATACCACTTTTTGAAAAAAATGGCTTGAAAGTGGGGAAAGATATTTTGTTTGGAATTGCTCCAAGAAGGGATTGGTTTACTTCACCAGATAAAACTCTAGAATTATTACCGAGAGTTGTCGGAGGTACAACGAAAGAAACGACACAGCTTATGGCTGACATTCTGGGAATTATTTGTAAGAGCATTATCAAAGCTCCCGACCATAAACATGCTAGTATTGTCAAAAGCATCGAAAACGCCTATCGCCAACTAGAGATCACCTTTGCAAACCAGCTTTCTCAAGCATATCCGGACATGGATATGATGAGTGTTCTTCAAATGGCAGGAACAAAATGGAACATTGGCTCTTATCATCCTTCGTTTGGGACGGGAGGTTATTGTATCCCGCTAGCACCCCAATATGTACTTGAAGGAGCGACACACCCGGAAAAATTAACTTTATTACACGAATCTATGAAAACCGATTTTAACTTACCTCAGGTTGTAGCAGAAAGTGTAATTCAACGGGGAGCGCAAAAAGTTGCCGTGTTAGGATTAGCATATACTGGCGATCTCAAAGTTGATGTCCTCAGCCCAGCAAAAGGAATTTGCAAATATCTAAAAGAAAAAGGCGTAGATGTTAAAGTCCATGATCCTTACTATTCTTCAGAAGAAGTGCAGAAATTAGTGCAATGTGAAAGAATCTCATTCCCTGAAGGACTAGAGGATCGGGATTGCATCTTAATTGTCTCACCCCATAGAGTGTATAAATTCACGAAGAAGAGAGAAGTAGAAAAATTTTTGGGAAACACCAAGCTTGTGCTTGATAATATGGGGATTTGGCGCGACATTAAATTGCCTGCGCACATCGAGTATTTCGAAGCAGGAACAGCTTACTGGTTAAGTCATAATCACCATGAAAATCGCCTTAGCACAGATTAATCCTACTGTAGGAGATATACAGAGAAACAAGAATAAAATAATTGAGAATCTGAACAGAGCAAGAAAAGAAAACGTTTCTCTGGTAATATTTCCTGAATTAGTAGTTACCGGTTACCCTCCAAAAGACCTGTTACTAAAGAAATCTTTTGTAAAAGCCAATAAAGAAGCTGTGAAAGAAATAGCGAGAATGACAACTGGAACTGCTGCCATTGTCGGCTTTGTTGACGAAAATAAAGGTGTATTGCACAATGCAGCTGCCGTGTTAGAAAATGAAGAGCTTAAAGGAGTTTATCACAAAAAACACCTTCCTAACTATGATGTTTTCGATGAGAAGCGATACTTTGCACCAGGTTCAACATCAGGTTCATTTTTCGTAGCTGGAAAGAAAGTCGGGATTACCATTTGTGAAGACATTTGGGTAGAGAATAATCCCCTTCCTGGGCTAAAAAAAGAAGGAGTCGAACTTACCATTAACATTTCTGGATCTCCTTTTCATGCCGGAAAGAGAATGCTGCGGGAAGAACTCATTAAGAAAAGAGCATTGGAGAATAATCTGCCTATGATTTACCTTAACATCATTGGCGGGCAGGATGATCTGATTTTTGATGGCAGAAGCTATGTTTTTAGCAAAAAAGGGGAAATACTCGCACGGGCAAAGAGTTTCGAAGAAGATTTTTTAATCATCTCTGACTTTGAAAATATAGCACGAATTGAGAGAGAACAAGAAGTGATTGAAGAAATTTACCAAGCTATTATTTTAGGAATTCGAGATTACGTTTTTAAAAATGGATTTAAGAAAGTAATTCTCGGTTTGAGTGGAGGCATCGATTCCGCTGTTACAGCGACTTTAGCAGTACATGCCTTAGGAGCCGATAAAGTAGAAGGCATTACTATGCCCAGTGAATTCTCCTCTTCCGGAAGTGTTGATGATTCCGTTCAATTAGCAAAGAACTTAGGAATAAAATGTGAAACCGTTGCCATCAAAGAAATTTACCAAAGTTATCTTAAAGGATTGCATCAGCAATTTAATGGAACTTTCTTTAACGTAGCAGAGGAAAATGTACAAGCGAGAATTAGAGGGAATCTGTTAATGGCGGTTTCAAATAAATTTGGACATTTAGTTTTAACAACAGGAAATAAATCTGAGCTGTCAGTTGGTTATGCAACGTTATATGGAGATATGTCTGGGGGATTGGCCGTTATTTCGGACATATTTAAAGTAAAAGTATATGAACTTGCTAATTTTATAAATGAGCGGGAGGAGAAGGAAGTTATTCCCAAAGAAATTATTGACAAAGAACCTTCGGCAGAGCTACGAGATAATCAGAAAGATAGCGATTCACTGCCACCTTATCCCGTTCTCGATCCTATTCTTCAGGCCTATGTTGAAGAAGATAAAAGTAAAGAGGAAATTATCGCTTTAGGTTTTAACGCTGAGACAGTTGCAAAAGTGATTAAGCTTGTCGATAGAAGTGAGTATAAACGAAATCAAGCGGCTCTGGGAATAAGAGTAACACCGCGAGCTTTCGGATCGGGAAGAAGAATTCCGATAACAAATGGATGGAGGGAATGAAATGACGCAAACGACACCAACATTAGAAGTTTTGACGGAGTTATTGATGGGAGAAGCTTCTTTTTTTCCAGATACAAGAGCTCCGAAGGTTTTCTTTGATAGAGAGAATTCCCAACAAAAAGGGGGAGTAATGATTACTCCGCTTTATTATCCGAGTCGAAAAATTCCCGTATCTTTTCTAGACGGAAAGACAGGAAAAATAAGAAGAAAATTTAGAAGAGACCACATTTCCGCGCTCTTATTAGAAAAAGAAGGGGAAAATTCACCTAAAAGAAATGTTATCGCTCTTCATCAACACGCACTTAATTTTGAAATTGGAAAAAGTGAACCAGCAGGTTTGAAAGGGGATCCTGAGCAAGCGTATGGGTTTGAATTAGCGCAGAGAGGATACCGTGTTCTTTGTTTTGATTTTCCTCCTTTCGAGGAAAGAATACTTGATTTTCCTGGTGAACCTTTTTTAAAACAAGAGCTTTCTTTGGAGGGTGTTGAACTCATGGGAAAATACATGTGTGACACGATGAGAGCCGTGGATGTGCTTTTATCACTTAATCCAAATCCCGTTAATCCAGAAGTAGGATTAATCGGTCATTCTCTCGGCGGCATGGTTGCGGTCTATACACAAGCCTGTGATCCCAGAATTACAGCAGCGGTGGCTAATTGTGGAGTTTCAACATACGATAGCATTACAGATACAGGACAGACCCATAACTGGGCGTATCCCATTCATGGAATGAGACCCAGATTTGGAGAATGGCATGAAGTATTTGCTTTCTTACAAGGAAGACCTTTACTTATTTCTGCTTCTTTTGAAGATGATCTTTTCCCTATCGAGGGGGTAGTCGACTTTGTTCGTTTTGCAAAAAAGTTTGAAGGAGCTTCTCATCTGAAATTTAAAGAGTGGAGAGGTGGTCATTCGTTTTCCAAGGAAGCGAGAGAATTTGCGTATGGTTTTCTCGACCGCCACTTAGAAAGAGGAAAATGAAAACAATTTTGCTTATCGGAGGGAGTAGTTTTATCGGATTGCAGTGTCTACCTTATTTTTCTAAACAATATAATTGTTACGCCACATATTATAAAAACAAGATCGAAGTTAATGATAGTAAAATTTTACAACTAGACCTGCACGATAAAGAAAAGACAGAGAAATTAATTTTCTCCGTAAAACCAGATGTGATTATTCTTTGCTCCGCTATTTCAACATTAGTTGAAGAGAAAGAATTTGAAAAAGAAATCGAAGAGATTAATATTAACGCGGTGAAGAATGTGTCAGAAGCGTCTAAAGTCATTGCAGCAAAACTTATTTTAATTTCCACTGACTGCGTCTTTTCGGGAGAAAACGGACCTTACAAAGAAAGTGATGTAGTTTCACCAAAACAATTGTATGGAGTAACAAAAAAAGAAGCCGAGAAGATAGTGCGGGAACTTTCAGATTATGCAATTATAAGGACATCTTTAGTTTATGGCTGGCCTCAGCAATTTCAGCATGACAATTTCGTTACGAACCTTATTAAAAAAATTCGGAAAAGGGAAGAATTTTCGGCTCACCTTGATATGTATCGCACGCCAACGTATGTTAGTGATATAAGCAAAGCGATAAGCAATATTATCAAAAACCATTTAAAAGGAACGTTTCATGCCGCTGCTCCTGAATTCGTAAACATGTTTGATTTCGGTTTAAAAGTTTGTGAAGTGTTTAACCTTTCGAAAGACCAACTGAAGGCTAGTTTCGCTCCTGAAGAGTATCGGCAAAGACCAAAAAGGGCAGGGTTGTACTGTAAAAAATCAGAGGAACAATTAAACATAAAATTTAAAACTATTGAAGAGGGACTGCAAGAAATGAAAAACACAACACCGCCACAGTATAATATTATTTATCCTCAGCAAAAACAAACAGTGTTAGTAACAGGTGGAGCAGGATTTATTGGCAGTCACCTCGTCGAAGCTCTGGTGAAAAAACGATTTAAAGTTAAAGTTCTCGACTCTTTAGTTAAAGGAAAGATTCAAAGTATTAAGTATTTAATAGACCAAGGAGAAGTTCAGTTTATTGAAGGAGATATTCGCAATAAAGATGCCGTAGATGAAGCGATGAAAGAAGCATCATTTGTATTTCACACGGCAGGAATTCATATTGACAAGAGTGTTAAATCACCAGACGACTGCATAGCTAATAATATTCAAGGCTCTTACAATGTGTTCAAATCAGCATTGGATCATAAAGTCCAGCGCGTGATTTTTTCTTCTTCTTCGAGTGTCTATGGGGATCCAAAAAAACTACCAATGGTGGAAGATGACCCTTTGCTTCCTGCAGAACCGTATGGTGCATCAAAACTATTTTGTGAGCATCTTCTTCAGCACTTGGCAAAAAAAGGACTAAAATACAACACCTTGCGCTATTTTAACGTGTATGGCGAACGTCAGGCTGCCCACGCTTATTATACAACTGTTGTCATTCATTTCATTAAAAGAATCATCAGTAATGAACCACCTACAATTGACGGAAAAGGCGACCAATCTATGGATTTTACTCATGTTTCAGATGTGGTGCAAGCAAATATTTTAGCCATGGAATCAAAAACAGAAAATGAAGCTTTTAATGTAGGAACAGGCGTAAGCACATCAGTAAAAAAACTAACAGAAATTATCATTAAAGCATTAGAGAGAGACTTACAACCAATTTTCCGTGAACGAGACGTGTTCGTCACAAAAAGGCAAGCTGATACACGAAAAGCAGAAAGTCTCTTGGGATTTAAGACTTCAGTAAAAGTAGAGGATGGAATTACTCAAATAGCTCACGAGATTGCTCATCACCCAGAAAGATATTATTAAAAATAAAAATCCCAGCCACTGCAAAGGATGGTATTTTTAATTAATAATACTTTACAAATTCCAAAAAAAAGACAAAAAAGAAACCAAGCCACTATAAGCAGAGGGGTATCATAACGAATGAAAATTCGAACAGATTTCCTTTTATTAGCAAAACCAACAATCGAAGAAGAGGAACGAAAAGCAGTAGACGAAGTTCTATGCTCTGGATGGTTAACAACCGGGCCTAAAGTTAAAGAATTTGAAGAGAAAATGCAGCAATACCTTCAATGTGAAAAAGCAATAGCTTTAACCTCATGCACAGGGGGGTTGCATATTGCTTTGGCAGCAGTAGGAGTAAGTCCTGGCGATGAGGTGATCGTTCCTGTGTATACTTTTGTCGCTTGCGCTCATGTAGTAGAATGGCTCGGTGCAAAGCCTGTTTTTGTTGACGTAGATAAAGATACTTTTAACATTGACCATTCAAAAATTGAAGAAGCAATTACGTCGAAAACAAAAGCGATTATGCCCGTGCACTTTGCCGGTCATGCCTGTAATATGGATAAAATCTTGGAGATAGCAAAAAAACATCATCTTTTTGTCGTAGAAGATGCCGCCCATGCCATCGGAACAGAATATCGCGGAAAGAAAATAGGAACGCATGGTGATGCGACTGTGTTCAGTTTTTATGCTACCAAAACCATGACTACAGCAGAAGGGGGGATGATCACAACTAATAACAAAGTACTAGGTGAGAAATTAAAACGATTTTCTTATTTCGGTGTTGACAAAGATGCTTATGGAAGATATTCTGACAGAGGCACATGGTATTACGAAGTTATTGAAAAAGGATTTAAATATAACATGGACAACATCCACGGTGCTTTAGGTGTTGAGCAATTAAAAAAAGTAGAAGGGTTTATTGCTAGAAGAAGAATCCTCGCAGCTTTGTATAATGCCCTTCTGCGAGACGTTCCAGGCATCGTCACCCCAGTAGAAAAAGAATACACGAAACATTCTTATCATCTTTATCCGATACTTTTAGACGTTGACAATGTTAAAATAACACGTGCTGATTTTATTGAAAAATTACGTGAGTATAAAATTGGTTCCAGTGTCCATTTCATCCCTCTTCATTTGCATCCTTATTACCAAAAAAAATATGATTATAAACAAGGAAATTTCCCCATAGCTGAGTATATTTATGATCACGAAGTGTCCCTTCCTCTTTTTCCTTCAATGACGGCAGAAGACGTCAAGTATGTAGTCGACGCGATAAAAGAAATCATCGAAAAAGCTGGGAACGTACAAGAAAAAAAAGAACGGAGTGATTCTAATAGGCTAAAGAAGAAGGTTATTACGATTGGAAACAAAACGATAGGCGGAGACAACCCTTGCTTTACAATAGCTGAGATAGGTATTAATTTTAATGGCTCTCTAGAAAAAGCGATGACCCTTATTGATTCAGCAGTGGAAGCAGGCTGCGATGCGGTAAAGTTTCAAGCATTCACTGCCAAAAATTTATACTCAAAAACAGCAGGCAACTTAGATTGGGAAGATAAAAAAAATAAGTATTCTTACTCGATCTATGATAATGTAAAGCAATTTGAACTGCCAAAAGAGTGGGTGCCTTTACTGAAGCAATATTGTGAGAAAAATGGCATTATTTTCTTTTCCAGTATTTGCGATGAAGAACAAGCTGATTATTATGACACATTAGGAGTTCCTTTATTTAAAACGACAAGTTATGCCATTACTCATCTGCCACTTATGGAGCATATCGCAAAGAAAAGAAAACCATTAATCATTTCAACTGGAGGGGCCACTCTTGAAGAAATTAGGGAAGCGTATGAAACCGCTAGAAAATATAATGACAAAATAATTATTCTTCATTGTATGATTAAGTACCCTGCTCCACTATCAGAAATAAACATGAACGTCCTAGAAACATTGCAGAATGAATTTCCCGAGGCAGTTATTGGGTATTCAGACCACTCAGCTGAACCTGCTGATGCTCCAATCGCAGCTATCTATAAAAAAGCAAAAGTGATTGAAAAGCACATTACTCTTGATAAAAAAATGCCGGGACCTGACCATTTTTTTGCTTTGGAACCAGAGGAATTAAAACAGATGGTAAGAACGATAAAAGAAACCGAAAAAAAAATAGCACAAGCAGAAAAGATAGATATAAATCCCTTAATCTTAGGAAATTCAGAAAAAATAATTAACTCGAGTGAGAAATATCTGCGAGAATTCGCCTATCAGACCATTATTACTTCCGGCTCCATAAAAGAAGGAGAAACAATTTCTGTAAATAATGTAAAAGTTTTACGTCCCGGAAAGCTTAAAAAAGGTCTTCCCCCGAAAGATTACCCTTCTTTAACAAACGGTTCTTTCATGGCCAAACATTCTTTTCCTGAAGGAGAAATTATATTATGGGGAGACGTCGAAAAAACAAGAAAAAATGGAGCTGAAGCTATAAAAAATCTTTTAGAAAAAAATAGAGAAAAAAACAATAGCTTAAATGAGGAAAAAAAAACGTATATTATAGCTGAAATTGCTTCGGCTCATTGCGGTGATATTCACAGGTTAAAGACTATCATTAAAAAGAGCGCTGAAACTGGAGTTAATGCGATAAAATTTCAAGTATTTAATGTAGATTACTTTGTTTCAAAATTTCATCCAAATTATGAGAACAACAAAAAGAACCAATTTAGTATTGAACAATGGACAGAAATCTTTGAATTTAGCCAACAGTTTAATATTGATCTCTGGGCTGACGTTTTTGACGAAGAAAGTGCTAATTTAGCTGATAAATACGTTTGTGGATTTAAATTACATTCTACCGATATTACAAACAATTTCATGATTGAACACATCGCCAAAAAAGGAAAGCCAATCATCTTAGCAACAGGCGGAGCATCGCTGGAGGAATTAAAAAAAGCTGTACAAAAAATAGAAGACCTGGGAAACAACCAGATTATCTTAACGCAGGGATTTCAAGCATATCCTACAGATATTAGTAAAGTTAATTTAAAAAGAATTGAAATTCTTAAAAAAGAATTTCCACAATGCATCTTGGGATATCATGACCATACTGACGCTGAATCAGTGATGAAAATTATTCTCCCCGTCGCATCCGTAGCGTATGGAGCGAAAGTTATTGAAAAGCATATTACTGATGATCGCTCTTTAAAAGGTTTTGATTACGAGTCTGCATTGAATCCAGACGAATTAAAAGAGCTTGTAAAGGCTATTCGCGCTTTTGAAAGTAGCGTTGGAAAAGAAGGATTTGAACTATCTTTAGATGAACTACAATATCGCGATTACACGAAAAGATACATTGTTGCAAAATGCCCTCTTAACAAAGGCAACATCATTCAACAAGAAAATCTAGCGTTTAAGCGTTCTACCAAAGGGATTACTCCAAATCAGTACCAAAAAATTGTTGGATTGAAAACTATACGGGACCTAAAAGAAGACGAAAGTATTACACCCCTTGATGTTAAAAACAAAGTTGTTATTACCTTGGCTGTCCGTCTCAAATCAAAAAGGCTGCCTAAAAAAGCAATATTAGACATTGAAGGTCAGACCGCTATCGAGCACCAGATTGATCGCTTAAAACGGTGTAAGGAAGGGGAAGTTATTCTTTGTACTTCAACCCTAGAAGAAGACGAGCAACTCATTGGAATTGCTCAAAAGAAAGGAATTAAGTATTTCGCGGGTGATCCTGACGATGTAATGGATCGTTTTGTGCAATGTGCTGAACGAGAAGAGGCAAACATAGTAGTAAGAACAACAGGCGATTGTCCTTTGATTGATCCCGAAATTGTAGATAAATTGATTATTCATCACCTTAAGACTGGGGCTGATTACACAGGGATTGAGGATGTACCTATCGGATTTGAAGCAGAAGTGATAAACGTAGCAACTTTAAAAGAAGCGAAAGGAAGAGTAAAAGATCCAAAAGATACAGAATTCATGACTTGGTTTATTAAAGATCCTTTCCATTTTAAAGTCGAAATTTTGCCCATTGACGAAGCAATAAAATGTAATTATCGTATGACTTTAGACACACCCCAGGATTTACAGGCGATTAGGGAAGTGTTTAAAGCACTGTACCCCAAAAAACGAGATTTTACAATAGGGGATATAGTCGATTTCTTAAACGAGCATCCTGAAGTTGTTAGTATTAATATGGACTATCAGCAGATTAAAAGACCACCCAAGCTGGCTGAGATGAGAGAACATAAAACTGTATTTGAAGAAGCAAAATAAAATATAAATCCTAATGACTACATGGAAACAAAAAATATAGAAAATATTGAAAAATATATGGAAATCCTCTGGAATCATGACGTAAAAAATCGGCAAATTAATTTTCTAAGAGATAGTCCTCAGCGTCAGATTTTTGAAGAAAGGATAAGGAAAGAATTTCAAGATCAACCACAGGGATTTTTTTTAGTTTATGAAAATAAGAAAGTGATAGGCTCTCTTATTCTAAAAATCTCGTTTAACCCTTATCGTCAGCAGAAATATGGGGATGTTCGAGCCATCTTTTTAGAATCACAATGCCGCGGCAAAGGATACGGAACAAAATTATTAGACTTTGCGGATGAATTTTTTAAGAAGAACGGCTGTGCTTATGCCTTTGCTGGTATTGCTACTCATAATTCTGCTTCAAATGCTTTATTTGCTAAAAGTAATTATGTTCATACCAGAACAATTTTAGAAAAAAATTATGATGAAACATGACTTTTCTCATTGGCATTCGCACCGACGGGAGTACAAGTTATGGTTTAGGACATATTAGTAGTTGCCTAGCTCTGTGTGAGTTTCTGAAAGATTATCCTGATTTGAAAGTATTATTTATTATGAAGAACTGGAGAGAGGGTGTTAATAAAGTAAAATCTGAAAGTTATGACGTTATAACTATCGACCC
Organism: Candidatus Woesearchaeota archaeon; assembly: GCA_018303445.1. Taxonomy (GTDB): domain Archaea; phylum Nanobdellota; class Nanobdellia; order Woesearchaeales; family GW2011-AR9; genus JAGVYE01. Next base: position 33,344 of record JAGVYE010000046.1, read on the forward strand.
CAAACTTTCAGAAGAAAAAGTAGCCGAAGAAACAACTAAAATTCTTTGTGAACAAAAAGCGCATCTTTTACTCACAGACCTTCTCGAAATAAGTTATGATTTCTCACCATCACTGAAAAGTAATGGGATCAAAACAATAAGTATTGATATTTTGGGAAACATTAATTTAAAAAGTGATATTATTATTAATAGAACGATAGTCAATTTACGATGTCATAAGTATAACAAAAATCAGGGAACTATTTTTTTTGTAGGGCCAGAATATGTTATTCTACGAAAGCAATTCCTTAATTTCAGGGAGAGAGAAATTCAAAAAAAAGTAAAGAATGTTTTAGTGTGTATGGGGGGAGGAGATGAATTTAACATTACAACGAGAGTAATAAAGATTCTGCAAAATATAAAGCATATAAAAGTAGTTGCGGTCATAGGAGCAGCATTTAGAGGAGAAGATGAATTGCGAAAAACAATGGAAAGAAATATCAAACAATTTGTCTTGCGACGTAACGTAAAAAACATGGCTAAGTTACTGCATGATTGTGACGTTGCTGTTAGTGCTGGCGGCTCGATGCTGTACGAACTTGCTGCCACAGGAACTCCAGCTTTAATAATCCCCATGAATGAACATCAAATTGAGAATGCTCGTGAATTTGTGGAACGTAAAAGTGTCATATGTACAGAAATCCATAGTAAAGTAGGTAATAAGCAAATTGAAATTAATTTAGATAGGCTTTTTAAAGATTATCTTCTACGACAGGAAATGAGCAAAAAAGGGCCTCAAATCACAGATGGAAGGGGAGGAGAACGGGTGGCAAAGATTATCTACGAACATTTAAACGGAAAAAGAATAAATTTAGAAAAATAATTGTTAAAAATGTCACTTATGAATATTATTGATGAACTTAATCCGGGATGGAACACAAAGAAGATTGATGGTGCAAGCATCCAAGATTCATTAAAAATAGAAAGTATAGAACTGTGGTGGTTTTATCAGAGATTTTTAGTAAGGTACGTCCTTCCGAGTTATCTTAAACAAAAAAATGGAAATTTGAGTGAAAATCTAAGTCAAGGAAAAGAATGGTTTTATTCTATTTTTTTTAGATTCATGAATTACAGAAACCGTAAATTTTTGAAATATAATGAATCTATAAAAAGAAAAATTTCAAAGCAAAATTCTCCTACAGGAAATATCGAAAGAGAGAAAGCCCTCTTTCTAACGTATACAAATCACCTCACGGAAAAAGGGGAAATATACAGAATTGAAAAAATAGTACAAAAAATATCCCAAGAAGGGATTTTAAAGCCATTGGTGATTTTTGCTGACCCCCTTTCTGGAATATCATACTTTAAAATCAGGAAGCAAAATCATACCATTTACGCGTTTATAAGTGAAGAGGTTAAAAAAAAAGCGGAAGAGGCTTCTCAGGATCTTGTTAAAAAATGGAAGTCGTTCAACAAAAAATGGTTATTTGGAAATCAATGGGAAGAAGTTAAATGGCCATTAGAATTATTTTTTTCACGAGAGTTTATATGCCATACAGCTTTGTATTATTTTGCATTTAAAAATCTTTTACAACAACAGAAAGTTAAAGCTGTTGTTATTACCGCGAGTAATGGATTATACGAACGATGCTGTATGGCGGCTGCTTTTAAATTAGAAATCCCCGTTATTAATATACAGCATGGTGAAGGATTAGGTTGTGTTAACCCGGGGTTATTGCCAGGAGTGACTTTTGCCGTGTTTGGAGACGCTTACAAAGAAAGACTCACTTCTTGGGTGAAAGAAAAAGACATTGCCATTACTGGACCTCTTACTTTTGACCAAATATGTGATTATAAAAAAAAATCAACGATGAGAAAAAGCGGAAAGATTACTTTGATTACGGGCCCTTTCGTTGATAATAACCTTCTTCCTTCAGAAGTTTATTTTGAATACATTAATAAGATTTTGCAGGCTACTTCACCATTTTATAAAGAGATTATTATAAAATTGCATCCCCGTGAAAGAATGAGAGAAGAATACCAGAAAGTTATAGAAAAGAATAATTTTAAGAATGTAATGATTGAGGAGAGGAAAGACGTTAATGTATTATATCAATTATTAAGTTCGAGCGACTTAGTAATCAATTTCGATTCAACAGTTGCCTTGGAAGCAATGATCTTAGGAAAGCCCATTCTTACGATTAATTTTCAGTTAAATCTCGTGCCTAATTACCAAGAATCACCTTTTATTGGTGGGTTAATCGTAACGATGAACGATAACCTCAAAGAAGCTGTAAAAGAAGCAATGGATCAAAAATGGGAAGCTAAACGTGAACAAATTGTTCAGAAGTTTTGCTTTAAGACTGATGGGAAAGCAGCAGAAAGAATGGTTGAGTTAATTTACGAGAAAGCAGGTATGGATCATAAGACCCCCGTAAGAGAAACTCTTAAAAAATCATTCTGAGACGACAGTAGACGATGAAAAATTTAAGTTATTAATGAAAAAAATAAAACTTTTGGAAATACTTAAAAACTACCATCCTCCAGAGCTTTTATCATGACAAACCTCCTTTTCATTGCTATCGATGCTGCCACCTGGAAAGTTATAAACCCCTTAATGCAAAAAGGATCACTTCCAACGATCAGCTCATTAGTAAAAGAAGGTGTTTCTGCTCCATTGCAAAGTCTTCCCGGATACAAATCGCCTGCGTTATGGATGAGCATTGCCACTGGAAAAATGCCGGAAAAAACTGGAATAACGTATTTTTCTAATTTGTTTCTTGACTTGCCAAAAAAAAACTACAAAAAAGACTTAACAAACCATTTTCTTGTAGATTGGCCTTTGCGCCTAGGGAAATTATTTTCTCAAGATCTTAAGAGTCCCTCCAAAGCAACCATAAAATGTAAGCAGGCATATATTTATTCCATGCTGAAGTACGGAAATCTTTTAGCGAAATGGAATCTGGGAGGAAATTACCTTATCACCAGTTCTTTTCTCAAGGAGAAAACAATTTGGGATATTCTAAGCGAAGAAAAAATAAGTTGTGGTGTGGTAAGCTGGTTAGTAACATGGCCGGCTGATCCCGTGTACGGAGCACTGATTTCACAAAAAACGATTGAAGGCTTGCGCGATCTGGAAAACTCAATTTTGCTGTATAAATCAAAAGGCGAAGGAAATTTGATGTACCCTGCAACGATGCTTCAAAAAGTAAAGAAATTAAATAAAACACCTTCAGAGATTAATGATACTGAGATTGAAACGTTCTTTGAAAGTCTTACTACAGAAGAAAAAGAACAAGTAAAAAGTATGCAGTTTAAGAAAACAAATCTCTTCAATTTTTTTGCTCGTGTGTATCTCAGCGACTGCTTTTCTGGAAAGTCCGCTCTACACGTAAAAGCAAAGCTCAATCCCCAATTCCTTACTGTCTACTTTCCCGGGCTTGATGGCATCCAGCATATGTTTTGGCAGTATATGAAGCCAGAAGAATTCCCTTTCATTTCTTACCTTCAAGAAGAGCTAAAAAAATTCGGAAAAGTTATCGAAAAATATTACGCTTTTCTCGATCAGCAGATAAGTACACTTATCGATAACGATACCATTGTTATTATTGCTTCAGATCACGGTATGGAAGCCATCCCCCAACAACAATATAATCAGCAAACTCTGCGCTCTGGACAACACGAAGATTCCCCCGATGGCGTTTTAATCATGAAAGGCAGTCCTTTAAAGAAAGACTTCAAGCTTGCTTCGGCTCACATTCTAGATCTTGCTCCTACTGTTCTTTATCTCCTGGGAAAAGAGATTGACGAAGATATGGATGGAAGCATCCTCACAGAAGCAATAGATCCAGACTTTCTCCAGAATAATCCTCCAAAAAAGAAAAAATATGGAAAACGAGAACCGAAAGAATATTCTTTCTATACGGAAGCTGAAGAACAGAAAGTGAAAGAAAGGTTGAAGGTGCTGGGGTATTTGGATTAAGGAATTTTAAACTCATTCATTCTTCTCTCCTTCAATCTCTCAAACATTTCCATAGAGATACCACAATCTCCTAACATAATAGGTCTAATAATTCCATGAAAGTCAGACCCGCCAGTTTGTAATAAGCTTTTCTCTTGAGCTAACTTCTGGACCAAGGCATTCTTATGTTGAGATTCTTCCAAAGAAACTCCTTTCGCATTAACATAATATGGGTAAAACGTTTCAAGCGCATCACCACCACAAGCAACAAAATAGGAAACTAATTCAACAACATCTTCATCTTTATACAAACAAGGATGTGCCAAAGAAGCTATACCGCCTGTAGTATGGATGAGACTAATGGCTTCTTTCACTTTGATTTTATCGAGACGGGGAATGTAGGCTGGCTTTCCACTGCCAATATAGTTTTCAAAGACATCCTGTACGGTTTTAAATTGTTGAGGATATTTCTCAACGAGAATTTTCGCAATGTGAGGCCTGCCAAAGGCTACACCAACACGAGCGGCAACTTCTTCAAAAGTTATATCAAACCCAAAACTCTGTAATTTTTCGATCATTTTCTGTTCTCGTTCTTTTCGTTTCTCTAAGAGATGAACAAGACGTTTTCGTAATACTTCGTTACGATGATCGATAAACAAACCAAGGATATGGACTTCTTCAAAGCCTCTCGGCAATTCTTCGCAACTAAACTCAATTCCTTGAACAATAAGAAGAGGTTTGTTCTTGGTGTAGTCAATGGCAAAAGGAAGAGCATCGACTGTGTCATGATCAGTTATCGCTAAGGCAGAAAGACGGCGCTGCAAGGCCAAATCGATGAGTTCTTTTGGTGTAAGTGTTCCATCTGAAGTAGTGGTGTGAGAATGTAAGTCCGCAAGTTCTTCCGAGAGGATAGGAAGATTCTGTAACTTTTGGAAATACTCTTTCCTTTCTTGCTCATTCATGATTCATCAACTCAATCAATTTTCTTGACAAGTATTCAAATCTTTCGGAAGGAAGAATCTTTTTTCGTATCGGCATCATACGCACAAATTCCCCTTTCTCATCACGTTCTATTTCTTTTCGTTCGAATGAACTGTCAACTGTAGATGGTTGCCCTAAGAGACCACGAAAAGGGAATAATTTTAAGTGAAGGTGTTCTTTTTTTTCTTTCCACGTGGTGCATTTTCCATACGTAGCAAGGGATATTCCCGTTTCCCGCGTTTCCGAAAGGGCTTTAAATTGAGGATTTTCTAGCATTATTGTTGTCATAGCAGAACAGGCATTTGCCAGAATAATTCCATAATTTTTTGCCAACTCGGAGTTAAGAGAGAGTTGGCTAAAGTGAGTGAAATGAAGTTGTGTCATCAGTTGGATGGTAAAGTCCTCCTCTGGATTTCCTCCAGTTTTTGGTGAGAGTGTGGCAAACCAGCCGTTTTCTGTAGATCCTATTTTACAAACGATGACGGAGTTGTATTTTGCCGTTGAACCAACACCCATAGTACTTTCTTGACAAATATTACAGTCTTCTCGCAAAGATGTGTTTTCGTGGTGCAGTTTTTGTAGCTCTAAGGGGAGATTCTTATTCATATTTCATTCCTTTAATTTAATGAATTCTTCTTCTCTTCGATCTGAAATATAAGCATCAAGATAGCCAACAACAACACGGTGATACTTTTCGCCATTTTTAGGGATGACTTTTTCCAAAATTCCCCTAGCTTCGATTTTCTCCCCAGGAAAAGCCACCATACAATAATCACGATTGTAAAAAACTATTTTTTTAATATTTTCTTTGTTTTCTCCTCTCATCACGATAACGTCGCTAACTTCATAACATCCTGGGCGCACGACACTGCTCTTATTATCAACAACCGTTGCTTGAACCGTAACTAATCCTTGTTCTTGGTATTGTTCTTCTCCCCACTTGAACCAAACTTCTTCTTCTTTTTCTGCTGCGAAAATATTCCTGCCATTCTTCGTCGCTCTTCCAGCGAAGTGAAGGATGCTGTACTTTTTCCATAAAAGACATCAATTTCCAAAATTGTTCTTTTCCATAGACGACAATATTAATGTCTGAAATATTTTGCATATAATGCCCCATCAGCGTTGAATACGTGACGCCAAGATCTTTCAGACGTAAGCCACTTTGCACGAGAAGTTGGACAAATTGATAGACATTCCGAAGATGGGGATCCAAGGCTTCCAAAGGCATGCTCATGAGTTCTTTTAATCCCCTTCGGGGAAAGTAAATGCGTTCTATCTGCTCAATGGGAACAGCAAAAAATAGGCGATGGGAATCATGGAAGGAACTTTTATAGAGGTAATAGGGATATGCTATTGTGAAATTTTCAATGTATTGCCGCAATCCTTCTTTTTCCACCCAAAAGTTAAGGCGATTCATCTTTCTGCTGGAGATAAAGCGATACGGTAAAACGGAAGATTCGATTTTATCAGTGGGGATGTATTTTGGCTTCACGAGAACGGCTTCTTTTGGATGCTCATTTCCATACACTTGGCAATGAAGCCCATCTTTAGTAGTGATTATTGATGATTCATAGAAATGCATCTTAGGCGGTAGTAAAGCTCTCCTGCTTTGGGTGTTACTAATTCCAAAAGACCGCACGCTTTCAATGTTTCTCCCGTTACTGCTTGTTGAACGAAAGGAATAGAATATGTAACAACTCGTCGAAGAGGAACATTTTTATCGATTGATTTTCCTGGCTCTATCTCCAAGACTTCTCCCTCTACAAGTTCATAATACCCCGGACGAACATGACTGTTATAGTGATCGACTACTTTCCCCTGAATCGTAGCTACACCAAGGGGTTGATATCTTTCCTCTCCCCATCTAAACCAAGTTTCATCTCGCTCCTCAGAAGTGAACAGGGTGAATACTGTACCGCCAAATGTTCCTTCGTAATTTTTTCGAATCATATGGCGAACGTATTCATCTTCGGTGAAATGTTTTGACTCAGACGTTTTATGTTCCTGATAGTATTGACGCCATTGCTCTTCTGTTTTCCATTTTAATAATGGATGGGTTGCAGTCTGAAGATAATTTAAAATTTTCCAACCATTTTCTTTCCCATAAATAATAATATCAATATCTGAAGTTCCAGGAGTGTAATTCCCCAGTAAAGTTGAATGAGTGATGCCTAAATCTGTTGTCGGGACGCCACTTTTCTTGAGAAATTCAATGAGTTCACGCACTAAAATTAAGTATGAATCTAAATCTTTTTTTGGTATTTGAAGGAGTTCCTGCAATCCTTTTCGTCCATCATGTATAGTTTTAATTTTATCAAAAGGAATGACAAAAAACCAGTTATGGTGGAGAGGGCAATCGTAAATATAATCCGAAAATTTTTTGCGAAATTGAGAGACATAATTTTGTAGTTTTTCCTTCGAAACAAAGAGATTAAAGCGAACCAGGCATTTTTCAAATAAGAAGCGATATTTTAAACCGTCACCCTCCAAAGCACTTTTAGGGATATACTTAGGTTTAACAATAATATACCCCGGAGGATGTTCACTGGCATAGGATTTACATTGGAACCCATCAATCGTATCAATAAGAGTAGATTCAGGAAAATAAACCATATGTAAAAACCTCCAATGGTTTAACTTTTAGATCTGAAGGAATGGGAACTTGAAGGATTTTCATAACGGTAGGAGCGACTTGGCAAATGTCGATATCTGGCATCATTCCTTTCTTTTTAATCTTTTTACCACTTATAACGAAAAAGCCTTGTCGGGAATGGCCAGCACTGTCTGCACCCATAGCACTTTCCCAGGAATAAAGCCCTGAAAGACCTAAATCAGGGTTTGAAGCCCAGCGAAGATCGTCAAAGTACACGGTTAAGTCCGGACAGTTTGGATCAGAGGTGTTTTTGTAAATATCTTCTGCTTTGTATACTTTTGTATCAAGGGGATTACCTTTGTCATCAGGGATGGATTTAAGCTTTTGAATAATTTCTTCACTAATTTTAGGATAACGTGATCCAACAATTTGTTTATTGATGAAAACTCTAGCATTGTATGCTCCACTACCATAGGCAATCGTTTTTTCCATATTTATGAAAGAGCTGCTAAAACGCTGCTTTTGAGAAAGATCAACATCTTTGTGAAGAACCAAATAGCCTTGTTCTATCAGCCAATTGTTGATGTTTATTTTTCCTTCTTGCTTGATCATGCCATGGTCAGAAGCGACGATGATAACAGTATCATCATCGAGTGCGGAGAGAAGTTCGCCCAATTTTGCGTCTATGTAAATATAATAATTCTTAATGGCATCGTGGTAAGGAGAATTGGCAATAAAACGGCGATGGGTTTCATCAAAATGGCGCCAGAGCATATGTTGCAAGCGATCTGTTCCTAACATCACGGCCATAAAAAAATCCCATTTCTCATTATGAAAGAGATCTTTTAATAAAGTAAATTGCATGTCTGTCATCAGGTAAGCACGTTTAATGAGATCTTCCGGATCGAGATGTTTATGCTCTGCTAAACCTGCAACAACGTCAAAGAAAACTTCTGTGTTGCCTAATTTCTTTATTTTTTCTTTTAATGATTCTGGATATGCGCAGTTGCTTTCAATATCGGGAGTTAAGAAATCGCTGACGAGACAGCCGCGGATAGGATGTACAGGATACGATAGAGGAACAAAGAGACCAATACTGCGTTTATTATATTCCCCGATAATGTCCCACATAACTTTACATCGGAGATTTTGTGAACTTACTAAGCGAGTTTCTCCTGAAGGTGTTTTGTAAGTATAACTGAAAACACCCAGTTCACTGGTATCTCTCCCAGAAATCATCGAATTCCAAGCGACGATGGTATTGGGAGGAATAGTGCTGTTCATTCTGGCATAGGAGCCGTTTTCCATAAGTTTCTTTATGTTCGGAAGAAGATCACGCCATTTTTCAAAGACGAGAGAAGGTTCTCCTCCGTCCATGCCAAACAAAAGAACTTTCGTCATTTTAATCTATATATCCTAAGCTACGCAAGCGTTCTTTGACTTTTTCTTCATCATTCTCTGTATAGGGTTGATTTTCTTGCAGGTCTTTTTCGATGAGTGTGAGGAGATAGTGTGAAATCGATTGATTTCCAATCTTCTTTTGGATACGCTCAAGAACTTCTGAAGGAAGGAGAATTTCCATGATAAACCACCTTTGATGACTGCTGAAAGAGGCTTTTTAAAGGTTGTTAATCTATGGTTCAGGTTTATTATTCTCTAATTACTTTCTCCGTAGAATTTTTTGCCGTTTCTATAAAATGAAAGGGGTTCAAAATCCTAGAAATTATCAGAAGATAGTTACGAAACCTTTAAAACCAAAAATAGTATTCTCTGAAAAGTGGGCATTTTAAACAAAGTAATGTTTTGGAAAAAAGATGATGATTTTGATTTTGACCACCTTGCAGATAAAGAGCTGGGTGGTCACAACACTTCCTTGCAAGAAGATTTAGGATTAGAAGAAAAATCTCTCTTCCCGGAAGAACCATCATTTGAACCACAGTCCATACCACGAAGTCCTTTAGAACAGGCACAGTTCGCCCCTCTTACACAAGCCAAACCATCCTTTCGAGAATCCCCACAACAACAGTTTAGTTCACGAGATCTGGAGCTTATTAGCAGCAAGTTGGATACGATTAAAGCCATGCTCAGTTCTCTCGAACAAAGGATGACGCAAGTTGAGAAAGCAGTAGGAGCGGAACAAAAGTCGCGTCTTTGGTAATGATGAAAAAAAATTTTGTTTTCTTTTTTGTGTGTGTAGCAGTTCTTGTTTTTCTTCTCGACCAAGCTTTAAAATATTGGGTATTAGTCTTTTTGCCAGAATGGCAAAGGGGAATATTAAACATTCATTTTGTAAAAAATACCGGGGCAGGATTTGGAATTTTACAGGGACAGCCCTTGTTTCTAGGAATTATTTCTTTGGTGGTAGCGATTCTCGTGATAATTAATTATGCCAAAATTGGAAAGGAAATAGTTCCGCAATTACTCTGGGCGTTTTTTTTAGGAGGAGTGATGGGAAATCTTGCAGATAGAATTTGGAGAAGATACGTTATTGACTTTATTGACTTTTCTTTCTGGCCGGCATTTAATGTGGCAGATGCGGCATTGACAGTAGCGGTGATAGGGTTAATAGTATATTATTATTGGAAGAGATAATAATTAAAATATGATTTTTCCACCAGTGTATGGTTCCACTGGTGGCGTAGCCCTCACTTTAATTGGAAAAATCATGGTCGAAAAACCGCCCCGAGCGGAGCGACAGAGAGATCCTAAACTCCGATTAAAGAACACGCTATGAGCATCAAAGAATAGATTTTCTCAGATCTCTTTTAGCGGACATCACACACTTTCGCCGCTATTTTCTTTGAAAGATACAATATCGAGATAAAAAGAGCAAAAACGGCAATAACTCCTAATTCCAAGCCTTTAAAAGGTAATATTGCTAAAAAACTTCCTACCCCTAACACACTGAGCAAACCGATGGCACAGGAAGGGCACGCCGGCGCGATAACCCCTGCTAAGATACTTAAAGAGCTCATTCCCACCTTTGCCGTTGCCTGCCTTTTTACCAGAAAAATCGTCATTGATAAAACAATACCCGCAAGAAGAGACATCAACACCAGTAAAAGCAAAGAAATTATGTTTATGGAACTTAACGTCCCTCGTACTAAAGATAAAGTCAATAAAAATGAAAACGAAGAAGAAAAAATTATTCTATAATTATTAATGAGGGCATTAAACAATATCAGAAAGGTGGCAAAGCCTAAAGTTGCCATTATATACGCCGGAGAGATATATACCTCTTTTAGCGCGTCCCGAAGCTGTCGAAATGAATCCATTTATGAAGTAAAAAGAAGTAAAAATAAAAAGCTTTACCTCAACTCTTGTTCAATAATTTGCTGAAATACTGAAAAAGGCTGTGCTCCCGAGACCACTTTTCCATTAACAAAGAATCCCGGCGTTCCTTGAACTCCCGCCCGTTGACCGTCAAGGAAATCTTTTTGAATTTCTTGTTTTTGTGCTGGGTCGCTTAAGCATTTCTCCCATTGAGCAACATTCAGTTTAAGTTCCTGAGCCCATTTTTTGTAATCAGCTGAACTCTTTCCAGCAGCTCCCCCATCATCAAAGATTTTGTCATGGTATTCAAAATACTTCCCTTGTTGACCAGCACAATTAGCGGCAATAGCTGCCGGTTCTGCTTGCTGATGGAAACTAAGTGGGAAATCCCTATAAATCAATTTTACCTTCCCTGTCTCAATGTAATTGCTTTTAATCTGAGGTAACGTTTGGGAATAAAATCTTGCACAAAAAGGGCATTCATAATCACTAAATTCTACAATAGTTATTGGTGCATCTTTTTCTCCTAAAGAAGGATCATCATCAACGAGTTGTTTCATATCTACGTTTGCTACAGGCTGTGGTTCCGGATCAGCGACTCCTCTTTCAACCGTTGGCGCTCCGGCAACAGCCGCCCCTTGGATAGTTCCTCCTATGCCCCCTATTTGCATTGCTATATATACAAGCAAAACCACTTGTAAAAAAGATGTAACTAAAAGCCAGTTTTGGCTCTTGTGCGTCGAAAGATTCTCTTTTTTTATTGTTTGTTCTTCCATTCTTAACCAACTCCTTTTATTTGTCGTAAAGGAAGAAAAGCATCTAATATATTAATATTTAATCTCCAGAACGGAGATGCTTAGAAAGTCCATAACTTCTGAATTTTAAAGAAAGAACGTTCATAACCTAAATTTCTTCTTTAAGATGTATAGTATATGTTTTTCCTTTTTTATTCTTGACAATAAGATCTTTCTTTTCCAAATCCTGTAAAACATAACTTAACTTAGCCTTTGACATCTCCGTACGCAAACGGAGCGTGTTTTGGGTAATTCCCTCCTGTTCTTTTACTGCCTTCATAACTCTTCTTTCATATTCATCAAGCCCTTTTAGAATAAGCGTAAACTTATCTTCCTCCAGCTGCTTATTTTTCGTCTCCTCTAACGTTTTCACAATAGCTTCTTCTCCTTTTGAAAAAAACAGCAAGTAGAAACCAAGCGCGAGAATAAAGCCAATAACTCCAAAAGCAAAGTGAGTTATTGATAACGTCGATTCAATTTTAATACACCCTTTATCTTTAAAACAACCCAATTCCTGTGCTTTCGTATCTAAACTGTATATAAGCTGAAGAAGAATGAAAATCAAAATACCACTTAGAGCCAGAAAAACTATTCCTAATTTCTTGTTATTCATGTTTTTCTCCATCCACAACTGTAAAAAACTTTAATAGCTTCTTTACGACTAAAATCTTTTCCACAGTTTTTACAACTATGTTGCATCATCGTTCTTTATGGCAGCAGGCCCTTTTCGACTCTACGAGCCATTTGTAGGTGAGCCAAAAAATCACCGAGAACACAAATGCTAAGATCGCCAGCCACAAAACCCAAAAAAGGCTCATCCCTAATATGTTCCCTCCCATCATCGAATATCCATACTGATGCATCATTTTTTTTCACCCCAAGATTTTATTTTATATGTGCCAACTTTTTCTATTTCTTTCTTTAATTTGTCCCAATTTACTGTTCCTTCATGTTCAATAATCATCTTTCCGGTCTTATAATCAAGCTCGCATGACTTTATCCCTGAAATCTCAGAACATATTTCCTCTATAAGCATCTTACATGACTGACAGTGTGTTCCTTCAACTCTCATCACGGTTTTCATTGCCTTTCCCTCTCACGTGTTTTGAACAACGGTAAACGTTCCCGGCCCTGCCATTCCCATGCCACAACTAAAACGAATTGTTCCCGCTTTATTTGGAGTAAAAGAGATAGTTTTAATTTCCTCTCGAGGTAATGATTCGATTATTCCCAGTGCCGGAACAGAAAGGATTTGGGCACAGCCTTGCGCTTTTCGTCCATCAACTCTCCATTCTACAGGAACTCCTTGCCTTAAAGTAAATACGGAAGGGAAATAATCTAACCCCTTTACTTCCATCTTAATAATTTGTTTTCCTTCTTCAAGAGGGATAGTAAGAGGTATGGAAAGAGAAGAAGTTGTCGCGGGCGTAACCACGGTCGCTCCTGTAAGGACTAAACCACTGGGAATATTAAAAATACCTAAAATGATTACCAACACTGCAGAGAAAGTTGTAAAGTGTCTCTGGAATGAACCTTTTGAAAAACTTGAAAGAGCCCCGATTGATATCAAAGCGGGCAAGGTTCCTAAGGAGAACGCTAACATTGTTAGTCCTCCCGTCAAAAAATCACCTTTACCTAACACATACAACTGCAAAGCTTGTGTGAAACCACAGGGCAGAAAAAAGGTTCCTGCTCCAAACAAAAAAGCATTTCGTCTGGTAGCTTCCGTCTGTTCATGGCTTCCTGCATCATAAAGTTTATGGGCAATAAATTTCGGCATTTTAAGCTGAAATCGTTCCAGCCACGGAAAGATTTTGAGCAGCTGCAATCCTACTAAAATCATAAACAAGCTAGCCACAATGGTCAGGATTCCATTAACAGTAGAAGAAAGTGTCAGGAACGAACCAACATATCCTATCAGTCCGCCAAACAACGTGTATGCGCCTACTCTTCCAAGGTTAAAATAAAGATGAGGAACTGCTTTTAGTCTATTTGTTAAATCCTGGTTTTTTTCATTAAATTTTGCCGAAACCGCTAGGAGTAATCCTCCTGCGACTGCTAAACACGTTGAGGTTCCCGCTGTTAATCCTAACAAGAAAATAAATCCATAACTCATATTTTCCGTGACCCCATACCCTTTTGGAAGGATACCAAAATAGGTTAAAAGAAGGTATATTCCTCCAATGAAAAGAAGCATAGCTCCAATTTCCGCAAAACGCTTCTTGTGAGTGGAAAAATATGATTCTTTTTCAAAAGGAAGAGTTTCTCCACTCTCATCTTTGAGAGAAAGAGTGTATCCGTTCTCCGCTATCGCTTTTTGCAGCTCTGAAAGAGGAATCTCACATTCACACGTAACTTCGGCGTGTTCTTTCGCCCTACTTACTTTAACATCACTTACTCCGGGCACTTTTTTAAGATTCCGCTCAATAAGAACTTCACAGCTTGTACAAGTCATCCCCTTAACCGCTAGGTTTAGTTTTTTCATCGTCAACTTTTATGTTATATCACTTTATTAATTTTATCTTCACTTTTTCGCAATTCTTTCTTTTCAGTTTAAGGTAAAGAAAAGCTAAAATGACATCGATAATTAACGCTATAAATAATATCTGACGAAATTCATCCACCACAGGATGAAAAAAGAAAATATTTTCCCAACTCTGATGTTGCGGAACTTCTCTTAGAAAGACTACGAGATCAGGGAAATGTGACCACAAAATTGTTATCCCGAGAATAATTGGTTCCGGCCATTGTTTTTTCCAGAAGAATAAAAGAAATAATAAGCCAAAGAAAAGGCCTACGGTGTAATGAATTCCAAAATGTTCTAAGGTCGTTATCCCTTTCAGATAAAGGCTGAGTTCCTCTCCATGTTCTTTCCCAGAATAAAAATAACCTAAAAAGAGGAGAACACTTATTACTCCAAAAATCAACCAAGAGATCAACCAGTAGTATTTTTGTTTATTCATTTAGAACCTTTTCCTTCTTAGTAATAAAGAGTTGGTTACAACGCTTACTGAACTTAACGCCATTGCCCCTCCGGCAATAATCGGATTCAGCAACCAGCCTGTGAACGGATAGAATATCCCCGCGGCTATAGGAATTCCTAAAACATTATAAATCAAGGCCCAAAACATATTTTGCTTAATTTTTGTCATCGTCATTTTACTTAATTTGATCGCTTTTGGCACATCTAGCAAGTTATCACGCATTAAGACAATATTTCCAGTTTCCATCGCCACATCTGTTCCCGAACCCATGGCAATGCCAATATCTGCCTGAGCTAATGCTGGAGCGTCGTTGATGCCATCCCCGACCATTGCCACTTTACCCTTTCTCTGCAATTCTTTCACTTGTTTTGCTTTCTCATCAGGAAGAACTTCAGCCAAGACCAGTTCAATTCCTGCTTTTTTTGCAATCGCTGTTGCTGTCCGTTGGTTATCTCCGGTAATCAGATAAGGAATAACTCCCATGGATTTAAGGATACTAACCGCTTTTGGCGAATCTTCTTTAATCTCATCCGCAACACTAATCATTCCCAGGACTTTTCTTCCTTCTGCCACAACCATCACTGTTTTTCCTTCCATTTCCAAAATGCGAATTTCCTTCTCCAGCGAAGAAAGATTTACTCGTTTCTCAGTCATAAACTTAAAGTTACCAATAAAATAGTCGCGATTCTTAATTCGTCCTTGAATTCCATGACCGGGAATGGCTTTAAAAGCTGTTACCTTTACCGTTCTAATTTTTTCCTTCTCCGCTTTCTTAACAATCGCCTCTGCCAATGGATGTTCTGATTTTCCTTCGATGCTCGATGAAATTTGGAGTAGTTTTTCCTTCGTCGTTCCATTCTTTGGAATGATGTCCATAACTTCAGGTTTTCCTTTCGTTATCGTTCCTGTTTTATCGAAAACGACAAATTTCACTTTATGCGCCGCTTCTAAAGCATCTCCTCCTTTGATGAGAATTCCTTTTCCTGCCCCTTTTCCCGTACCAACCATAATCGCTGTTGGTGTAGCTAAACCTAAGGCGCAGGGACAGGCTATCACGAGAACCGCTACGGCCGCAATGAGAGAAAAACTCAGTTCCGCGTTAAGAATGAAAAACCAGATCACAAAAGTAAGTATGGCTATACCTATGACGACCGGCACAAAATACGCTGATACTTCATCTGCGAATCGTTGGATGGGCGCTTTCTTTGTTTGCGCTTCTTCGATTAGTTTAATAATTCTTGCCAAAACCGTTTCACTTCCTACTTTTGTTGCTCTAAAAGTCAATGTTCCTTGTTTATTAATCGTCGAACCAATCACAAAATCTCCTTTCTTTTTTTCCACGGGGATACTTTCTCCCGTGACCATACTTTCATCAAGGGCTGAATGTCCTTCTATAATTTCCCCATCAACTGGAATCTTTTCTCCCGGCTTAACTAAAATAAGATCCCCTTTTTGTACTTCTTCTATAGGAATCTTAACTTCCTTCTTTCCTCGAAGTACCGTTGCCGTTTTCGCTCCAATTCTCATCAATTTACTAATCGCCTGGCTTGTTTTTCCTTTCGCTATTGCTTCCAGATATTTCCCTAAAAGAACTAACGTTATTAAAACAGCAGAAACTTCAAAATACTGAAACCCTTCGACACTAAAAAAAACCACTGCTACAGAATAAAAATACGACGCACTTGTGCCGATGGCAATGAGGCTGTCCATGTTCGCCGTTTTATTTTTAAACGCCGCTAACGTTCCTATGTAAAATGTTTTCCCGACATAAAACTGCACAGGAGTCGTAAGCACAAACAAAAGATACTCTGCAAAGGGAAGCTCAAATCCTGAAAAAAGAATTCCTTCATCCATAAATATCATTCCGATAAGTAAAGCTGGAAATGATAACAGAGCGCTTAAAATAACTTTTCGTCTTAATCGTCCAATCTCTTTTTCTTTCAAGATTTCTTCATGGTGCGCATGTTCGGCTTTAAATATCGTCGCTCTATATCCTTTCTTCTTCACAGTTTCTATTAAAGTCTCTTCTGTGGTTCTTATTTCGTCGAACTCTACCATTCCTTTCTCTGTAGAGTAATTTACCACGGCTGATTGCACGCCCTCTACTTTTTGTAATGCTCGCGTTAAGACATTTGCACAGCTCGCACAATGCATTCCTGAAATACTCAGCGTCGTTTTTTTCATGATTTTATTTCCCCCGCTTCTGCCTCTTTCTTTCCCACGGTCATGACGGCAAATAAGAAAGTTCTCTCCTGTTTTAAAACCTTTAAACCAACTTTCTCAAAGAGATCTTTCATCTCTTTTTTATTATTAATTTTAACACACCCAGGCTCTAGTTTTTGCCATAACCAATGTACTGGTCTATGAAAAAAATTAATATCTACAATGATCACTTTTCCTGTGCTTTTTGTCACTCTCTTCATCTCTTGTAATGCTTTTTCTTGATCATAATAATGATGAAATGCTTCTGTCGTGATGGTGTAATCAAACTTATGATCTTTAAATGGAAGTTGATGTGCATCCGCCTCTTTCAAAACGACCTCTGGAGGTAATTTCTGTCGTGCTTTTTCCACCATCTCACTAGCTAAATCAATGCCAACTAATGTTCCTTTTCCCTCGCTTTTTTGGTAAAGTGCCTTCAAAAATTCTCCTGTGCCACAACTCACATCTAAAATAGCGCCTAATGAAGAAAAATTTATCTCTTGAAATACTGGTTTCTGAAATCGTCTCATCCAAAATCGAAAGAGCGGAAAATCATACGTAGAAGACCATTTATTAAAGAGAACTCTATTTTTTTCCCTTGTTCGGATCGTTTCCTCCTCTTTCATCGTTCTCCTCTTGCTATTTTACAGCAATATTCCCGCATATGGGCATCAATAAGTTCTAAAAGAGGTTTAATCGTCTTTTTGTTTAGATCGTAATATCTAAACTTTCCCTTCTTTTCAACAAACACCATTCCATGATATTCTAACATTTTCAAATTATGAGAAACCATACTTTGTTCAAATTCTGTCTCTCTGCAAATTTCTTTCACATTTTTTTGTCCACTTCGCAAAATATTGAGAATCTTTAATCTGCTTTGGTTCGCCAGCGTTCCGAAGAACAATTTATATACTTCTTTGTCACATGAATCCATAATCATATGAAAAAAAAGTCATATATTTAAAGATTGTGGTAGTAAATTCTCCATTTCAAGATACTGTCTAATTAACGACATCTTTAAATAATCGAAAGCTCTACTTCTTTTGAGGTGTTGGATATGGTTATTATTTGTGATACTTGTAAAAGTGAAA
>JAGVYE010000042.1 GCA_018303445.1 Candidatus Woesearchaeota archaeon
CGCCAAAGCTTTTCTTCCTAGATAGGGAATCCTCGCTCCGTAGCGAAGCGGAGGAGTTGCCCCGCAGGGCAACCCTTTAGGGTGAGGAGGATGTCAAATTTCATTATAAAATAGTCTCATTTCTACTTCCTTACCCAAACTTTGCTTTTGAGAAACAACGAATTTGGCACGTATAAAATATCTCCTTTTGGCGTTTTAATTTCCGTTTCTAAGTACCTTATTTTTTCCACAACTCCTTCAATTTCCCGCACATTGACAGAGTAACCATCTTTCACTTTACCTTGATGCTGAAGAATTATCCACGCTACAAAATTAGGGATCACATCTTTTAAACCAACGATGAAAGTTAAAATCACGAGCATAAGCACCGCCCCCACAATTAGGTAAAGAACGATGGAAGTAATTCCTAATCGATTAAGAAAGAAAACAATTGTTATCAAATAAATAAGGCTGGCCGCAATATGGCTTACAATTGATTCGATATCGTAGGGTATGTTTACTTTATTCATAACTTTATTTAATCCAATCTCTTTAAGAAGCCGATGGAGAAATTTTTTTGCCAGGAGGCCCAATGCAAAACCGACCAACAAAATGACAATTCCCACTGCTAGCGTATACACATAAGACTGTGCAGTACCAAATAGCTCCGGCATAAAGAAATAAGGCGGTTATATTCTTTATAAACATTGCGAAAAATTCCTTCCTTTTTCGCCGATAAGTATTAAAAAGGAAATCTTTCCTCTCCCTGCGAGATGGTCAATTATCAAGAACAGATTAAAGCGCTTCAAGAAGAATTACGCAAAACAAAGTACAATAAAGCTACTCAAGGTCATATTGGTTTAGTTAAAGCGAAAATTGCCCAACTAAAACTGAAACAAGAAGCTCGGTCTCAAAAAAAAACAGGCCAATCTGAACATGGTTATTCTGTCCGCAAATCAGGCGATGCTACAGTTTTACTGCTGGGATTTCCTTCCACTGGTAAGTCTACTCTTCTCAATGCTTTAACAAGCGCTCATTCCACAGTAGCAGCATACGCGTTTACTACCCTTACGGTTATACCGGGAGTTTTGGAATATAAGCAAGCCAAAATTCAGATTCTCGACGTTCCAGGTATTGTCAGTGGCGCAGCTTCCGGTAGAGGACGAGGAAAAGAGGTTCTTACTGTCATCCAGAATGCTGATCTCGTCTTAATTCTCATTGATATCCATAATCCAGAACAGTATCCAGCCATTATGAGGGAAGTTTGGGAAGCTAAAATTCGTCTTAATAAAACTAAACCAGAAGTTTTTATTACCAAAAAACCGCGGGGAGGGATTCTTCTCGGTAAAACTGTCCCTCTCGATATCGATGATGAAACCTTACGCAATATCCTTCGTGAATTTCGTATCATGAACGCCGATGTCCTTATTCGCAGCGTTATCGACGTTGACGATTTTATTGACTGCATTGAATCGAATCGCAAATATCTCCCGGCGATAATATGTCTTAACAAGATTGATCTTGCCACCGCAGAAGAAGTTGAACGCATGAAACACGAATTAAATGCCGACATCGCCATTTCCGCTGAGAAAGGAATTAATATCGAAACCCTTAAGGAATTAATCTTCCAGAAGCTTGATTTCATGCGCGTCTATCTTAAAGAACCACGAAAAGAAGCCGACTTAAAAGAACCATTGATTATGAAACGAAATTCAACCATCGAAACAGTCTGTAATAAGCTTCATAAAGACTTCTCAAAAAAATTCAAATTTGCCAGAGTGTGGGGAGCATCAACAAGATTCCCTGGGCAAAAACTCATGCTGGGGCATGTCTTACGGGATAGGGACATTTTAGAGATTCACTTACGTTAAACATATGTATTAAGTCTGTGTGTAGACCGTGCCAATTCACGAGCGATATAATCCGGAATACGTAGACCTGTGGAGAGGGACGGCTCCTGCGGAGAGGCGCCCCACTATCTTCGTCGCTTACTGAAAGCGAGTCGGCACTGTCCACGAAAGAGCAGACTTAATACATACCATTAAGCAGCTCTTTTCCTAAAAATTTCTCTTAAAGACTCCGGTTTTCGTAAGTATGTAGGAATACAATCTTCCAACTTTTGATTCTTGCTATGAAAAGGGTAAATTCGACAATTCCTTGGGCGAGAATCATAGATGGAACAAATAAACTCTTCTCCTTTTCTTTTGAGAAACATACAGACATTCTTTTTTTGTCTGAGAGTATCTTTCGTAGTATGGCCTCTTTCCAAAGGATCGTAATCCAGAAAGTCCTTTCTTTGGTAACCTACACTTTCAATTCTTCTGATATCTTCCTCATCAACTTTGACTATTGGTCTGCAACATTCACCGCATTTCGTGCATTTGAACATTTTTTTATTTAAGAAACGTTGCTGCGGCTGTAGTCCTAAAAGATCATCTTTAAGTTGTTGCTCATTCTGAAATGAGATTGTTTTTAGGTCAGGAAAATGCTGATTAGTTATAAAGATAAAAGAAGGAATGGCAATATTATCAATTCGATCAAAAATTCCGTCATCAAAATAACGTTCTAAGCCCTGGATGAGACTTTTTTCACCTACGAAAGATAAAGTATAACGTTTGAATAAAAATTCAAGGAGTTCTTCTGAAATCAATCCTATTTCTTCCTTCTTAAGATAAAAAACAAGTACATTCATTCCCATATCATTGAATAAACCCCTCATTTAATATAACTCTTACCCTCTTTTTATTTGTCACTACTAAATATTTATAAAAAATAGGGGTCAAATTATTCCCATGTGCGGCATTATCGGTATTTGTCATTATCCAGAAGCAGAGAAACAGGTAAAAATAGCTCTCACATTATTACAGAATCGAGGAAAAGATGGCTCTAAATTCCTCTCCATCGATTCTCATACCGTAGTAGGTCATACGCTCCATGCTATCATAAATACTGTTTCCCAACCTCTTCGAGGGAAAGGTGTTCTTGTGGCGAACTGTGAGATCTATAACTGGAAAGAATTGAAGGCCAAATACCACTTCAAAGCCCAGAATGATGCCGAATTGTTGCTGCAATTTCTTGATAAATTTGACATCACCAAAATAGAGGAACTTGACGGTGTTTATGCCTTTGCTTACTGGCATGATGGGAAAATATACTTAGCGCGAGATCTCCTTGGCGAGAAACCATTGTGGTTTACATATACTACCAATGGGTTTGCCTTCGTCTCAGAGAAGAAGGTTTTGGAAAAATTAGGACATCTTGATATTGAAGAACTGAACCCGCGGCATATTCTGATATACAATACGAAAACGAAGAAATTACAGGACCGCGAACGTGAATTCTTTACCTACGTGCCAGAACACCAACTTTCTCAGGAACAGCTGCAGAAACAAACCGAAAAACTATTGGATGAAGCCATTGCCAAACGAATTCCTTCTCAAAAATTTGGCCTCCTTTTCTCCGGAGGTATTGATTCTACATATTTAGCTCAATATTTTAAAGATAAAGGTTATGATTTCACCTGTTATACCGCTGTTTTAGAAGGAGAGGGAAAAGAAGCATCAGATTTCCTCTCTGCCAAAAACGTCGCCAAGAAATTAGGTTTAAAACTAAAAATCAAGAAAATATTTCTCTCCCAAGTTCTTTTATACCTTGAAAAAATTGTTCCTCTCATTGAAGATTCTAATGTCGTAAAAATAGGAGTCGCTCTTCCCTTCTACTTGGCCTGTGAAATGGCCAAAGAAGATGGATGTAAAGTTATTTTTTCCGGTCTCGGCAGTGAAGAAATTTTTGCCGGATACGAACGACATAAAAATTCAAACAATATTAATCAAGAATGCCTTTCTGGGTTGCGCAAGATCTACGAAAGGGATTTATACCGTGATGATGTCATAACCATGGACAATAGCCTTGAATTACGACTTCCTTTTTTAGACAAAAAATTAATCGAATTCGCTCTTAAAATCCCAGGGAAATATAAAATCGTAGATAATGTTACGAAACTCATTCTCCGAAAAATCGCTTTAGAAAAAGGAATTCCTGAAGAGTTTGCCTTCCGTAAGAAAGTGGCCGCCCAATACGGTTCAAAATTTGATTACGCTCTCGGAAAATTGGCAAAAAAAAATGGTTTTTCAACCAAGTCTTCATACCTAAAGCTTTTTTACCCTTCACATAACTTAAAGCTTGGTCTCCTTTTTTCTTCTGGAAAAGACTCTCTCAGTGCCGCTTCCATCATGAAAAAACAAAATTATGAACTAACATGCCTTATTCATCTTCAAGCTAAGAATAAAGTTTCCTATATGTTTCAAACGGCTGGAACGGAATTAATAGAATTGCAAGCCGAAGCTATGGGATTGCCAATACTTATTAAGCAAACCGCAGGAAAAAAAGAAGAAGAGCTTAAAGATCTCGAAAAAGCTATTAAAATAGCAAAAGAGAAATACAAAATTGACGGCATTATTACTGGAGCTTTATTTTCTACCTATCAACGTGATCGAATTGAAAAGATTTGTGATAAATTAGGTCTTAAGATTTTTTCTCCGTTATGGCATAAACCTCAAGAACAACATTTACGAGAAGTTGTTGCCAAGGGATTCGAAGTTATTATTACCGCTGTAGCCGCTGAAGGGTTGGATGAAAAATGGTTAGGAAGGCAAATAGATGAGAAGATAATCCAAGATCTTCAAAAATTATATAATAAGAACGCCCTTAATGTTGCAGGTGAGGGCGGTGAATACGAGACCGTCGTGTTAAATTGCTCATTATTTAAGAAGAGAATAAAAATCATTAAAACAGAGAAGATAATGGAAGGGAAATGTAGTGGAACTTTGTTGATTAAAGAAGCCATTTTGGAGGAGAAATGAAAAAAGAAGAGATTATTAAGAACGTACAAAAATTTTGTTGGGAACCTTGGCTGGAGAGATCATTTAAAACTTTTATGGTTTCATTGTTCAAAGATAGTATTACCGGGCAATCCTTCGCTAGGATCGGTGTAAATGCTGAATGTGACGCCTGGGTACAGGAAAATGGGGTGTGGTATAAGAGTGAAGAAGTTTTTGATCATCTTGCGAAACAAATCGAAACGATTCTTAAGAATACCTCTATCTCTTCTATGACCTCTTCTTTAGAAAATCTTTATCAACAAAAAAAGAAACGAATTAAAGAACTGAGTATGGAGGTGAAAACCAATCCTCTACAACAATTGAAAGAAATTTACGAAATTTTAACAATCGTTGGAGCTCATATCTGGTTCGTCCACGGAGCAGATCATTATTATTCCAAAAAACTTCAGCAGGAAGTATCGAAATATGTTAAAGAAAACATCGGTGTGTTCATAGGAGATGCTAGTTTTCCCATTAAGAAAAACAAACATACTTTGTTTGAAGAAGCCATGCGAAATGGTACAAAACCTCAACAAATTGCAGATGAGTATGGTTGGATAAAAACTCGAGACGGTTTTTCAGAGCCATTCACACCTGAAGAAATTAAAAAGTGTATGAAGAATTTAGAAGCCATGCAACATCCTAAAAATGTAGAAGTACCTCTTCCTTTGCAACCTTTGTTTAAAGAAGTTCAAGAATTAGTCTATTACCGGACTCAACGAACAGACGTTTTTTATGAATTACTATTCTTAGCAAGACCGATACTCAAACGCGTCGCTGCCTACTATAATTTATCATTTCAAGAGCTTAAAAACTATCCAATCCAAACTCTACTCGAAGAAAAGCCTAAGAAGTATGACCCTTTCTACGCCATTTGTTACAAAGGCGAACTTTTATTTTCACAGACGCCACTAATTAAAGTGATAAACCAAAAAAAAGACCATGCCATTCATGGCGTCATTGCTCAAAAAGGAATTGTGCGAGGAGTCGTAAGAGTTGTTAAAAACCCCAGCGATTTAAACAAAGTGAAGAAAGGAGACATCCTAGTAACGCCTATGACTTTTCCCTCTTTTATTATGGCTATGCAACGAGCGGCTGCCTATATTACAGACGAAGGAGGTCTTACCTGTCATGCTGCAATCATCGCCAGAGAAATGAAGAAACCTTGTATCATAGGTACGAAAATAGCAACAAAGGTACTTAAAGACGGAGATTTTGTCGAAGTTGATGCCAACAAAGGCATCGTGAGAAAGCTAAAATGAAAACCGTCATGTGCTTCGGAACTTTTGATCTTTTACATCTTGGTCATATTCATTACTTCAAACAAGCAAAAAAGTATGGCGATTACCTTCTTGTTGTCATTGCCAGGGATTCTACGAAAGAACAGCAGCAAAAAGAAGCCATCTTCACAGAAAAAGAGCGTCAAGAGCTCATCAGCCAGCTTCGTCTCGTCGATGAAGTTGTTTTGGGTGATCCACAAGATCACCTTAAAATTATTGAAGAAAAGAAGCCAGATGTTATTTGCTTAGGTTACGATCATCCTATCAAAGAAGAGGAACTGGCAAAAGAATTACAAAAAAAGAATCTTTTTCCAATTATACAACGTATGAAACCGTATAGAATCAAGCGGCACAAAGGATCCCGTCTTCGCTCTCTTCTTTTTGATAATTTCTAGGCATAATCTTTAAATAGATACATTATTCCCTAAGAATAAAATCAGGAGGCGTCTATTATGAAACGTTTATTTTCAATAATCTCTTTACTAATTATTCTCGTGTTAGTTATAGGTGTTGTAGGGTGTTCTCAAGAAAAAATACCCACTACCCAGCCGACTTCACAAGTAAGAGAACCAGTAAAAGTAACTTCTCCAGAACCCGCAGATGAACCAACAAAAAAAACAATAGTTAAAGAAACAGCAAATACCGCTGTAAGCTCAGTTAAAGAATTTAATGTTGTAGCCACACAATGGAAATTTGATCCAGGAACAATTAAAGTTAAACAAGGCGACAAAGTGAAATTAATGATAAAGAGCGAAGACGTCCCTCATGGCTTCCGCCTTGCTGACTTTGACATCAGCGAACGTCTCAACCCAGGCGAAACTGTTAATGTAGAATTCACCGCTGACAAAAAAGGAACATTCAATTTCTTTTGTAGCGTTCCTTGTGGTGCTGGCCACGGAACCATGAAAGGGCAACTTGTCGTTGAATAATTTTTTCTTTTTTCATATTCCCCCAGTGAACACGAAAATTAATAAGATCTTTGAAAAATAGTCATAGCAATGTTTAAATAGGCCTTTTTCTTCTCATCCCAGATGAAATATTATCTCTTTTTTATTGTTATTACTGCACTCCTAGTTCTTTCTTCCTGCCAGCAAACGTCACCAGAAACTATTGCTTTCGCCAAATGTCTTACCGAAAAAGAGGCTAAAATGTTTGGTGCTTATTGGTGTCCTCACTGCCAGCGGCAGAAAAAAATGTTTGACGGTGCATTTAAGGAAATAACTTATATTGAATGTTCCTTGCCAGGAGGACAGGGTCAAACCGAAATCTGTCAGCAAGCCGGCATTGAATCATATCCTACTTGGGAATTTGCTAACGGGGAACGCCGCACCGGGGAACTTTCTTTTGAGCAACTCGCAACTCAAACAGGTTGTATTGCACCATGAGAAGATCCACTTTTTTTTTTGTATTCGTAATTATCCTAACCTCCTCATCCCTCTCGCATCTCGATGCCGGAGAGGATAAAGAAGTTGGCGATTATCTCGTTGATTTCAGTTATAGTCCCAAGGAAATAACGAAAGACAACAAAGCTCTTCTTACTTTTACCATCCTCGACAACGAAAAGAGAGATGTCATCGAATTTGATAAAGTCTGGGTGCGTATCGAAGAAAAAGAGAATATTGTTTTTACGGCCACTCTTTCTTCAGACTTAGATCAAGCTGTTCTTACTTATATCTTTCCTGAAGCCGGTGAATATTTGATAACCGCCAGATTCTTTAAAGATGAACAAAAAATGGTGGAAACTTCATTTACCCTTTCTGTAGAAGACGATTGGGTGGGATATGTGCTTCTTATTCTTTTTGTTCTTACTTTAAGTGTAATTATTTTACAACAAAAGAAAATTCAAGAAAAAAGAATGAAAAGAAAGTTCTAACTACTCAACTCTTGTTCAATAATTTGCTGAAATACTGAAAAAGGCTGTGCTCCCGAGATCACTTTTCCATTAACAAAGAATCCCGGCGTTCCTTGAACTCCCGCTTGCTGGCCGTCAAGGAAATCCTTTCTGATTTCGTTTGCCATCTGTCCTGAATCTAGACAGGAATTAAACTTTTCCATATCCAATTTTAAATCAGCCGCATATTGCTTAAATGCCGTTACTCCCCCGCTCACTCCCTCTTTAAAGAGCTTGTCATGCATTTGCCAGAACTTTCCCTGCTCTCCCGCGCATTCTGCAGCCTCTGCCGCTTTTTGTGCTTGCGTATGGAAACTTAGCGGGAAATCCCTATATACTAACTTTACTTTACCAGTTTTAATGTATTGTTCCTCAATTTGTGGCAAGGTTTGTTCGTAGAACCTTCCACAGAATGGGCACTCAAAATCACTAAATTCTACAATCGTTACTGGCGCATTTTTATCCCCTTTGATGGTATCATCATCAACAAGCTTCTTCATATCGACATTAGCTGCTGGCAACGGCTCTGGCGCCGCTCCATTTCCTGTTGGCGCTCCGGCAACAGCCGCCCCTTGGATAGTTCCCCCTATGCCTCCGATTTGCACGGCAATATAAAGAAGTAAAACCACTTGTATGACTGATGCTGCCAACAGCCATTTATTTGTTGCCTGACTACCGTCTTCATGATGCGAACTAGTGGTATGATGTCCATGAGAAGGATGGTGCTTCTCTTCAACACTTTCAACCGTTTTTCCTTCAGAATGTCCAACGTTACTTTCGGTATCTTCCATAGTAAAAACCTCCCCTTTATGCTTAATATAAATACCTCATTTTCCACTCGTTTATATAGATTATTGTACTCCAGCCTTCAAAGAAATAGTTTAGGTTGTAGCCGGTGCTACACGAATGCAGTGAGAACTTTTCAATAACGCCTGTACTCTAAAAGTTTTTAAGGAAACATTATTGTTTTGCTAGCTTTCTAGTATTTCTACATTAAAAGCAGAATAACACTCCTTTCTAAACTTCTTTACACGCTTTATATAAATTTTCGAACAACAAAGGAATTTCTTCCATCGTAACACTAGAAAAAGCGATCCGCAATAAGTTCCCCGTAACAAGTACGCCTGTGTCATATTTCTCTCGCAATCTTCTGCGAATAATCTCCGCTTCATGGTGTGGTTTAATACACATAAAATATCCGGAATTGAAAGGTAGAGCCGTGAATTCTTCTTTATAATGGGGATTTGCTTCCAAAACTGCCAATACTTTTCGATATCGCCTTTCGAGCAAAAGATCTTTTTCCTTTTTCTCTTTACTGAATCTGGGATTATTTAAAGTTTCTAAAACTAAAGATTGGGAGAGACGTGAGACATTAGAAATATCAGCGCGAATAGTTCCCGCCACTTTTTCTTCCAATGCCGTATAAATCTTTGCTGTCCATCCCAGGATGCCAAAGGTAAGAAAGCCAACTCGTAACCCCCAGGCATAAAGCTCTTTCGATGCTCCATCAATCTTTAAAGTCAGTATATTCTCATGGGCATCACATAATAAAGCAAACAGAGATTCTTTCATAAGTTCGGGCTCGTATTGTAACCCAAAATAAGCATCATCACAAATAACTACTAATCTCTTTCCCTGGTCCGCAGCACTCTTTAATAAAGTCACGATTTCCTCAGCTTCCTCTTTGGTTATCGTATACCCTGTTGGATTATTTGGGAAATTAAGGAGAACAATCTTCTTTTTTCCTTTGGTCGTGATCTTACTTTCCAATCCCTTAAGGTTAAATCTTCCTTTTTCAAATAAAGGGAACTCCTCTAAAACCGCGCCATAACGTGTTCCAAAAAGGAGACTATAGTTTTCCCAGTAAGGCGAAGGAAGAATAATCGCATCTCCACTATCGACAAATAAAAATGCCGTAATGCTCAAGGCTTCCGTAAGTCCATTTGTCACTATCGGCAGGCTAATTTCTTTTTTCTGCAAGGAAAGATTCTGCCGTAAAAGATAATCTCGCCATTTCTTTCTCAACTCTTTAACTCCAAAACTCGAAGCATAAGGAAAAACTTTCTCGGGTTGTAGCGGGCAATACTCAACTATAGTCTGTAGCCGCATCGGCGTTTTATCCTCATCTAAAGCCATTCCGATAGTCGCATTAAGCGCACATCCTTCCGCTTCCGCACTTTGCGCAAAAACCCCTTTTTTAGGGAAATAAATTTGTTTTCCTTTTTTCGAAAGAAGGCTGTAAACTGTTTTTTTTTGCAAGATATCATTGCCTTCGCCTCGTGTGACCATTTTTGAAGATAATCTTTTCTAAAATATAAATTGTTCTCTCACCAGAAGATGATCAGTTGCATTCTATAGAGCGTAAATCCCGTCCACAATACTAAAATGAGATAAACAAAACCCATAAACCTATTTAAAGGGAACCACGGTGAAACCCAGTGATGTCCTTCATCTTTCCTCTTCCAAGAGTTATAATTGTACGCTATTGAATCTATTAACACCAAGTACCAGAGAAGACCTTCTGTATAAAATGCCATGATTTTTCTGAAGGCTCTTTAATTATAAAGATTTTGCTCCCGAAATGGTATTTTTTTCTGAAGAAAAGATTTAATAATTTCCTCATTTATAGAAGCAAAATGACTCCGAAAAAACATAAAGGCAACAAAAAGTACTTTCAGTGTGAAGAATGTCTTTTATACTATAAAACAAAAGCTCTTGCCGCGCAGTGTAAGAATTTCTGTCGTAGACATAAAAGTTGTAACCTTAAGATTACAAAGAAAGCCGTAACTATACATTAAGTTTAAGTCGCTCATCACTTAGAGCTTATCTCAGTAGGATGTTTAGCAGCATAAGGTCGAACGCCTTCGATATGCACAGCGAGGGCGTTGCGAAGGGATGCTCCCTACGGGAACGCAGCCCTCTCGAGTTCGACAGCGATGCGTTCGAAGCAAGAAGGGATCGTTGTCCCTTCTGCTCAGACGGGAAAACTATCCCGTCTTGAGCTGCTAAACGCCCCGAAGGTTTGGTCTAGTGGGATAGGTTCTTAGAATTGTTAATAGTCGCTTCTTAAACTCTCGGTTTCATTTCTTGCGCTTTTCTCTCCGTCATCTGAGAAATAATTTGTGCAGAAGATAAAGAATAAAAACCCATCAAATATTCTAAAACTTCTCCTTGAATCAAAACCTCTGAAGAAAGTTGCTGCCTTGCGAAATAATTCATAGCTTGATCCAATCTAACAACATGCAACATCTCAAAAGCATAAGCATCAACCTGGCTAATAATATCGTAAGGGTACATTTTTTCTGTGTTGCATGAATAGTTAGAAATAGTAGCTCTTCCAATCAAATCTTTAGGTGATAAAGATGCGAGACTGGAAGAGCGTCAATAATAAATACATAAAAAAAAAACTTATGTTCTGAGAATCTAGTTTATGCTAAAGGCATCAGGCAGGAGAATTAAACTGGGGGAATCTACGGACCTAGCCGCAGCGTAGTCTAGAGAGGTTCAATTTGAAAGATCAAAGTTAAAAAGAAAGAAGAAAAAATTTAGGAAAGGCAAATTACATCTCTTAAAGTAGAAGAGTGCATAACATCACCTAAATATGGCTCTACAGCCGTAAATGTAGCATATTGAAAATTATTCCCCCAAGGAAATGTTATACACTGAGGGAGAACTCCGTGGCCATAATTTCCTGGCAATCCAGTTGCAGTCGTTTGACAGTTTGCAGAAGAATAATTAAACTGATAGAGCTGCAAATTAGTACAAGCTCTATTATTGCTCGCATAGTAAGACGCATTACCACGAAAAAAAGCAGTTACACAGCCACTATATCCTAGAGCACCACAGACTTTATTACCTGAAAAAGTTGATTCCCATCCCGGATAAGAACCACTTAAAGAATTCTTTATTTTATCATAAGAAACAAAAATTTGCGGCGTAGTTGTAGGACTAAGAAATCCTGTGGATGCTTGTCCTGCCAAAGTATTTTGAACGGATGCTTCTGTAGTTCCTGAATTTTCTCTTTTTCCACTATTCATAACTAAAAATACAATTGCCACAACAGCAACAATAGCAACAATCATTAAATACGGGCCTGCTTGTTTTGTGTCCATTTAAAACCACCTTTTTTTTTAAAATATGATAATTAGCTTAAAGTACCTTTTCTTTAAATAATTTTACTACCCCCCCCCCAGGAGTTACTTCAGAAATAAAATGAAAATCCTTCCTGTGTTGCATGAATAGTTAGAAATAGTAGCTCTTCCAATCAAATCTTTAGGTGATAAAGATGCGAGACTGGAAGAGCGTCAATAATAAATACATAAAAAGAATTGGAATAATGAAATTCAAACTCTTAATAAGAACAAAGTTGGAGGTCAATACGAATATCCTGAATCACTGTTTATGTTTTTATATCGTCTGAAGCAGATTTTTCATCTTGGCTACCGTCAAGAACAGGGCTTCTTGCAAGCCCTGAAATAGTGGGTTTCTATCCCCATCGTTCCAAGTTATTCTCAGATCCAAAGAAGAGTAACACAACTCTACGTTGCTCTTGAATTGCTTCCTTCTGAGGAAAAGCAAATTATCGCCATTGATTCCACTTGAATCAAGCTCTACAATTCTGGTCAGTGGATACGTGAAAAGCACAAAAAGAAAGGACCGTTCCTTAAGTTGCATATTGCAGTTAAGAGTTTCTAGCCAGAAATCCTGTTCACTCAACCGATGTAATGGTTGAGTGGACGAACGCACTTTAGTGCGAGGATGAATGGCGTAATCTATTTCT
>JAGVYE010000021.1 GCA_018303445.1 Candidatus Woesearchaeota archaeon
CTTTTGCTTAATAATCCAGACCCGTTTTTTGTAATTTAGTTTGTACATTAAGACCACCAAGCGGTCTTAATTAATGTAAACTAAAAACGTGATAGCACACTTTCTCTTGAGCCCCGAAATGTTTATAAATAAACCTCAAGGTCGAAGTAGCTATGATTATACCGATACGCTGTTTTAGTTGCGGCAAGCCTGTAGGACATCTCTGGGAAGAGTATAATGAGCGCCGAGAGAAAGGAGAAAATCTCAAGAAAGTTCTTGATTCTTTAGGGTTAGAGAGATATTGCTGCCGAGGATTATTTTTAGGGCATTTAGAGTTGATTGATACGGCAGGGGAGTTTAGGAAAGGGTAGATATATTTTAGTTATTTTCTTGTTCATTTTCTTCATTACTTTTAAGTAATTTTATCTTAGGATTTCTTGATTTAGTTTCTTCTATGATAGAATTATCGGTAACTATTTCTAATGGTTCTGTTCCTGTGCAAAGAACTTGACCAACGATTGTATTACCTACTATTGGACAGGGTGAAACACTTTTTGGTTATTCTAACCTTAAAATTTCTCTAATTTTTCTTTCATAGAATGTTTCTCTCTCTGCATCGGTTAAAACACGTGCTGCTCCAACGTCAATTAATTTAATTTCACCTTGCGGCGTCATTATAAGATTAGGTAGATGAAAGTCTACAATCTTAACATTTTCTTCTTCTAAGATTCTAGCCACACGACGCAGTTCTTCGGCAAGTGTTTGTTTTTCCACAAAAGTAAAGGCTTTTATGTCAATCTCTTCAAGACGTGTTCCCAGGATACGCTCAGCAATATAAAAATCGTCGCCTGAAGAAAAAACAAGAGGCGCAATTCCTCTTTTTGCCAACCGATTTAAAAGAGCTGCCTGTTCATGGAGAGGCATGATGCCTATACCTGCTTTAATCACTGCTTCTCCACCAAGAGCATATTGTTGTTGCAGCTTCGTAGGAACACTTACAACTATCCCTTCACCGCCTTCTCCAACAAAAACCTCAGACTGGCGTAAACTGGCTTTTTTTGTGTCATCAAGATTTTCAAAATGTCTCACACCAATAACCCGCTCCAGGATAGTACGCCCTTCTTCTGAACTTAAGGGGGTATGAAACGTATGACGCGCTTGTTCTAACTCCATTTGGGGATTTTTAATGTTATTTACGACCAAATTAGTGCGAACAGCTTTACGTTGGGGGGAAGTTAGAATTTCTTCCAAACTTTCAACGCCACCAATTCTTGGGGGTAGTTTCGATAATGATTGAGTTGCACGCTGCTCTTTTGTTAAAACAAGCAAACGTTTTTCAAGCTCTCCGGTTACAGGATCAAGGGAAGTGAGATAACGATTCTTTTTCCCTAAACCGACAAAACGGAGAATTCCCGTGCTTTCTTGCGTAATATAATAAGGCTTGCCGTCGAAGTGTAAGATTTCTCCTTCATTGAAAGTGTCAAGAAGATCTTGAAGTGTTTTTTCTTTTGAAGAGTCTCGTGGCAACTTTAAAGCCCATTCCTCGGCAAGCAAAGGACGTTTGGAAATAGATTCTGGCATTTCTACAATTTCTCCTATAGAGCGGCGTAAATCAGTAACGAGATCTTTATCAAAGCGATCTGCAGGAAAATTTGTTAAATCGCCATTATTTGTTTTGATGTAAATTCGACCTCGAAACTGGCCCTGAAAAGTTCCTTCATAGATTTTTCCATCAGAGCTTTTAATCTGTACCCGACCATCTCTCAAAACTTTTAAGTCTTGTTTTTCTTTAATTGCTTGAAAATATTCATTAGCGTTTATAACAAAGATATTTTTATCTGGTTTTTCAATAAACACTAAATCGTCTGTTCTCCTGACAACCCTACCTGTTTGTATGCTGTTTGTCGAAGTGAATTGAACAATTTCATGATCCAGAATTTTTACTTCTCTCCTAGGGGCTTTTTCTGGAACTTGAGAAATGTCAACAATCGTGCCTGAAACGGGAGTTGGAGAAACGTCTCGTATCGTGTCTCGTATCGTTGCTTGTTTTGAGACAGGAATTGGTTTAGCTTCACGAATAACTCTCAGTTGGTCTTCGGTAAGACCTTCTTTACTTACATGATAAAAAATGGCTTTATTATTTTTATCTTGTAAGACAACCTTTACTGGACTCTCACTAACAAAAAAACCATCAAGGGGATTATTATTTATTCTATAAATTCGTACCCCTTCTGTTAACTGTTCTATGCCTTTTTCAGAATTTACAACGATTGGTTTTGGACCAACATCTAATAATTGCGGAGTTATGGGACACGGAGCAGCGCCGGCAACCGCGCTTCCGGCGAGGGAACAGGGTGAGCTATCAGATTTTCTGGTGATCGTTACTTTATCTTTTCTAAAGGTCTGAATCTTTCCACGTTTATCTTCAATCTTTAACGTTTCCCCGGTATCTTCAAGCACGGTTCCGGAGTGAAGGATACGGCCTTCGCGTACTTCAACTTCTGCTCTTATGGCAAACTTTTCTTCTCTAGAAAGAGCGATTGTTGTTTTAGGAATTATTTCTATGGCTTTAGAAGGTTCAGCTGTTTCTACGGATTGTTTAGCTTTAGTTAGTTCTCGCTCCTCTAATAATGCCAGCCACTGTTCGCGCGTCCCAACTTTTGAAGAAGAGGGAATATCGGGGAGAACTTTTAAAGTTCGATATTCGTCAGGGTCGACAAGGAAGGTCTTTCCAGATTTTTCACGAAATCTGAGAAAAACGCTTTTAAAACCGTCAAACTCGCCGACTTTTAAGCCGTCGGATGTTACAACAGATATTGGCGTTCCTGGTGATAATTTTTTAATGCTTGATAAGTCATAAAAATTTTTATGGAAAACGTGCAATACGCCTTTCTCATCACGAACTCGTAAGTTATGGTCGTCTGTGAAGTCCCGAAACTTTCCATAAACAACATCTCCTTCTTTATTTTTAATGGTAACAATATCACCTGGAACTAGTCTCTCTAGCCTATTCAAGCTGGCTTCAGCAGGATTTAAAACCCGCCTTTCACCATCAGAGTTAGTGATGTGCAGAAACGATCCTTCAAATCCTTCAAACTTACCGATAGTACTTTTACCATCATCAGCATAAACAATAATAGAATCTCCGGGAAGAATCTTTTCCAGAGTTGAAAGGTCAATTTCATTTTGATTCATAGCAACTTGAACAAGACCTTGCTCATCATGTAAGAAAATTGTTTTATCAGAACCGCGTCCCCATCGTCCGCGGAGGAAACGGCCATCTTTTGCTTTTACAAGAACAATATCGCCGGGAGTAATGTCTTTTGGCGAGACAGCGAATTGACGAGGAAGAGGACAACCGCAAGCTAATCCTACAATTGCGCCACCAGCTACAGCTCTTGCGCCACAATCGCAAGCGAGATCATCAACGAGATCTTGATCGACAGCAACATTTCTCTCAATTTCACTTTTTTTTAGATCGGAAAGATCTTCTACTTTAAATCCAGCACGCTGCGCTTGACGTTGTTCATTGAGTAGAAGATCCTCCAGAGATTCTACATCTTCTGTGTCTTTCGGCAACCCTTTAGCAAGAATTTTATCTTTCTCTGCATTGGTTGGAACGAGCAACCGACGCTGCAATGCTCCCGTTTGTTCATCGAGAGAAGTAAGATATCGTTTCTTAAAGAATAAGAAACCGCGTTCTTCTATAGTATATTCTTTGCCTTCAATAACGATAACGTCTCCTTTTTCAAGCTTTTTTTCGAACTGCTTAATTTGCTGTTCTAGGGGAAGGCTTGAAAAAACTTCATCACGAAGCAGCCTTGCGTTCTCAAAGGGAAGATCAACGACATCATCTAAAAGGGGTTTAGTTCGACCTCTCGCCTCGTTGATAATGATGTCAAACTGTTCTTTGGAAACAAGGGAACTGTCAGCTTTCTTAACAGAAGCAAGTATTTCTTTAATGTCTTCATTACGACGGGCTATCTCAGCTAAGGCCGTATCAGCTTCAAGAAAACGATCTACATAAGTGATTTTAAGAAGCGGATCTTCATAGCGTTTTATAAGAAGTCCTCTCAGTTCTTTATCTTCAAGAGCTTCACTCCTTGATAACACCCGTCCATCCGGTGTAATGATCGCTTTTCCTTCCTCAGTATTAACAATTTTTTGGACTTTTTGCTCCAGATTTTTATTTCTTAACTGCAGTTCATTGATAATGACTTCCATTTCCTGAGAGGAGTATCCAGCTTGTTGAAGTGATCTCCTCACTTCTAAGGCGTCGCCTTCAAAAATAGCTTGTATTGATTTCAAGTGATGCTGAAAATCGTTTTGAAACAAATCAACGTTGAAGCTTCCGTCAGCTTTTCGATATTTCCCGACATCTATACCGGCGCGAATAAGATCATTGGAAGAAACCTTCTCAACATTAAGCAAATGAGGGGAGAAATAACGCCTTCCTGGCAAGGTAAATCCGCTCAAAAATAATTCATCGTCAATTCTTGTAATATGAAACTTTCCATTTGCTCTAGCAATACCCAATTCTACATCAGTAGTGCTTGTGGCGACATTAAACACGAGATGAAAACGGATTTCATCTTCTAAACGGGCAATTTCTGCTGGTGAAAGGAAAGTCGCGGCTTCCTCTGCATTTGCGGCTCTTTGCTCAGTTATAAAATTCTGTAATTTTAGATCTAGGTCTTCCTTGCCTAAGGCGTGATACTCTGGAACTTCTTCTGAAAAAACAAGGGAAATGCCGTCTTTTGTTTTTATAGATCTTGTCTCAGGAACTACTTGTCCTAAAGAATAAGAAGAACCATCTGATAATAGCACATCAAGGTTACGTAGTAACCCTTCTGATGCTTTATGTCTTCGCACCCCATCACTAATGCTTGAAGTAAGAGTGGTTATGGCATCGTCAAATCCTACTTTTACGTAATAGTTTTTCCCGTTGGCTCCTTCTATTTTTAGAGTTTGGTAGAGATTAAGCTCTTCAATCAGAAGTTTTTCAGAACTGGCTTTTTCACCAAGGCGGGCAGTACGAACTCGTTGTAAGTGTTCATAGGCTATCCCTTTAGAAGCACCTGGTGTGAAGCGCTGCACTTGAAGCTCTCGTGCTTGGGCGTCAATAATACCGAGACGCTTTAATTCTTCAACAAAAGCTTTATCTGTAATTTGTTCGAGAGGAATAGTTTCTTTTCCGGCTCCCACATCAAGTTGAACGAGTCTCTTGCCATCATTTTTCGCTGTTTGGCTAACAAATTCAGCATAAGCTTTAGGCTCTGAGCCAACAAGTTGTCCTTTAGAAACTTCTTCCGAAACAGGTTCCGGTGGCCGCACCTTGTTTTGCAATTCGTCGAGAGTTGGGCGTGGTCTGTCTATGATTGCCGTTGTTTCTTCAGGTGAAATTTTTGGCAATTGTGCCTCAGGGAGTGCGCTTCCAGCATTCACTCTATTTACATCCACAACTTCATCATTAATAAGAGCAGAATCTACGATTTGATCTAACGGTCCTTCTGCTTTCACTGCTTCTGGCACTGAGAAAGGGATAACATCGGCTTGTCCCTGAACTCGTCTGGGGAGCTTTTGTGCAACTTCATTAGGATTTATCCCCAAAACAAAGAGATCTTCAACTCTATGAGAAGAATCTCTCGCAATATATTCTGCTGCGTTATTATCAATTCCAAAAGTCTTTAGAACTTTTTCGAAATCGTCGCTATTGGCTGTGGCAATAGAATTGGCAGCATCATTTGTAACAGGGTATTTCTCTGCATTTTTTCTTGCCAATTCTACATATTCTAATCGACTTTCAAAAGCAGAGTAAATGTTATCATCGACCCTCTTTTCATAATCAACAAAATTAGGTCCGCGATTGTTCCAATCGGAAAAATCAACAAAAATTAAGTCCCCTTCTTTGTACTCTCTACCATTAAGTATTTGTCTTTTTTTAATAACCATTCCTTGTAAATCCTCTGCGTCCCATCCTGATTCTGCAGCTCGAAATAAATCTTCTCGTGCTTGTTCAATTTTTTCTGATGTGAAATATCGTGCTTTTTCATCATTACTTAAATCAAAAAAGTGCGTTCCTTCGATCTTTTCCGATACAAGATAAGGAACACCATCAATTTCGTAAATACCATAATACTTTGGGCAAGGCAAGGGCGGTGCCGGCGTAGTGCACGCTCCAACTGCCGTGATATATTCCTCAAAAATATTATTGACTCGTGACTCAAAAGTGTCAAAAAGTCTTTTTTTCCCAATCCCCTCTGTTCTTGCTGCTTTGAAGACAAGAGTTTCTTCGATTCCTTCAATTGTTCCTTCAAAAACGATACCTCGTGTCCCCTCACCCGCTTTTCCTGTGAGGCGTGCTACGGCCCCTCTTTGCACTTCTACTGTAGGATAGTTGGCAATGATTTTTTCTAATAAGTCACGCTGCTGGTCATGATAAAGTTTTAATTTTTCAACTTCAGAGGAAATCGATGGACTAATTTCTAGTTTCGTTACCTGTTGTGCTTTTCGTGCTGTTTCAAAATCAATAACGTCTGCTTCTTTCCTTATTTGTCCTTCTCTAATCCTTTTCTTTACTAAATTAAGAACATCTGATACGGGATCGTCAACATTTGAAAGTTGTTCTCCTTTTTTGGTGATTTTAATAGCCTTTAATTCAATTAAATTTTCAATGCTTTCCGCGGGACAGGCGCCAGCGATAGCCTTTCCTACTACTGATGAACCACATATCTTGGAGAGGGCAACATTGTCTGGCACTAATTTCTTCCCTGCCTTTCCTTGATTCGCAAAGTCTATCAACTGAACATTAACTTCATCGCCATTCCGAGAAACAACGTAAAGATTACTTTGAATTTCTAAAACATCGCCGTGCTGTAATTCCCGATGCAGTTTATTGAGGTTTGGCTGTTTTGCTTTGAGAAAATCTTCTTTAGTTAAAGCTACATCAGTAAATAATGATTCGCCTTTAAGTTTTGGCACAACAGCGTCTACTTCAGCAGGAGTTGGCGCTGGTTCACGTAGGAAAGCGGCAAGGTCGTCATCAATAGCTTTTCTTGCTTCTTCTGTTAAGGCTGGGGAAGGAACTTCTCCTTGCTCAAATGTCCTTCTGAAAATAACTGCCGAGGATGGTTTCTCTTCTGGCAATGGAACTCTTTCGGCACGTGTTCCAAGAAGGTTTTCTTCTAAGGAATCGTGAAGTGTTGAGGCTCTTGTTCTATCAATGGGTGCAGGTACTGAAGGTGCTTCTACTTTTGCTGCTAAGGCAGCCGCTTCTGCACTTTCTGAAGTGGCAGTAGGGAGTATTAACCCTTCGCCTCCTTCGTTTTGTCTTGCCAAATCTGCAACGACATCTTCTGCTTTTGCAGCTAGACTAGCATCTTGGGCTTCAGAAAGTCCTTCAAGTGCTTGTTTTCTAGCTTTGATTAAATCTTCTCCAGAAATTCCATGCCTCTGTAAAATATCCTGCACTTCATTAAAACGGTCACGAACAAGTTGTTGCTGTTCGGGTGATAAGGAAGTAATTTTTGCTTCTACAGCAGCACGATCACCGCGAAGGGCATCTTCGCCAAGATCGCCTAAATTGATAACTTCTTTCTCTAATATTTCCTCATCAAGCTGACGTTTTAAGTCTGCGAGATTATCAAGTGCTTGGTCTAACCGCTGTCCGTCTCTTGATACTCCTTCTGCAAGGACCAAGGCTCTTGTTCCCGTCGCTACTTCTTGCTTGTTCTTAATGGCCTGCTCCCAGAGATTTTCATAGGAAAAAACATTATCTT
The DNA here is from genome assembly GCA_018303445.1 of Candidatus Woesearchaeota archaeon. Taxonomy (GTDB): domain Archaea; phylum Nanobdellota; class Nanobdellia; order Woesearchaeales; family GW2011-AR9; genus JAGVYE01. The sequence continues at coordinate 7,758 of JAGVYE010000021.1, forward strand.
CAACAGCTTTTGCGGCTTTGAACAAGGCTTCGCGTTTTTCAAGAAGATCAGGAGCATTTAATTTAAGAGCTTTAAGATAATCATCACTGACGCTTCGTAATACACCAACACTTTCGCGATAACTTTTCTTACCGAGCGTGAAGACAGATTCTCCAAGAATATCGCCAAGAACGGTCTTAACTTTTCCAATGCCAACATTTTTCTTAGCTAGTTGATAAGCTCGATATCCATTTTGAGCATCTTCTGCTCGTTGGGCGGCAATAACGAGGTTAATATCTTGTGGTCCTGAGGCAATTTTCTGTGTTTGACGTAAGGCCGCAGCGGCATTATCAGCATTATTTCTCAATACTTTTCCTACGGGATCAATGAGATCACCAGCAACACGGAAAGGAACAGTTATAGGTTTGAAGACTAATCCTCCACCACTCAAAACTTCTCTCCCTACTTTTGCAGCTACTGGAGCTACCTTCTCACTAATAGTAATAAGTTTAGGTGCAATTTTTGCAAAAATGTCAGAAGCTTCAATAGCAATACGAGCTCGTTGAATGGAGGGGAGTGCTTTTAGTGCTGTTCCTCCATAGCGAAGTGCTTTGGCAGCCGTTGTTACGGGAATAAAATTGGTGATGCCAGCAACTTGGATGCCAATATCTCCATATTGTTCTAAGGTCTCGGCATCAACGACAGAATAGGCAGCACGGGTAGAGAGGGAATCTACTTCCTGCTTAGCTTGTGTTCCTCGTGCAGTCTGAGGAAACTGTTGAACTAAAGTGTTTAATTCAGCTTTTATTTCGCTCGACTCAGATTCGTGAAAGATTTTTTTGATTCTGATATTGTCAAAAGCGACTTCAGCTTGCAAGTCGGAAGTAATTTCCTGTCCTTGAAGTTGAGCTTGAAGAAGGCGTAATTGGGGAAGGCGAAGATCTGGTTCTTGTTGATATATACCAAGTACTTTTCCTGTATCGTCTTTTACTGTCTCAGCTTTTTCAGGAGGTTTTATTATTTCATTGATAACTTCATAAAAAGAAACTTTTTCTCCTTCTTTCTGAATTATAAGTTTCCCTTCCTTAGCCAGTTGTAATTTAAGAATAGCAGAACGTGTTTTCACTCTCTCCCTTTCTAATCCATCAAGAGATTGAAAAGCTTCATTTTCTTTAAGAGCAATAATTCGCGGATCGTTTAAGATAACTCCTTCGGCTGCTTTCACATCAGATTCTGCAACAGAGCCAAAGATTTTTGTTTCTGGAACTAATTTAGCAAAAAGACAAGCGCCGGGAACGGGAACAGTATAACATAAATTTCTTGGATCGTCAGCAAGAGATATAGCTGCTTCAATTGCTACTCCACCTTCAAAATAACCAAAGAAATCTAAATAATCCCAGACACCGGATTTTTCCTGCAATTCTGCTGCTTTTTCGTTTTGAAGTTTCTTAATATCTCCCTCTCGTTGTCGTAGCTGATCTTCAGCATAACTATAAAATGCTCTCTCTACTTCTTGCTGTGCTACGCCATTATCAGTGCTGATTGTAGCAGCAGCTTGTGTAGCTTCAGTTACTTTTCCTTGCGCAAGGAGAACTTTTACTTTAAGTGTATTGCCTGCATCAGCATCTGCAGGAAGAACATTTTGAGTAATAATTTCTTCAGCTAAATCCAGACGACCAGCTTCCAAAGCTAATTGAGCCGCAAAATGAGGATTCTCGGCAAGGTGTTTTTGTACATTCTCAGTAACAGCTTCGTTTAGTTGTCTTTGTTGTGAAAGTAGTTCCCTTTCACGCCGCTGTAAAGCCGCAATTTGATTACTAATTACATCTGGCTTATCACCAAACAAAAATCCCGTAATACTTCCTTCCTGCCCTTGTTCAAGATCATGTTGCAAGGAAGCAATTCTTTGTCGTGTTTCCAATAAATCCTGTTGAAGATTGTTGCCTAAACTCTTCGCAATAGTAGCTTCAGCTCGGTCATTCTGCGGTGTAGACAAATCATCCTGTTGAAGATCTCCCCCTAAACTTCTTGTTAAACTCCTTGCAGGAGGATCGCCACGTTGAATGTTTCGTTTTATTTCTTCAGTTTTCACACGTTGGGCAGCTATAACATCTAATTGTTCAAAGGCCTTCCGCGCTTGAGAGAGTTGTTTATTATTTTCTTTAATTTTATCATGTAATTCCTGTCCTTTTCCCTCTTCCACAGAAAGTAAATTTATCTGCGCTTCAGCAGAGCTGGCACGAAGAAGTTTAATTCGAGCTTGTTGGGCAAGAAAAGCTAATGCATATCCTTTTTGCTGAGCTTTCTGCAGGCGGGAAGAATATTCGATGTTAAAATTTTGACAAGCCTGAGGATCGGAGGATTGGCAAATAATGCTAGCGGTGTTTAAATCATACGTTAATTCTATGTTTTCATCAGAAAAATAGCGATCTTTTATCTGGGAAACAACCTCATCAACTTCGGCAAGACGAGCTTCTTTCTCGACATATTGAGTTAAATAAGCGTCGTTTCCGGCAAGAGTAATATCAAATCCCGCTTCTTGAAGAATAAGACGGCGTAAGGCAGGATCATCATCAAATTGACCAACTTCTTTAACACGCTGATATTGTTTAGCATCAAGAAGATCAAGTAATTTTTCAATTTTTTGAGCGATTTCTGGATTGGTGACAACCAAAGCATCGCCAAGAACTTTCTTGCTGTCAAATTGAATAGATGTAGGTTGACCAATACGTTCTCCATCTAGGTTTGTAGTTTCAACAAGAGCAGAAAATCTTCCATTTGTATTTCCATACTTAAAGATTTGACGCTGCTGATCTGTAGGAGACACTTCAGCGATTAACTCTTTTCCTAAGATGACAACTTCATTTTCACCAATATTATTGGCAATGACACCTAATTCTGTGGTTAAAGGAAGAACCTCCAGCCCGCCATCTTCTGTAGCTTGGAATTGTAATGAGACAAAGGCTTGTTTGGAATTAGTAAAGAGATGCTGGTTACTTTCCTCTCTTGTTGCTATCGCAACCGTTTTTGTTGCGGTAATAGCAATCTCTCCTTTCTCGCAATTGAAACAATGGGCAAATAAGGTATCAGCTTGTTTTGTGCCATCAGAACGGTAATGAAGAGAAGCACTGTCTTTATGGGAAATTATACCGCCATGGACACTTCTTTCTCCTGATGGTTGGATATTAAGTTTACCGTATCCTTCCGTTACAAAGGAAGATTGGCCTCTTACCTGGGCGTCAACAAGATGGTGTTCATCCGTGTAAAATCCAACTTGAACTGGGCCACGAGCACTTACTTTAACATTACCACTGCGGTCTTCTTTAATATATACCTCAGCATTCTCTTTTGAATTCCAGGTTGGTGGTTGTAATTTTCTGGCTTGCGCGATAAGTTTCTCTTTTGTTTTTGCCAATTCTGTTGGAGCGCCTGGTTTTTGAATTTCACTATCTAACTTAATGATCGTTTCCGCACTTTGAGTAACAACGCCAACGCCTGTCCCAATATCAATAACAACTGTTCTTGTGCCATGAGTATTTCCTACATTAGTATCTCCATGGTCGCGGGCAGTTACTTCATTTTTTTGGAGGTTATATTCGGCATCGCCGTCAATAAAAAGACGGCCAGTTTTGACGAAGGCGTTTTCTGTGTTTATTTCACCGAGAGGGCCAAGTTCGAGTTTTCCTCTTCTATTTGTAAATTCGACCCATTGGTTGTTAATGAATACTTCACCATCTGCTTCTCCATTAATGGTTATAGCGCCACTGCTTTCGATTTTGAGGTCTATTTTCTCCTCTCCATGGGGAGTAATGGTTTGAATTCTTTCATTTGATTTGAATAAGATATTTCCTTCTTTATAATCAAGCTGCCCGGCACCATCTCCCGTGATTGATATTTCCCTTTTTTTCTCTTT
>JAGVYE010000054.1 GCA_018303445.1 Candidatus Woesearchaeota archaeon
GGGAAAAATCTAATTCCTGTTTTCATTTTGATGATGCAGAAACAGAAACAATAAAGGCGCGAGGCACAGAAAGAAAAAAGGGAGGTGAGCATAAATGGCGAAGCAGAAAAAAAGCACTTCAGAAGAGGTGTTGGAGCAGTTGGGGATAATCGGAAATGCTACAGAGAAGATTACCAAGAAAGTTTTGGAGAAGGCAATCACCAAAGGGCTTCCGGCGCTGAACAAGGGCCTCAAGAAGGTATCAGAGGCGCTGAATGACTGGGTAAAGGAGTAGAACCCTCTGGGAAAGAGCAAGGAAAAATCTGGTGCAAAAATTCCTTAGGAGTGAGCCTGAACTTTCTTTGATACCTCTTTTCAGGCTCACTCTTTATGGAAGTGGTGCACGGGGCAGGGCAGAAAAAAGTTTTAAAGAAAATGAAAGGAGAAAAGCCATGGAAACAAGAGAGATGGTAAGGTATGGGAACAGGGATGTGAAATGTGTCATAACAGATATAGCAGGCACAGATGCCAATGGCAGGATTGATAGGGTTGGTGAGTTTAAGCCTGATTTTTCCCTTGCTGAAGAGTATGAAAAGCTTAACTTGCATCGCCAGGGAGCTTTGGCAAGAGAAGAAGCAGAAAGAAAAGCAGTTCTTGCAAAAAATGAAGCAAGAGCAGAGCTTCTTAAAAAACTCGGCTTTCGCCTGCTTTCCAAAACGAGGGGGGATGGAAGACACTGTGCATGCAAGCCTTGGATAGCCCTTGAGCATATGGGAACAGAGCTTATTCCTCTGCGGGTTGCCGGGGCACTGACAACACTTAAACCTATGTTTGACGATATCTATATTGCTTCAGCATCACAGGTTGATAAATCAATGGTTTATCAATCTCCTGTGGCAGTCGGAATTGTTGGGGAGAATATTGCCGGCTTTTTAGCCAGAAGGGATAAGCCCTGCAAGAAACAAAGGTTTGTTTAAGGAGGTGAGAAAAATGGCAAATATATTTGGTAAACCTTCCAAGAAAAAACAAGACACTGCAAGAATAACCCCTGCCACAACAATAGATGGGGCAGAAGCAATAAAGAACTTGGAGATACAGCCAGCTTTGGAGAAATTAAGGGATTATCTAAGAGGAACCTACAAGGGCGCATATGCGCAGCTATTTGAAAGCGCATCTCTGGTTATAGACAGAAGCCCGTTGGCAAATGAGGAGCTTTTTGTTAACCTTGCTATCAAGCTGATGAAAGACTATACCTCAACGAAAACCTCGCTGCAGCAGCAAAATGCACCGAGCAATCCGCCGTCGCCAGATGAATATGCATCTTTCTTAAGGATTATAAGGAGGATTGCAGGGGAAACATTTCCTTTGCTGGGGCAGGATCCAGGATTTTATTCAGGATTGAGGCTTTCAGAAAAATCGCTTGATACGCTGGCAGAGAGCCTTCAGGAATTAATTGCAAGCGATTCAAAGGAAACACAGGAGGTTGCAATGCTGATGGCATCTGAAATTCCGGCAAATCCCAGGGCATCCCCAAAAGCGCTTCACCTGGTTGTTTTGGCAGCATTGCAAACAACAAAGAACACCAAGCCAGAAGACTTGGCAATGCTGATAAAATTAAAGGATATTGCCAGGAAGGCTGGAAAAAGGGCATCTTTGGATGAAACACTTGATATTGTAAACAAGCTCAGAGATGCCTTGGAAAGATTGGAGAAACAGCATTAAACAAGTTGGCTTAACACCAAACTAAACCTAAGAGTTTCAGAGCGAACCCTCGTCTTTGTAAAAAAACCAGTGCTCACTGACTATCCTTATGGCAAGGGCTCGCTTTTTCATTACATAAAAAGAAAGGATGAGAATAAAAGTGGTGAATCTTATTCTTGGTGTTATAGCAGACATCATCTTGTTTATAGTGCTTCTTTTGATATTACGGGGATACATTTCTTCCAAGCGGGAACTTAAAAGGATGCAAGAACAAAGAACATCTAATGAAAAGCTTGTAGAGAAATATATCCAAAAGAAATCCGCATAAGTGGAGTAAGGGGTAGGAATCTAGATAGCCTCAGGCGAAAGCAAGCGAAGGAAAGGTGATGTGTGGCAGATTTCTAAAGCCAGATGTAAGAGTTGAAAGCGGGTTTTAAAAGATGGAAAGAAAAAGGAGGAAAGTAAAATGGGAGAAAGTGGCAAGAAAGATAAAAAGGGGAAAGAGGCAGAGCAGCCAAAACAGCATATTCCCCTGAAGCATATTGTTTACAGGGCAGATGTGAATGGCGCATTTGCCAAAGTGGAATGCGTGCAGGAGTTTAAGAATGATGCAACAAAGCCGGTTGAGGCAGTTTATGTTTTTCCAGTGCCTGATGATGCCTCTGTGACAGAATGTGAAATGCTCCTCGGCAAGAAAAGGGTTGTGGCTGAATTGAAGAAAAGGAAAGAGGCTCGCGAGGAGTATGAAAAGGCAGTTGAAGCAGGGCATCATGCATCATTGCTGGAGCAGGAAAGGCCCAACATCTTTACAATGAATGTCGGAGGCATTGAGCCGAAAGAGGAAATCAGCGTCAAGGTTGTGTATGTCCAGCGCATTCCATGGGGTGCTGGCGGAGCCAGATTCAGAATTCCGCTTGTTGTTGCCCCCCGTTTTATTCCGGGAGTGCCAATAGGCAAGGATGGGGGAGGCTGGGCTAAAGATACTGACCAGGTTCCAGACGCATCAAAGATAACGCCTGTTGTTGCAAAGGAAGGAGTTTCATATGATGCAGGCATTGAAGTTTCATTCTCGCCAGGATTCAGGTGCAAGCTAAGCTGCCCGTCTCATGAAACAATAATTCACGAGCAGGCTGTTGCAAAAGGCAACACGCTCAAATTAAAGACAGGCAGTATAAGGACAGACCGGGATTTTATACTCATGTATGAATCATTGTCCAAAGTGCCTGAGATAGCTGTTCATGCAGGCAGGCTTGGCAGTGAAAACTTTCTGCTTGCAAGTGTCATTCCTCCAGGGAATGTGGCTCCTGTTGCTTCAGATATTGTGTTTGTTTTGGACTGCTCAGGAAGCATGGATGGAGCAAAGATTGCTGGCTTGAGGTTAATTGCAAAGAAGATTGTTGAAAACCTCAAGAAGCAGAATGTTGGGCATCGCGTTGGCATCCAGCCTTTTGACAGCCAGCCATGGCCTGCTCACCCTGTCAGTGACATCAATGAGGCAACAGATAGTTTCATTGACAAAAGTTTCATTGACAAATTAAAAGTAAAAGGCGGCACTGAGCTTGGCGCTGCCCTCATGGCTGCAGAGCGCCTGTTTTCTGCATCAAGCAAGCCGAGAGTAATGCTTATGGTTACAGATGGGGATACTGAAAGCGGAAAGAACTGGAACGGCAAGGGAATCCGCCTTATTGCTATAGGCATAGACACTGCTGTTAATGACACACTAATCAAGGAGCTTACAAGGCGAAACAATGGTGTGTCAGAGTTTGTCATGCCCGGAGAGGATTTCAGCGCTGTTTCAAACAGGCTTGCCGGATATGTGTCTGGCCCTGTTTTGCAGGATGTTTCTGTGAAGGCCAGAGGTGATGTTGTCGGAGTGTCAGATGTGTTTCAGGGCTGGCCTGCAACAATCTCTGCAAGATTTAAAAATAAAAATCTCCCTGCCTGCGAACTGAATATCACAGGAAAAAATCCCGAAGGCAAGGAGATTTCATGGAAGGTTTATTGGGAACATGCAGACAAATGCGATTTTGCTGCTCAAATCTGGGCGCGGGATTTTATCAGGGAAAATAAGGATGAGAAAGAGCAGACTGATGCAAGCTTGGCGTATGGTGTAGCCTGCGCTCACACCTCCTTTGTTGCTGTCTCTGAGAAAAAGGTGCCTGGGCAAAAGCCAGAGCGTGTTGAGATTCCTGTCAATCTTCCTGCTGGATGGGTGTATGAAAATGTGTTTGGCACAGGCCTTGCACTTCGCGGCATAACTGCCGGAGTTTCAGCTTTCATGAGTCGTAGGTTAAGCCGCACAATGGCTGTAGGCGCGGTTGATACGCTTTGTTGTGAAATTGAAGAGATAAGCGTAGGACCAGAGCTGAAACCTGCAGATTTAGTGAAAGGCAGTGTTGTTCTTGAATCTGGCATTGCCCTTGGCGCGAAAGTCATTCTCAACAAGATGGTGGCTGCTTTAATAGAGGCTGATAAGGGGAGCCATGCTAAAGCCAAATATCTCTTTGAAGAGGCCAAAAAAGGCTTGGCAAAAGAGGTTGATAACTTCTCAGCAGAGCAGAGGATGATGGCTTATTACTTTGCGCTCAGGCTGGCAAGATACTGGCTTAAGCTTGATACCAAGATAATGGCTAAGCTGTGCGGGATAACAGAACTGGCTTTGTTGAGATATCCTAATGGGTGCGCATGGTATGTTTTAGCAATAAAGGAACAGGGCAAGGCAATAAAAAGAGAGCCGCCCGAAAAGCTTGATGGAGATGAAGCAGAATACCTCTTCTGGAAACTTGGTCGCGGGCAAAAGCCTGCTGCTTTGCCATGGTGTGAAGTTCCGTAACCTGCAGTTCTGCAGTTAAGGCAGTTGAATGCAGTTGAAAAGAGGGCTGAAACTTGCCAGTGTTTTTTGTCAGGCATGACAGCCCTCTTTTCTTTTTGAAGAAAAAGGAGAAACTGAAATTGAAAAAGAGATTTGATATGGGCGAAAGTTAACAGGGAAAAGGGGGTGCAAAATGAATCTCATTCTTAAGTTACTTGAATTTTTAGGCTATTTGATTACTTTAGTCATATCGGTTAAAATGATAAGAAAGGCTATACATTTTGCAATCGCAAGGTCAAGATTTATCAATAAAGCAGTCCATAAAGCAAGGTGGCTATTTTCCGGGTTAAAATTTCAATGGCAGACATTAATGCAAAACATGTCCCGTGAAAGCTTTAGCCCGCCAAAGATTGTGCAAGCAATAGGAAAAGGGGTATGGTTTTCAGTTGCGCTTGTTCTTTCCCCAATAGCTATTGCAGTATTCCTGCTGGTAATTTTATTAGCAGCGTGTTGGCGGCCTCATGTAGAACATGATAGAGGTTGCATGGTATACGATATATAGGGCAAAAACAGGGAAAGGAGAAAAAGATAAAGGAGATGCAAGTTTATGAAGCCTAAAAAGAGGATTAAGACTTCAAAAATGTCAAGCATTTTTGATAGTGCTCAAGAACCAAAGCACACCCTGTGCTCATCAAAAATCCTCTTTAAGCTTCGGGATTTTTGAGGCTTCAGAAATGCACGATATCAACAGCATTTCTGACATTAACGCAGAGTTCTTGACATAGCGGCAATGATGATTGCATTTATTCTTGTCCTTTCAGCAGGTGGGGCTTATACACTATGGGCATGGAAAAAGGATGAGCTGTGCAAATGTGATATAATAGTGGTTGGTGTTATATTGCTATTTACAGCATTTGTTTTAACCATAAATATTCTTCGCGAAAGCTTTGAGCGATAAAGGAAAGATAAAGCAGGGAGTGATAAAAATGAACAATGA
>JAGVYE010000020.1 GCA_018303445.1 Candidatus Woesearchaeota archaeon
TGCAGAAAATTGAAAAAAGTATTCACCATCACCCTTTGCAACAGATGGGAACGACAGAGGCAACAGCACATTTATTTATTGAAAATCCATTTAAAGGAAAGAATTTTCTAAACTTGTTTTCAACACATCCTTCTACAGAAGAAAGAGTCAAAAGATTAAAAGCAATGAAGTTTTAGATGTTAAGATGTGGTTATAAGGCATCAGAAGGATCTTCTATTGGTCTTTGATCATTCAAAAGCACAAATCTGCACTTTTCTCTAAATCGTGAACTATAGCGAAGATCTGCAGTGATGCCCAATTTAAAAGTTGGTGGTGAAAATTTAAAATGATGGTTAGTATTTTTTAAAAAAAAGCTTTATTTATCAGTCAGCTATACTTTTATATAAACTCCTTCTTTTCTTAATGGATGCAAAAAATAATTTTGATTCATGGCGTATGTGGATCTAAAAATAATTTTAAGTATTTACAAAAAGAACTTGCGAAGGACTTTGAGATCATTTCTTTTGATTTGATTGGCCATGGGAGAGAGAGAAAACCGCAGCAGATATATGATGCAAAGAATTTTGTTTCCTTCATCGAAAGGAGAATTAAATTTAATGACCAAGAGAAATATGTTTTTGTAGGGCACAGTATGGGAGCGATCATAGCAAAGGAATTTGCCCTTAAACATCCTGCTAACGTGAAAAAGATTTTCTTGGTGAATTACCCTTTCAAAAAAGAGGTGATTCTACGACATTGGTTTTACCGAATGTATAGTAAATATTCAATTTGGGGAAAAATGATGTGTGATACAAAACACATTTGGAAGTATGTTTTTTACCCTTATTTCTTCTTATTTTATGATCGATATTTCGACTCTTTTCAGGATTATTTTAGGCATACCTACAACTCTGAAACAAGTTCTTTGAAAAATACTCTTCTTACCGATCGTAATGAAACTCTGAAAAAAATAAAGAAAGAGAAGCTTATTTTCATATCAGGAGAAAAGGACCATGTTACAATTAAAAAATTTATAAAACATTTTACCCATTACTCCATAAAAGGCATGGGGCATCTTTTTTTTGGATTTGAAAAGGAAATTGCACAAATAATCAGGAAGAACGTTTAGAATGAATGAAAAATTAGGAGGATGCTGAAAAAACCATATGAGCAGTCATTCGCCTGCAAAATGATTATATAAAGGGAAAGGAAGAGGGAGAATGGAGGAAAAGAGATTTTCTTTATACAGAGGTGGGATGTGCCACGTTTAAGGGGTAGTTTAAAAAATCGGGAATCTTATAAAATCGCATTAGAAATTCTTCAGGGAGCTGTGGTTTTTTACTCTTTACCTGGAATTTCAAGAACTCAAGCCAGAGAAAGAAAAAATCTATTAGATGTAGATCAACTGTTTGAAAGAGAAGGCCAGTTACAGAAAGGAGAAAGTCGATTTTATGACGCGAGATATGCCGTTGAGCCTATTTTCAAAAGATACATGGTGTTAGTCGATAGATACGCCCCTGCATTGGAAGGAGGAGTTGCCGCCGATTTTAAAAACTGCCTCAGACGGTTCAAGAACCATTAATAAACGCATCATCTTTTTAAAGATGCGTTTTATTCGCTAAATAATGAAAAAAGAAGTGAAACTGTATCTTCTCTATGGGGCCTTTTTTTTGCTGGCTATTTCTTCGATATTAATATACGAAAATTATCAGACAAAGCAAACGAGGAATCTGATTGTTGCTGAAGCACAGAGATTAGGAGGTCTCATTACTGCCGCGCAAGGAAAGATACAAACTTTGGAAAGCAACGTTGGTAAAGTAGAAAAGGAAATTAATGACATAAATTCGGAGTTGGATCGGAAAGAAAGCGCGATTCAGTCTTTAACAGGAGAATTGCAGGAAGTAAAAATAGAAAGCCAGCAGCAGGTAAGCGAGCTGCAAGACAAAATAAGTAAGTTAAAAGCGCAAAATCAGGACTTCTCTGATGTGATTGAGAAAGCCATTCCTTCCGTGGTGAGCATTCGCACAGATGTCGGTGCAGGAAGCGGTTTTATTATTGAAGAAAACGGGTACACGGTAACGAATTATCATGTCATTGAAAACGCACGGGCAGGAACGGCGATAACTTCCGATAATGAACGCCATTCTATACGCATCGTCGGGTTTAATGAAAAAGCAGATATTGCGGTTCTGGATTTGGATGATGGTAATTTCAAAAAGTTATCTTGGGGAAGCTCACAGCGAACACAAATAGGAGAAAGCGTCATTGCCGTGGGAAATCCAGGTGGGTTGGATTTTACGGTGACGAAGGGAATTGTAAGCGCCTTTAGAAAAGATGCGGAAGGAAATGATCTTATCCAAATTGATGTTCCCATAAATCCAGGAAACTCTGGCGGGCCTTTAATTAATAGTGAAGGACGCGTCATTGGAGTTAATACCAAGAAAATCGAGGGGTTTGAGGGAGTTGGCTTTGCCCTAGCCTCTGATTATGTCGAAGATATCGTACAAGATCTTATTGATGCAGATCGAGCGAGACAACAGCAAGGATCATGAAATTGAAACACATTTAACTTAATTCTTTAATCTTTTTAAGTAAAACATCAACGTTATTTTTCTTTTCTCTAATAGCAAGGGGAGAACTTCCTCCGTGCCAGGTAAAGCGCGGTTTCATTTGCACGGGAAAGATACGTTCGTTGGCATCATCAAAAATAACAGCAGACCCTTTTACCCGAGGCAAAAGATCAATTTCGTGTTCAAGACCTTGTTTCATATAGCTTTGGGTGAGCAAACTTAAGGCTTCCACATCCAGACGAGCAGTGAGGCGATGACTAATAACGACATCTGATTGAGTAATGACATCACTATGAATTTTGGCAGGCTGTTGGGTGGCTAAGATGAGAGAAATACCAGGCTGTCTTCCCTCCCGAAGAATGGTAATTAAAGATTCTGAGGCTGCAGTTTTTCCTTGGCTGGGAAGGAATTCATGAGCTTCGTCAAGAGCAATCCAGACTAAAGGTTCTTCCATTTTTTCTTCAACATCTTTGGAGAAATAATGCATGGCTTCATCAACAGTTTTGAATTCTTCCATTTTTCGAGCCAGCATTCTTTGATTGAAAAGAACACGGCAAAGAAGGCCTAAAACTAAGGCTTTGATTTCCCATCCAGAATTCATCGTGGCATAAGGACTCACATCTAAGACCGTAACTTGGCCGCCAGAAATAATTTCTTTAAGAGGTGTTCCTTCTTTAGAAAAAATTTCCCAGCCTTTAGCTTTATCAAATTCGTTAATAATGATACCTTTTGTTACTTTGTCGCTTTCAGAGTCATTACGTACAAAGTCGATCATCGCATCAAGATCATAGGACGTGCCTTGCTTCAAGAAATGTTGCACAACTTTAGTGATGAGAACACCCTCGGCGCTGTTAGGATCTAAACTAAAGGCATTACACCAGTCGTTAGGGCTGACATCAAGAGGACGGATGGAAAAGGGAAAGTCGGTAGGAATCCCTTCTTCCTGATATTTGTAGTAAAAGCCGCTGGGGGTATAAATTTTTACATCCAACCCTTTCGGTTCATATCCCCATTCTTTTACAATCTCTGCATCTTTATAATTAGGGTACTTCATAGTCCAGTAAATGCCCATAGTATCAACGAGAATAATAGCTAAATTCTGTTTAATCTCAGAAGGAAGATCAGATAACCCTTCAGCTATGGAACCGAGAGTGTAGGACTTACCTGTTCCTCTCTTTCCAACAACAAAAGCAACATGAGCGCTAGCGACATCAAGGTATACAGGATTAGAAAGGGAAGTAGTCTGACCCATTCTAACATACTGTTTGGCGATTAATACTGTCCCTTTTTTGCCGAATTTCTCGACATCTTTTCGGCTTCTCCCAATAATGACATCGAAAACCATTAATCTTAGTGAAAGAAAAGGGAGATAAAAAGGTATCGGAAGTTAGTGTCTAGAAAAAAGAGAAAAGGAAATGTTTACACCAATAGTTCATCGGTTATGATATTAACTTTAACTGCTTCTTTGACCTTGGAACCAGTGCCAATAACATATGTTATGCTTAATTTTTCGGCAAGGTACGCTAATTCCTGCTCAACAACCCCATCGAGAACTATGGCATGTATACCCCCATTGAGACTTTTAAGGGTAGTGTTGAGTTCACTGAGAGGGACTTTCCCTAAAACAGTAAGATGGGGATCAAAAATGCAAGCCCCTCGTGTGCCAAAGAGATCGTCCATCGTTTCTTTGAAAATCTTTTTCTCTTCAGGAGTTAATTTTTTTTCTCTGCCAGAGATCTGAGCTTGTGGTTGCCGCGGTGGTAGAGGGCGAGGAGGGTATTGGTTAGTATTCACCTTTGTACCATTTGTACCGCCATTATTACGCAGTTCATTTCTAGAAGGAATGGTACTACTGCGGTGCAGACTCTGGCGCAAAGAGACTGGTTCTTCCTTTAAAGCCCCATCATTATCAATTTTCAGTTCCATTTTGGCCTGTTCGGCCGTTATTCTTCCACGAAGAGCTTTATGGACTTCTTTTTTTGTTATTTCTTCTACTTCTTTTCCATCCGGAGCTTTGCAAACAAAATCAATGTCAGCGGTACTGAGAAGTTCGCGAATGATTAAGTCTCCTCCGCGATCGCCATCGACAAAGAGAGTGACGGTTTTTTTCCGCGTCAGATCTTTAATGGTTTGGGGTATAGACGTGCCATTAAAGGCGATAATATTTTTGAATCCATGCTTAAGGAGGTTCAGCACGTCAGCACGACCTTCGACTAGGATAATTTCTTCACTTTCGTCGATGGCTGGACCGGCAGCTAAATTTTCTCTTCCGTATTCTACAACTTCCATCATGCGTACAGATTGTGCTACTTCATCTGCCAACTCTTGAGAGTCTGGAAGGGTAGTTTCGGTAAGTTCTTTAAGCAAGGCTTTAGCACGTTCGATGACAAACTGGCGCTTGCTGGTACGCACATCTTCAATTCTCTTTACTTCAATTTTGGCATTACAGGGGCCAATGCGCTGGATGATCTCCAGGGCTGCTGCAACGATCGCTGTTTCTGTTTTATCAAGAGAACTGGGAATAATAATCTCGCCTTGCGTTTTACCAGAACTTGTTGTAACATTGACTTCAATGCGACCAATTCTTCCCGATCGCTGTAATTCTCGCAATTCTAAATCGTTCCCTAAAAGGCCTTCTGTTTGACCAAAGATTGCACCAATAACGTCAGGACGGTCAACAACTCCTTCGATAAAAATCGTAGAGTGAATGATGTATTTAGCCGCAACAGGGCTTATTTTTGCCATGGTATTTTCCTCCGTTTATAGAGAAGGAGTTTACTACCTATGCTGTACTTCACCAAAAGTAAAAGAAGAAACAATGTTGATGGCGATACTAGTAAGCATATGGTAATTTCCCCTCCATTTATTTAGAAAATAGATTTTTCCTTCTTTCCTGATGAAAAATTATGATTATGATAAGCGATAAGGAAAATCCTACTTTCCTCGATGATCATATTGAAGCCCGCACGACTAACCCCTGAGTTCATTGCTTGGCAATACGCCGTGAACTCCCACAGGTACTCTCTGTGGCGGGCTTTCTTTTTCAGAGAGACCCTATTATATAAAGGTATTGGTTTTTAAAATCTAAACCCAAATGAGGCCATTTTTAGGTCCTTTTCTGATTAAACCAGAAAAATAAAGATCTTAAGGAAGATAAACCCCAGCAGCCCAGAAAAATTGCTTTTCCCGGGATGCTGAGGAAAAGAGGTGGTTTGAGGTGTGTTATTACTAAAAAGTAAGGGTTTATTTAAATACTTTTTGGTTATTTTGTTACTTTTTGGTAGTCAAATTAATGACTAGATAAAACTGAAATTAAGAAACGGCACTGTCCACGAAAGAGCAGACTTAATACCCTTGACGGAACAAAGTATATATAAAAATCAGTAATATATAAGTGATCTATGTCAACACTCTCTTATCAAGAACGTTTCAAGACTTATAAAGGCGTCTTTGATGAATTCACGATGCGAAATTTATTTGAATTGGAAAGTCGGGGTGCTTTTGAGGAATTACTTTCGCCTTTAAAAGTAGGGAAAGAAAGTAATGTTTTCATTGCCCAGAAAGGAAAAAGCAAACGTATTGTAAAGATTTATCGTCTGCAAAATTGTGATTTTAACCGAATGTTTTATTACATCAGACAGGACCCCCGATATGAATTTCTAAAGCATCATCGGCGAGAAATCATTTTTTCCTGGGCGCAAAGAGAGTTTCGAAATTTAAAATATGCCGAAGAAGCAAAAGTGAAAGCACCACGTCCTTATGATTTTAAAGATAATATCCTAGTAGAAGAATTTATCGGTAGAAAAGAACCAGCACGGCCGCTAAAAGACCATTATCCAGAAAAACCACACCTATTCTTTAAATTTTTAGTGCTGGAAATGAAAAAGTTATACAAACAAGGTTTGATTCATGGCGACCTTTCCGCATTTAATATCCTTAACTATCAGGAAAAACCATACTTAATTGACTTTTCTCAAGCAACTCTTGTAAAAGCGCATAATGCGGAAGAATTACTCCTGAGGGATGTGAAAAATGTAGTTCGCTTTTTTACGAAATTTAGTCTCGTCATCAATGAACAAGAAATAATACAAACAATTAAAAAATAAGTCTTAATTTAGCTCCGTATGAACGAGCACAAATTTTCCTATGAGATGAAAATACCGGAAGAGAGAGTTGCTGTTCTCATTGGTAAAGATGGGGAAACAAAGAAAGAGGTTGAAGAAGCTACCAATTCTATCTTAGAAATTTCAAAAGAGGGAGATGTAGTAATTACCGGAGATGATGGATTATTACTTTTTAATGCCAGAGAAGTCGTTCATGCTATTGCCAGAGGTTTTAATCCTCGAATTGCCCTTCTGCTGTTAAAAGGAGATTATTCCTTTGAAATAATTGATATGAAAGATGTGGTGGGAAAAAGCAAAAATACCCTGGAGAGACTTAAAGGAAGAGTTATTGGCAGGAAAGGAAGAGCGCGGCAGGAGATTGAGAATTTAACTGATACGCACATTTCCGTCTATGGAAAGACTATCGGAATTATTGGAGAGACGCAGTATGTAGCTATAGCGAGGGAAGCGATAGCAATGTTGTTGAGTGGCTCCATGCATAAAACAGTATACCGATACTTAGAGAGAAAAAGAAAGGAAATATTGTTGGGATGAGTTAACCGCAATCCTTATAAATATCCAATTTTCTTTCCAAGTTGATGAGCGAACAAAAGAGTGCAGAGGAATTAGCGAAAAAACAACGAGAAATATCTATTGCAGAATTTTTTGAAAAGAATAGACATTTGCTTGGTTTTGATAATCCGCGAAAAGCATTGTTGACAGCGGTGAAAGAAGCTGTTGATAATTCATTAGATGCATGTGAAGAAGCTAGAATCCTACCTGAGATCAATATCGAATTAATCCAGTTAGAAGAAAATAGGTTTCGCATGATCGTCGAAGATAACGGGCCGGGGATTATTAAAAAAAACATCCCAAATATCTTTGCCAAGTTGTTATATGGTTCGAAATTCCATAAGCTCTCGGCAACAAGGGGGCAGCAAGGAATCGGAATTTCGGCAGTAGCATTATATGGACAATTGACAACAGGGAAGCCTATTACGATTCTTTCTAAAATCGGGAAAAATAAACCTGCGTCAATGTTTAAGCTTAAGATTGATACCTCTACAAACAAACCTATTGTAATTGAGGAAAAAGAACAAGAATGGGAAGAAAAAGAACAGGGAACAAAAGTGGAGGTTGATTTGGAGGCAGTGTATCTCAAAGGACGCCAATCTGTTGATGAATATCTCAAGGAAACCGCGATCGTGAATCCACATGCGACGATAATTTACACTAACCCTGAAGCCAGCCAAATCATTTTTCCTCGCGCTGTTGATCAATTACCTCCGGAACCAAGGGAAATTAAACCACACCCTTATGGTGTAGAATTAGGCCGACTCATAAAGATGTTGGAAACAACAGAAGCGAGAACACTACAATCTTTTCTCATGAATGAATTTGTGCGCGTCGGAGCAGGAACTGCGAAAGATATCTGTGAAACAGCACGTCTTCTTACCAATACCAGCCCTAAAAAGATGACCCGGGATATGGCAGAAGCACTCTACAAAGGCATCCAAGATACAAAAATTATGGCCCCTCCCACCGATTGCATTTCTCCCATTGGGGCTGAACAGCTGGAACGAGGATTACGAAAAGAAATTAACGCGGAATTTTATTGCGCAACTACCCGGCCTCCGGCGGTTTATCGCGGAAATCCTTTCATTATCGAATGTGCCATCGCTTTTGGAGGAGAGCAGGAAGCCGAGGGAATAATTCGAATTTTACGTTTTGCCAACCGGGTTCCTCTTCTATATCAACAAGGAGCCTGCGCCATTACAAATAGCATCCAAAATACGGCTTGGCGACCTTACGGTCTACAGCAAAGCAGTGGTTCATTTCCTGTTGGACCATGCACAATAGTAGTGCATATGACCTCAGTGTGGGTTCCGTTTACATCGGAGTCTAAGGAGGCTTTAGCACATTACCCAGAAATTATTAAAGAAGTTAAGCTTGCATTACAGGAAACGGGGCGAAAACTTGCGGCGTATGTAAATAAACGTCGGCGAATTGGTGAAGAAGCGAAGAAAAGGGGGTATATCGAAAAATACATCCCCCATGTAGCCGATGCCTTAAGGGAACTGCTGGGACTGCCGGAAAATAAAAAGAAAGAAATGGAAGATAATTTAGCGGAGATCTTGGAGCACGCGCGGGGAGAATTAGAAGAAATTGGCGTAGATAATCCCGATTACGATCCGGAACTAGCTGAGATTGGTAAAGAGGAAGAAGAAAACGATTATGATGGTAAAGATAACAATGAAGATCCTAGTGAAGAAAAAGGAAAGAAGAAAAAGAAAGATCAGCAAACAACATTAATGGAGGATTAACATGACGATTGAACTGAAAGAGGAAGAGAAATATTTTAACTCAAAAAGCCAGATATTAGCTGTTGACGGCCAGCCGGCGGTGATGATAGCCTCCACTGATGGAATTGGTGAAACTCAGTCGTTCCATGAGTTTGAATGGAGTACTAATTTGCTTTTTCCTGAAGCCGTTTCCTTATTTAAAAGCGCTTACTATCTTACAGATGCGCGATATAATTTAGAAGACCAGCGATTTCCTTTCCCTAAAATATATGCTGGATATGTGAATCTTGGGGATAGTCTGCATTTAAATGGCCGTTGCCAGGAAGTGCCTGTTCAGGCTTTTTTTTCCAAGCCAAAAAAATTTGTCCGCAGAGAGGATGTAACTATTAACTTGGCTACGCCTTTTTATCAAATTACTTTTGCTGTATCTCCAGACAAACTAAACTTGGAGACAGACTGCGCATTAAGGCCAGGCGAAACCGGCCTGCTGGAAGGAGTAAAGATGGCCCAAATGCAGGTTTACGCTAACATTCCGGATATTGCAGCAAAAATTATAAAACGCACCTTGCCAGTAACTGTCCAGCAAAGCGAACTGGAAGAAGTTATGAAAGAATTATTGTCAGTTCATCAAACACCAGAACGCAAAGATTATTAAAAATGGCTAAAAACACAGTCTTACAGGATATCAAGAAAATTGCCCAGGGGGTTTATGATAAAATTAAACTCAAAAAACAGCCCCAGCTGGAAATGCCGATCCGGGCCTTAAGCAATGTTTCTTACGATGACAAAAAAGGCTTCTTTATGCTGCTGGATAAAGTCAAGACCAGAACCTTAACTGCGTCTACCATCAGGACTTTTGCCCAAACACTGCGAATGATGGGGTTATCCAAGCAGTTAGTGGAAACGGATGACATTGCCACCAAGAGGGAAGCTTATTATGTCAGTAAAAACTGGGGCGAGGCTCGCTTTAGAGAACAGCCTGAATCGGATGCGGTTATGGACGACATTGAAGCTTCGCTGGGCGTTAATCGGGAACAAATTGGTTTTATCGCTGATGAACACGGCGGCGACGTGGCAGGATCATTAGTAGTCCACGACAAAGATGAATCCGGCAAACCGATTAAAATTGACTGCACTAAATTTGGTTCTGGAGCTTATTCCATCCCTACTTCCGTCGAAGAATTAAAATTTGAAACTAAAGCCAAATTTATTTTAGCCATTGAGACTAAGGGGATGTTTGAACGGCTAAACCGGCACGGCTACTGGAAAACTGCTAATTGCATTTTAGTATCTATGGGCGGGGTTCCTTCCCGGGCTTGCAGAAGATTTATCCGAAAATTAAGCGATGAACATAAGCTGCCGGTGTTGGTATTTTGCGATTCTGATCCTTACGGGTTCTTTTCCATTTATAGGACTTTAAAAGTAGGTTCTGGAAATGCCGCCCACATTAATGAATTTTTT
>JAGVYE010000047.1 GCA_018303445.1 Candidatus Woesearchaeota archaeon
GGCTGTCAATAATGCTTGCTCTAACTTTTCCAACGCCGTTGCTTGCCTCAAAATAATAAAAATTGGTGCTCCCTGAGTTAGGAACATAATTATAAACATGAGTAGCTCCTGTTTTTGGATCTCCTTTTAACAATTTCATATCATGCCATTGGCCATTAAGATTAATTCTCATATATTCTGATTTACGTCCTTTTTCATCTTTATAGATTGCATAATAAGTATAGTTGGTACAGGGAACACCCCAAAAAGGATAGACCTCAGAATTAACAATAATAGGTGCATCCTTAGTTTCTTCAGCAGTTAGTTTAGGTATCATTACTCCAGCCGGTTTTTCTTCAGCAAGAACGAGACTAGATAAACAAATAATAAAAATCAAGAGTATAAATAATAAAATTAAAACTATTTTTTTCATTATTTCATAAAACTTTGTAAACTCAAATTCACGACATTCTCTTTTGCTTGCAATTCCTTAAACTGTGGCGCCAACTTGAAGAAAAGCTGATTGCAGGAGTAAGATCGTTCTAGAGGAATACCTTTCTGCACTAAGGAAGAAACACATTCCGGCACAATCGCTTCAGGCAGGGCGACTTTCTGTGCGATTTCTGCAAAGGACAAAGGCGCTTCTTCAGTGTACAGAACTAAAAAAATACGTCTCTCTTCATCATTAAGGGGGCTAATGGCCAACTTCTCATTTCCAGAACCTAACTGTAATTGGTCCAAACGCTGTGACAACTTCTCTACTTTTAGCTCTACTTCCTGAACATAATCCAACAGGGCTTGAATTTCAGAAGAGTTTTCATTTATGGCATTAAGGTGTTCTTCCAACGCCTGTTTGATTCTATGTAATTCTTCGCTCATAGCTAACACTACCTCATACTTTTAATAGTATAGCAGATAAAAGTGAATATCATCTGCTTTTTCTACCACCAACCCCGATTTAAGATGATTTTTTTGAAATTTAAATAGCTTTCGATTTTGCAAAACTACTTACTTGACAGGAGTCAGAAAACATATTTAAAGAGTTATTTTTCCTTTTTTCCTCATAAACGGAAGAAATTATTTTTTCTCCGACGAAAGCGAAGGGGATCTTCTTTTATATTCAGCCAAGGAAATAACGGATGCAACAACCGGAGCTTTCTCATCAAAAACAGGTGCAACAAGATTTGCTGGAAGAGGAGTATCAATTTTAGGACTAGATATTATTATCTGTCCTCCATCCAGGTATGTTTCAGAAGCAAAACGATAGCCTGTCAAAGAACGTTCTAAAAGCCCTTGAGAACCAAACTCCGTGGTTCGCATACTTTGTAACCAATATTTCCGTGTTATGGCTTTTTTTGGATTAATTTGCATCGTTCTAACTGTTTCCCCTTTGTGACATAACCGAAAAGGCGTAAAAGGAAAGTCATCAGTTTCTCCACCTTTCACGGCAAATTTTGGAAAAAGGTATACGCCCAGAGCTGTTTCTAACAGTTCAACTTTTTCCCTGTCCCTTTGCACGAGAATCGTTGCTCCTTGATCAAGGCACATATACTCGGTGATATATACAGCTAAAGCTGCGGTAAATAAAGTGTCCATAGAAGGAAAGCCTGTTTCGCGCCTAAGTACATCTATCTCATCTAAAGCTGTTTCAGAAACTCGGATCGGAAATTTCATTATTGTCGTCTTTTTTACCTGTATTTTAAAAATTCGCTGTTTAAAACAAAAAACTTAAGAAAAAACACGTTCACACTCCTCCTTCTTCCGATGACGATTCGCTCTCAAAAAGATTTAGAACTGGAATTAAGCAAACTTAAAGATTTCACTAACCCTTCTTTCACTTTAGAACAATATTCTACTCCGGCTCATATTGCGGCCGAATGGATCTGGAGCCTGGCCATGAAACGCGAAGTTGTCGGAAAAACAATTCTTGATGCGGCCTGTGGCCCAGGCATTCTCGGCCTGGGCCTTTTATTAATGGGAGCACACAAACTTTATTTTATAGATAAAGATAAGAGAGCAATTTATCTTTGCATGGAAAACTACCAAAAATGCAAAAAGGAGTACGAAATTGGCGAAGCAGAATTTATCCTTCAGGATATCAGTCTTTTTGATGAACACGTTGACTTGGTCGTCCAAAATCCTCCTTTCGGCACGAAAGAAAAACATCTTGACAAAAAATTCTTAGAAAAAGCTTTCCAAACCGCTTCTGTGGTTTATAGTATGCATAAATGGGTTACCAAACCATTTGTAGAAACCATAGCCAGAGATCACGAGTTTTGCATTACCGATGTCTGGCGCTATGATTTTCCTATTAAAGCGACTTTTTCTTTTCATGAAAAACCGGTCAAGAACGTAGATGTGGGATTGTGGAGACTGGAGAAAATAAATCCTTAAATGCTTTTCAAAGGTTATCTTTTATTCAGGATTTATTTTCAACTCTATTAACTATTTAGTAGTGTGTAGAAATGACTGATACGTTAAACTAATTCTTGCATAAAAAGCAATAATCCATCAGTCAAATATGTGCACTACCAACTATTTTTACAAAAACGGCTTCATCCAATAATTCGCTAACGCTCAGGTAGTACCAACTCGCTCTTCTACTTCAATTATTAAAGTGTGGGTTCCCTTCCGTAGAATCAACCCTCCCCACAATAGAAAGTTGAGAGAGATTCTATCGCTCGTGCATTGGTGCTACCCATTTATTGGATGAAGCTTACAAAAACAAAAACCTTAAGAATCTTAATCTCCTTCTCAGGAAGAGATGGTAGATGTTAGTGTGATGCAGAATTTTTTGGTGGCGTTAGCGTTAGGAGCATTAATTGGCTTAGAAAGAGAATATGCTCGTTATCGCCAGCGAGGCTATGAATTTGCGGGAATTCGAACCTTCCCTTTAATTTCTTTGTTTGGAGCGCTCTGCGCCTATCTTGGGGATAGTGTATCTATTTGGATCTTACTCATAGGGATGATGATTATAGGAATGCTCACGGTGATTGCGTATTTTACCATCAATAAGCGAATGCCACAGGATGTCGGAGCAACGACGGAAGTGGCGGGAATTCTAACTTTTCTCATTGGAGCTTTAAGTTATTATCAGGAAATTACGTTTGCGGTTATTTTAGCGGTGACCATTGCCGTTATTCTCTTTGCGCGCTCTATTTTACATTCGTTTGCGAAGAAAATCCAGAAACAGGAAATAGCTGACACATTGAAATTTGCCGTGGTGGCCTTTGTTATCCTTCCCTTTCTTCCTAATAAAGGATATGGGCCTTTTGAAGTTTTTAATCCTTTTCTCATCTGGTTGATAGTGGTTTTTATTTCTGGAATTAGTTTTGCTGGCTACATCATTATGAAATGGTTTGGCGAGAGGGGATTAAGGATCGCCGCGCTTTTAGGAGGGCTAGTAAGCAGCACGGCATTGACGACGAGTTTTGCCGAGCGAAGCATGCGGCAAAGAACATTACATCAGACGTTAGCGTTAGGCGTGATTTTGGCGAATGGAATGATGTTTGTACGTATTTTAGTAGAAGTTTTCGTTCTTAATCGAGATTTATTCTTGGTGATAGTACTTCCTATTACTATTTTAACATTCCTTACCGCAGTTTTTGCGTACTATCTCTGGAAGCAAAGTAAAGTTATAAAGGAGAAGGTAAGTGAACTTGGTTCACCATTTACCTTAGGCCCAGCTTTGAAATTTGGCGTCTATTTTGCAATTGTTTTAGCATTGATAAAACTTGCTGAAGTGTACTTTTCCGCAAAAGGGGTCTATGCTGTAAGTTTCCTTTCGGGATTTGCAGACGTTGACGCCGTGATCGTTTCTCTCTCACAGCTGGCAAATGATTCTCTCTCTCAGGAAACGGCACGAAATGGAATTATCGTCGCTGCGTTAACAAATATTGCCGCAAAAGGAGGGATAGCCTATTGGCTTGGAAGCAAGGAATTTTCCAAAATAGTGGTGGGGTCTTTTGGGATAATTATTGCTGTGGGTCTTCTATTAATGGTAGTTTTGTGAAATAATTTTCTGAATCTCATAAAAACTTTTATAATCATTTGTTTCTTAATTCAAATAATCATGAAAAAAAAACGTTATATTTTATTTCTTGTTTTTTTAGCCATAATTCTAATAGGATGTATAAACCAAATTCGACGCGATAAGATTGAAACTACAAACGAGGATGTATCTTTGATAAATAAAAACGGAGAGGAAAATGGTAACATTCAAAAAATCACTAAAGAAGATTGGTGGTATAAACCAAAACCAGGTATTTCGTGGCAATTGCAATTACAAGGAAATATCAACAAAAGTTACGACGTTGATTTATATGACTTTGATCTTGTTGAAACTCCCAAAACAGTTATTGATGAACTTCATAATAAAAATATCACTGTTATTTGTTATATCTCTACAGGAAGTCTGGAAGAATTTAGAAATGACGCAAAAGATTTCCCAAAAGAGGTTATTGGAAAAATCGTGGCTGGATGGCCAGAGGAAAAGTGGTTAGATATTTCAGATTACGACAAATTTACAGACATCATATTGAGTCGTTTAAATCTAGCAGTTCAAAAAGAATGTGACGGTATTGACCCAGATAATATTCAGGCCTATCAAGAAGATAGCGGTTTTCCACTAACATACCAAGACCAGTTAAATTATAATAAGTGGCTTGCTGACGAAGCCCATAAGAGGAATCTTTCTATCGCCTTAAAAAATGATATTGAACAAGTTGATGATTTGATTGATTACTTTGATTTTGCTATTAACGAACAGTGTTTTTACTATGATGAATGTGAGAAACTATTACCTTTTATCAAACATGGAAAAGCTGTTTTGGGAATGGAATACGAATTAAAATTTGATGAATTTTGTGAAAAAGCAATTCGTTTAAATTTCAGTTGGTTGAAAATGAATTATGATTTAAACGGAAGCAGAATTTCTTGCAGATAATATGCCACAGAAATTTACTAAAACTACGTTGCACTTGTCACTTAACAGCAGAAAGAAATTGATTAATGAGTTGTTCTAACTCCGTTGGTTTTAATTTACTACCAACTCTTCTCGGCGAACCGCCAATAATATTACTTCCCCCCCATTTAAACTTAGCATGAACATCAATACATTCTTGTGAATTAAGAAATTCGTACAACTTATTTACTGGAAACAGAACAAATTCTGATTGTCGAGCCAGAGTATAAGTATATGTTCCATCAGTATTCTCTCTTACCGAAACAAAAGCATCTATTCCATCAGTAATCATTCGCGGACGAGCATCAATGCCTTTCTCGATCACCATTTTCCAATTCTCGCCGCCGCCAATGATCTTATATCGAGTATCAGTCTTAATCCTCTTCCCCTTTCCAGCATAGTACTGGTCAATTCTAGAGCAGACCATTTCAATTACCTTGCGCATTTCCGGCTCATCCATCTGATGCAGCCTTCCAGTTAACCTTGCTAAAGTATATGGCTCAAACAGCCAGGCTCTTTCCCGAGCCAGTTTAGAATCCATCTTCAGAGGATACATTCCGCCAGTAGCATCAACCAAGTCGGTTATTTGAACTAATTTAATAATTAAAGGGCCGTCTTTAGTTCCAGCTATCTGCTCATGATTTTTTAACAGCCAGTAAGCCGGGCAGACATCTTGGTCAGGATCGTCAACAAAGACGTTGGCTTCCGGTATTCCTTCTTTTTGAAAGCATTTAAATAAACCAGCTTTAATACAGAGAAAAACCTGACCGGTTGTACTTCGTGTACTTAATCGATCAACACCATCATGATGATCAAAATTAATGTAAGGACCATTAAGATCAAAACATGGGGCTTCATGAACATAGCCATCTAAGGCTATAGAATAAGGCGGGTTTTCTGTTCTAAACTGGTCCCAGTTCTTGCTTACTCCTGGCTCTATAAATAAATTAATGCCCATAACCAATAGATTTCTAAATTAGTTTAAAAATTATTGCACCAATATTCAACTAAAATAGCCATTAACTCCCGTTTGACACTTTTTCCTTAACTCATCAATAAATTTTTGAATTAACTAAGAATGAAAACGGAAGAAATATATAGAAATATCAACTACAAAATAACTAAGAGGTCAAAGATAAGCTACTATTTATTATCAGATGGAGAAAAAAAGCCAGATCACGGTGTTTATTATTGTTGGAATTATTATGCTCGGACTAGCTGGGGGCATTTTTTTCTTGACTAAGTACACCGCCACCAAGGATCTTGAAACGGAAATTCCATCCCAATTACCTATTGCAAGCATTAGTTCATTTACACAATCATGTATTGAACGTATTGCAAAAGAAGCTGTGGCGCAGAATGGCGTCCAAGGAGGTTACTTTGAACCTCCTCCCGAATACGTAGAAGTTGCGAATCTAAAAATTCCCTACTTTTATGATGGAAAGAATGATGCAACTCCTCCCTCCAGAACTTTACAGAAGGAATTAGCAAAGAACGTCCAAAGAAATTTAAATAATTGCCTGCAAGATTTTTCTTTTATTAAGGATCAAGGCTATACCGTAGAAACAGGGCCCATCCAGTCAGATATTATTTTTGGCGATAGTATCTTCTTTGACTTTACTTTTCCGGTAACGATTAGCGCTGAAACGACCAGCAAGACCATTGATACCTTTTCAACCAGAGTTAACGTAAATATTCCTAAGATTATAGATACCTATGAACAGATCATAGAACAGCAAAAGATAAAACCTAATTTTGTGATGGTAAGTTATCTGAACGATCTAGCTTTAGAAAAAGAAGTGAGGATAGAATTAAATTATATTGATGGAGATTCTGTCTTATACACCATTATTGACCAAGATTCTCTCATCGATGAACATCCCTATCAGTTTACGTTTGCGATTAAGTACGACTGGACTAAAGAAGGTAAATAATGAATAAAGCAATCATAATAGTTACCGTTTGGCTGCTTTTGGCAAGCAGCGCACTGGGAGAAAAACATGCTGCTGAGCCCAGCCTAAATAATCCTAATAGTTGGACTGCTGATTTCGTGCTAAAAAACCCCGCAGTTTACCAAACCAATCCAGAAATGGTTATAGATAGATTCCCTCAAGAAGCAAAGAATTATTTCTCTAGCTCAAGTAATGCCGCTTCAAATCCTCAAGCGTATGGTTTGTTAATCGGAAAATATCCTGAAGAAATCCTTAGATATCCAGCGTCATATGAAACGGCAATATCTACTGATATTAGTGTGCTTAACAATAACAAGGATACTTTTCTAGCTTACGCTCAATCACAAGGATTAATCCTTGAGCTTGATGAATTCGAAATTATCGGAGCTTTTAACCGCTTTTCTAATGGAAATTTTGTAACTAAGGGTGATTCCTCTCTTTCTTTTACAATAGACCAGTTGAAAAAGTTGAAAGCTGATGGAAATTCTAATTTTAACATTGAAAGCGATGGTTCACTCACCTTCTCAAGGGAGGGAGAAAAATATGGTATACATGGAACCATGACTTTGAATGAGCAAGGTAAAGTTACCTTAACTAAGGGAAGTTTACAACACCCAGTTTTTTCTGAAAAGATAGATATTAAGGAAGAATGTGTGGGCTGCTCTATAATGCTGAATGCCGATGGAACTGCTCAAGTAAAAGGAAAAAACTTTTTTTTACCAAATGGGGAGATATTAATCCAAGGAGAAACGGTGTTGCATTCACCAGCACATTATACCTTTCTAGATGGTTCTTCCTTTTCAACACCAGAAAAAGGCAGTTTTTCCGTCAAGATAGACACGGATTATTTTACTGACAATATTGATCATAGCGGTAATGAACAAAGTTATATTCAATCTTATTTTGCCATTACTCTTGATAGAGTTCCAGAAGATGTCCATAAGCCCGTTATATTTGCAAGAAGATTAATTGTCGTGCCAAGGGAAGAAAATAGTATAGAAGCAGTCCTATCCACAGACCATGCCTATACCAATCTGGACCTAAACTCACTCCAAGGAAAGGTCAACATCGTGGAAGAGACCGATACCGGTAGCATAGTCATACAGGCTTCTCACGGCGAGGTGTTGATGCAAGGGAACATGGAAAATTCAGCCTTGGCAGCGATAACCAATACCGAAGGAAACGGAAATATCCTGCAGATAAAATCGTACCCTGGAGAAAAAGAAGTATATTCCTGTCCACTATCATCAGGCAGCTCTGCCACCGGTTCTGCCATTACCGGAGCTGTAGCGGTAGGAAGTCGGTGTACGGTAACAGTTATTCTTTCTGATAAGTATAACAAACAAATTGTTGACGTTCTTGGAAAGGATGCGAAAAAAGTGACAGAACTCCTTACTGGTAATTTGGAACGAGAGTTTTTACGGGTTGCCGAGCGTAAGTATGGAGCAAGAGTCAAAGACCTCAGAATCAGGTTTGTTCTTCCCGAGGAGTTGCCAGAGCAGGTTGCTGCTTTTGTTAAAAGCGACGTAGAGCTACGGGGAGGAGTAACCTACCAAACTCCAGGGGTTATGTATTTTAATATAGAAGATATAGATCCAGAGTTCGCAACCTTCGGCAGATTGTTTAACAATGATGAAGCTGAAGAAACTTTTACCCATGAATATGCACATATTATATTTAACCAAGGGCATCCCGCTATTACCCGCGACACAAGAGGGGTATCTGAACAAGAATATACTGTTCTTTCGAATAAAATTAAGGCTGAGCTGGGATTTACTGACGAAAGCTTAAATGATAAAAGAAACGATGATTTATTTTTGTTACGTGCAACACAGGAAATGGAGAAAATTGCGCGCTCCGGAGGAGATAAACTGCGTTTAGAGATTGAAGATCTTATTCAAGATGGAAGACGAGAGCTCGCTCCAACTGAAGATTATACTGAATGGGAGACTTACAGCACTGCGCATGCAGGCTGCTATCGTGCATATATGTGTTCCGATCCAGACGAATATATAGCAGAGATGGCTAAATTTGTGAGGCATAAACCGGAACTGGTGGCGATGAGCATTCAACAAGGCTCTCGATTTTACAAATCTACCCCCTATTTAAGTTCTCGCCAGAATTATGATCCACGATTCAAGGAGGGTTTGGAAATTGCACGCAAGACGGAAGTCATTACAGAACAAGAATACAACAAAGTTATAAGCTTATCAAAACAAAAGAAAATACCTTGCAATTATTGTGATAAATATGTAGTTGATTAAATACTATTCCACCAACATTAACTGCCTCCAGCCAGAAAATTCTGCCGGCAATTATGATAATGAAAAATAAAATAAGTTAATCGCCATCTTATATCTAAGATCGAGTTTACTTTAAAAAGCTTTACATTTCTTTAACGGCAGCTAAAAAAATTCGACTTTAGGAATTTCTTCTTTCTTTTGAAGCGTATTTTGCTTTGTTAAGCTTAGAAAGGAACTAAAATCGGGAGCGCGGTCAGGAACTTCTTTTTCTTCTGGAGAAGAAGAGTCGTTAAACATGCTCATTAACGGAGCGGTGTCGACATTTTCGGTTGAAAAGGAGGAAGCGGAATGGCCTTTACGCTGAAGAATATCGCCTAGAACTTGAAAAACACGCTTAATGTCTTCAGAAGAATCTTCCTTTGTGTCAATGGTAACTTTCATCTCTTCACCTATTCATTTTGGGAGAAAGAAGGAGTTTATAATATTTACTGTAACCTTTGTACTGAATGATATAAATCTATTTAAAGAGATTTTCTCTTTTTGCATTTTCATGGAAATTCGCATGATCTTTGGCTCTGATAGTGATCAAGGAAAAATTTTACCTGGTCTTCTTGAGTTTAGTAAAGAACATCCAGATATTTCTCTGGTAATACAGTATGCTTCGGCAGATAATACTCCTGATAAGGTTCGACGTCTTGCCTTAAAGTGGTATGGCGACCCCGACATGGGAAGTGGGAATTATCACCAGCGAGAACCAATAGCATTTATCAGTGGAGCAGGCATGAGTAATGCTCTGACGGGGGCGGTGAAAGGATATGCAAGAATGGATGATTTAGTTATCGGAGTATCTATCGGAGATTCTGTAACGCAAGGACTGAGTGCTGTTCTTTCCACGTGTGAAAAGCCGCCGAGAAATCCGGTGTTAACGGTTCCTTTAAATGGAACGTATGCGGCGGCAAATATTGCCAAGAGGTTTATGGAAGGGGAAGGAAGATATACTAAAGTTGTTGTCGCCATGGATGAGAGTAATGTGTTAATAGGCCTAGAATTCAGAAATGAGGTAGGAAACGTACTTTCTCATTATGATCTCCCCTATCTTGTTCTCCCTAGTTCAAAAATCTCAGCTGATGATCTTGTGGTCACTCCATTTAGTGCAGGAAAGGTTGATTTAAGTTCCCTGCTCTTTATTGATACAAAACTTCAGATGGGAAAAGGAGTGCAGATTGCGGTGAAGGATTCTCTTCCTCTCGTGGAATTAGAAGCTGAAGATAGGTCAGATGATGCCTTTGCAGAACAAGATGTTTTGGAATACTTGACTTATTTTAAAGGAAATTTTAAGGCAACAGGATACGTAACTGCTGGACAGCCTGTCAATGCCATGATTGTTGCCGCGCAAATGATGAGAAGTAAAGACGTTCTTGAGAGAGTTGAAAAGGAAAAAAAAGAAAAAGCCAAGAAGTTAGGCTGCCACCCAGGGTTTGTTGTTAAGGAAGGAAATATTATTATTGGCGGTGAGCAAAGATGAAGTATCTACGAACAGTAGAAAATGATACCAGTGTGAAGACTATCGGGGTTACACAAGAACCTACACCCAGAAAACCAGGTTTAGCTGATTTTACCTATCGTCCTGTTTTTTCCGTTTTTGATTTTGGAACCATTACGCCAGATGTTTCGTTAGATAATACTACGGTCTGTTTAATGGCCGGGTTTAATTTTGAATTGTTGAGAGAAGCAGGAATTGAAAGCCATTATCAAGGATTAGTTAATGAAAAGGGACAATTATTGACGGCCAATACGGCAATAGGGAGTCAATATGCTCCGAGAACCATGAGAGTGCGATTTGTGAATAGGGTGAAGCCAGAATTTGTTAACGGAAAATGGAATTATGGTAATTTTGCCGCACGAACCGTTACTAATTATGTCCAGCCGATCGAGTTTATATCACGAAATTCTTTGCCAGCAAGTTCTTCCGTATGGAAGCGGGTAAGGAAAGGGGAAATAACACTGCAAGATTTAGGATTGCCGGAAGGATTTAAGCCTGGAGATGAAATTCCTGAAGCGTTGCGCCCCCTTCTTGATTATAGTACCAAGTTTGAACCTGAAGACAGATATCTGAAGCCGGAAGAAGCACAAGCACTGATGTATTTGAGCACAGAAAGATTTAACGGTATTAACGAAACAACGAGAAAAGCCAGCAAGGTCATGACTGATTATGCTAGGAGCAGAGGATTTGCGAGAGAAGATGGAAAAGTAGAATATGTCGTAATTCTTGATAAAGATGACCAAGTCCAGGATGTTCTTGGCGATGTTGTCTGTACGTGGCATGAAGATAGATTAACGTGGAAAGGCTTAGCCATCAGCAAGCAGCTTATCCGCGACGAAGTAAAAAGAGTAAATCCACAATGGTATGGTGAAATTGAGCGTGCGAAGAAACAAGCCAAAGAAGAAGGTCATTCTGATTTCAGAAAATTAATGGATCCGTCCATTGAATATGTTTCTCCTTCAGACGCCTTTTTCAGCGCCATCAACTATTTATTCGAAGCCGCGACAAATCAGTGGGTTGGTTCGAGAGTCTATCATACTTCAATGAGAGATTCTCTTGAGGATGCCGTTGATCAGGCATTAGAACTGTTAAAGAAAACACAGACGCCAATAGTTGATTATTGAATATAATTAATGAATTATTTAGAAATTTAAAAAATGACTTCGGAACTCTCTACTAAACCAAAGCGCCGCTTCCCAGAAGGATATAAACCAAATACCACTGATCTTACAGCAGGAAGATACGGCACTCAGGAAATGGGGATAATATGGGGTGCAGAACGAACTATGCACTATCAGTTACTGGTCCAAGGACAGGCGGCTTTAA
Organism: Candidatus Woesearchaeota archaeon; assembly: GCA_018303445.1. Taxonomy (GTDB): domain Archaea; phylum Nanobdellota; class Nanobdellia; order Woesearchaeales; family GW2011-AR9; genus JAGVYE01. The sequence goes on from JAGVYE010000047.1 coordinate 12,007, forward strand.
CCTTAAGCGAGATGCATGCGGATATTCTTCCTCGTGAAATTGCTGACGAGATTGCTTCTAAAGCGACATTAGAACATGTTTCATCAGCGAGAATTCGAGAACTGGAGGAAAAAACAGAGCACGATATTATTGCTCTCAACATGGCCTTAGAAGAAGTGGTGAGTGAGGCGGCAAAACCACACATCAATAAAGCTAAGACCAGCGCGGATACAACACAACCAGCACGTGCTCTGCAATTAAAAGCAGCGCTGGAAGTTATCATTGATTCTCTGGAAAATTTGCGAGATATTACGATTGAAAGGGCTGTGGCCTGGAAAGAGATTCCTCACATGGATACAACTCATTTAATTGATGCCCTGCCCACAGTTGCGGGAAGACCTTTTGCTTTCTATGCCGAAATGTTGCAAAAAGGCCTAGACTTCCTGAAATTTGTTTATCAAAATTCTCTGATGGGAAAATGGGCCGATGCCACGGGAAATCATCATGGAGCAACTGTATTAGGAATTCATGGACAAAAATTAGAAGAAGCATATTGTAAAAATTTAGGAATTGGACATATGGTGGCTTCCGCGCAAATTCCTGGTTTAGAATTTGAAGCGCAGATTATTTGCGCTTTAGCCGGTGTCGCAGAGACCGTGGGCAATATCGGTCGTTATCTTCGAATGCATAAAGGAAGTGATGCCCACTTATTTTTAGATCTTAATCCTAAAAAGAAAAAAGGTTCTGCAGCTATGCCTCACAAAGATCTGCGGGGAGGGAATCCTACGGCAGAGGAACAAGCAGAATCGATGTGCCGCCTTATGCGAGGATATGCGAGTGCAGCACTCTCAAATTGTGAAATGGATTATGGAAGAGATTTGACCGCCTCAGCAAACATGAGAATTATCTTAGAATCAGGATTTAAATGTTTGGATCATTCCGTGCGGCAAATGGCAGCAGCAGTATATTATTTAGGAATTGATGAACAGCGAGCGAGAGAGCGCATAGAGCGTACTTTTGGCATCACAACTTCAAGTCGAGTGCTGCAATATATTACGGATTCGAGAACTACGGCAAATCCGTTGCCACGAAGTACGGCCCACGATTTATTAGGTGTGCTGGCAACAAAAGCATGGAATGGGAAAAGGGATTTTAGTGAGGTGTTATTACAAAATGGGGAGATAAATTCACGAATAGATGAAACGAAAATAGGTGAACTAGCGAATCCTTCTACTTATATTGGGGAAAGTAAAAGAATTATTACCATGATTTTTCTGACCTATTATCAAAAAAAGACATTAAAGTAAGTGTTCATCTTTATAATAATTCTTTTGACGATCATTTCTAAATAATCTGACAGAACCATGTAAACTCCTTTCATTTCACAACGTGTATTTCTGCCGTTCTTGTTTTGAAATTAGAAGGCATCTCTCCGATTTTTCGTTGAAAATGGGTTTGTAACCAGTCAGCTTCCGCGGCTTCTGCGTAAAAGTATTCTTTCCCATCAAAATGGTAAAAATCGCCTTTAAAATTACCATAAACGCCTAAAGCAACATGACCGCCATTTTCTCCCTCTAGCGGTGGAAAGTAGAGTAATGCTACTTCAATTCCTATTGATTTCATTAATGCTGCCGCTAATATTGCGGCATCTTCACAGTCTCCATTACGTTCTACCATAGTTTCAATGGGATATCTGACATAATCTCTATCTTTTTCAATACTGTTATCATAAACATGTGTTCGGTGTACAAAGTCAAGCAATAACTGTGCTTTCTCCTCGAGAGACTTTGCATCCTTGGTCATAAATTCAGCATATGTTTTAATGGTTTGATTATAATATGTAACCCAGTTAACTAAATCAGTCTGATATTTTCTTCTGTGCGGCTTTTGTTTAAATCTAAAGTATTCCTGTGTTGAAACTGGCAATTTGTAGCTTTTGCCGCCGATTTCATCAACATAAACCATAATGAAGGCTTCGTCTCTGGCTATATTTTCAGGAAGGGAATTCGCCATTGAATCCAAAGGTGATTTACCAATGACTTCTGCATTCACTATATTACCGGACTGGTTTCTTTGTAATTCTTCTTCAAGCTGTTGAACTCTAAAAAGATGATAAGCGATGCTTCCAGCTGCTAAACTTCCAACAAAGAGGCTTCCCATGACCAATCGCTGTAATCCCATTTCAGGCAACTCTGCAAAGGATCTTTTTAAATCTTCTTTCTTCCAAATTCTTCCAGCCCTTTCTGTTCTTGTAATCGTTTCACTTTCATCTTCCGCATCATCTCATCATCTTTTTCTAGAATGGACTGAATCTCCTGTGCTCGGGCAATGATTTCTTCTGGAACGCCCGCCAATTTGGCGACCTGAATTCCATAACTCTGATCTGTTCCCCCTTCTACTAATTTGTGCAAAAATATTAACTCTCCCTGGACTTCTTTAACGGCAATGTTATAATTCTTAATTCTGGAACATTTTTCTGCCAGCTTATTTAGAACATGATAATGAGTGGCGAATAACGTCTTCGCTTTCACTTTATGATGGAGATGCTCCGCCACGCTCCAGGCAATGGAAACACCATCAAAAGTTGATGTTCCCCGGCCAATTTCATCAAGAACGATTAAACTATTTTCAGTAGCATTATGTAAAATGTTGGCTGTTTCATTCATTTCCACGAGAAAAGTTGATTGTCCAGAAGAAAGGTCATCATGAGCACCAACTCTCGTAAAAATTCTATCAACAAGGCTAAGGACACATTCTTCTGCCGGCACAAAACTCCCGATCTGGGCCATAAGAACAATCAGTGCGGTTTGCCTCATGATCGTACTCTTTCCAGCCATATTCGGGCCGGTAATCACCATCATTTCCCCGGGATAAAGAATAAGGTCATTAGCGATAAATTGTTTTTCTGTTTTCTCGACGATCGGATGTCTTCCTTTTCGAATCTGGATGATGCTTTCTTCTACGAAGCGCGGTTTGCAGTACTCATTTTCCAGAGCTACTTTTGACAGCGAGCACAAGACATCGAGTACCGCCAGATGAAAGGCCGTATTTTGTATCTCTTCTGTTTTTTCTGCTATTTTTTGCAAAATTTCCTGAAAGAGAGTGTATTCCAACTCCTGAATTTTCTCTTCTGCCCCCAGAATTTTTTCTTCTTCAATTTTCAATTCTTCTGTGATATACCGTTCGGCCGTCGCCGTAGTTTGTTTTCGTATATATCCTTCCGGCACACGGTGAAGGTTCTTTTTCGTTATTTCTATAAAGTACCCAAAAACATGATTATAGGAAATACGTAAGTTTGGAATTCCCGTTTTTTTCTTTTCTTCTTCTTCTAATTTCTGTAAATAATGTTTACTCCCTGTTTTAAGGGCGTATAATTCATTCAATTCCAGATGAAAAGAAGTTTTAAAAATCCCCCCTTCCCTTGTTGTCACGGGCGCATCTTCATGAATGGCTTCTTCTAAAAGAGCGGCCAGCTCTTCCATGGCACTTATCGTAGAAATTTTTTTCAACAAACTGCTCTCCTGAAAACTCTGTGCTTTCTCTTTGATGAAAGGGACTTTTTGTAAGGACTGTTTTAGAGATAATACTTCTCTAGGGGTAGCTGTACCATAGGTAACGCGACTCAGCACTCTTTCTAAATCAGATACTTCTTTTAAAAAGCCGCTCAATTCCTCTCTCGTAATGATTTTCTTGCTGAGAAGTTCAATTGCCTCGAGTCGTTGTTGAATTAATTCTCTTTGCAGAAGCGGCGCTTTCACCCACTTTTTTAACAAACGGCTCCCCATGGCAGTGATAGTTTTATCCAAAATACTCAGCAGCGTTCCCTGATGGGAACCATCTTTCATATTATGAATTAATTCCAGATTGCGGAACGTGCTGCTGTCTAGCATCATGGTCTGATTATTACTAGTGAGAAAAATTTTTTTAAGATGAGCTAACGTTGTTTTCTGCGTTGCTTGCAAGTAATGCAATAGACCTCCACAAACGGCTATGCTCCCTGGTTTGTCTTCCAATCCAAAAGCATCGAGAGACTTAACGTTGAAATGATTACAGAGAATTTCCCGCCCTTTCTCCTGACGGAAAAAATAATCTTCTTTCGTGGTAAGAAAACAGCCCTTTCTTTGGATCATTTCCAGTAATTCTTGATTAACTTTCAGACTTTCGGGAATTATACATTCTCTAGGAAGAAGACGCGACATCTCGTGAAGTAAAGGCGGTGCACTTGAATAATTAGCGGTAAAGAATTCTCCGGTTGAAACGTCACAAAAAGCGGCGGCAATTTCTTCTCCTCTCGTCGTCAGCCCCATAATATAATTATTTTCTTTTTCATCCAGCATCGAAGATTCAATCACCGTTCCGGGAGTAACAATTCTTACCAGACCCCTTTTTACCAGACCTTTGGATTTTTTGGGATCTTCCAATTGCTCGATAATTGCTATTTTATGCCCTTTTTTGATAAGCCGTCCCAAATAAACATCCAGAGCATGGAAAGGAACGCCAGCAAGAGGGGCTCGTTTTTCTCCCGTTCCCCGCGCCGTTAACGTAATCTCTAATTCCCGTGCTGCGGTAATCGCATCTTCGTAAAACATTTCATAAAAATCACCCATCCGGAGCATGATCAGGCAGTCAGGATTGGCTCGTTTCGCTTCCTGATACTGTAACATGCCAGGAGTTAGATTTTTTGGATCAATGTTCAGAACGCTCCTTGTTTCTGCCACCTTCTGCTAAGAAAAAAAGGTGTTTTTAACTTTTGTGGGGATGAACTAGTGATAATGGTGAAACCTGATTTTTCTTCCACGGAAAGTATTGTGCAGCCACGTATTTAACTTCTTCGCTTAGGGGCAACGTACCCCTTTTTGTTATTTTACCATTATATGCTAAGTAAACGTCGGCTTGATTCGTGAGAGGATGATAATTTAAGAGGTAGGCCGGGATGGACCATCTCTGCCCGCTAGTGAGATCGTTTATTTCTTCTTCTCTTTTACCAATGGAGATATAGAGATAGGCTGTTGCCCGTTCCTCAGGAATGTACCATTTTGGAGGAAGAAGATGACCGGAAAAACTTTTTCGAACATCCCACGGTCCAAGTTCCGCTTTTGAAATCATCATCTCAGACCATATTCCTTGTCGGACATAATAGCGAGCATCAGTTCTGCCTGTTTCCAAGAGATTTTCGAGATAATCATCCAGCATTGTTCCCTCGTAGAAATCATGTAAAAAAAGATCTAGGGCAACTTCTGTATCTGTTTCTGAGGTTTTGGCAATAGATTCTAACAAATGAACTCGTAGGACATCAATAGATCTATTTTTACGTTCTGAAACAGGGGTTTCAGCAGGCACAAAGAAAGTTCTAAGGCTATGAAGCCCATTAATAATTGTTTCCAGCATTCTGGAGTACGATTACAGGTTATTTATAAAGTTTACGTGAGATTTTTAGTACTTGTGAGTGAGTATTCACTGAAAATCTTTATAAATAGAAACTCCATATTTGGCTTTTCATGTTATACGTCCTAAAAAAAATCAGAACTCTCTCAAGTAGATGTAACATTAAAAGAAATAGTAGAGGGAATTGAAAAATTCATTGAAAAAATAGTAATTAATAACAAGATTACAAAAAGGCAGATTTTTAAATAAAGAATGAAAATAAAAAGTCATGGCAATCCTTACCTTTGAAACTCTTTCCTTTGCAAAGAAAGAAAGACAAATAGAAGTAACTCTCCTAAAACTCTTTAAAACTTCCATCCCTCAGGAAGAGATAGAAACAATTGCTCTTTTTGAACTCAGGGACTCTCATACTCTTTCTTTCAACCATCAAGATCAAGAAAAAATTGAAACTAAGTTCTTCTTTCTTCTTACTAAATACTTTGACCATCTTACCAATAAACTTACAGGCAATAAAGCCACTTACATTCATAAGAACTCCGGTATCCCTCTAATTGGCAACGTCGCTTTTGGCATTGTTCATCGTGGTTCTTCGATTATTGAAATAAAGCCGGTTACTTCCTGCAATCTGGACTGCATTTATTGCTCCATTTCAGAAGGACTTTTCTCAACGAAGAATGATTTTGTGGTGGAAAAAGACTATTTAATTGGGGAATTAAAGAAAGTGCTTGATTTTGTCGATGAAGAAATAGAAATCCATATTGGCGTGCAAGGAGAACCATTTCTTTATGCGGATATGGAAAACTTAATTTCAGATTTACAGGCCATGAAGAAAGTGCATACGATTTCCATTGACACAAATGGGACGTTGCTTACTAAAGAAAAAATTGATAGTCTGGCAGAGAACAAAAAATTACAACTTAATCTTTCTCTTGATGCTCTTGATGAAGAAACAGCCAAAAAAATGGCTGGCGCAAAAAGTTATAATATCAAGCACGTGAAAGAAATCATTGCTTATGCCACGAAGAAACTGAACGTTATCGTGGCTCCCGTTCTTACTGAAGGATATAATGAACAAGAAATGGAAAAAATTATCAATTGGATAAAAACGCTTCATCCTCAGCCAAAATTAGGCATTCAGAATTTCTTACACTATAAAACTGGCCGCACTCCAAGTAGAGAAATTCCCTGGGAGAAATTTTACGCCCTCCTCGAAACCTGGGAAAAGAAATATGATCTTAAATTACACTGGAGAAAAGAAGATTTTAAGGTACGAGAAGTACGTGATTTACCAAAGCCATTTAAAGTAGGGGATGTGGTAAAAGCAGTAATAAAGTGTGTTGATCGCTTTCCGGGATCAGTCATTGCTGTTACTCAAGATAGAACTATTTCTGTGCCCCATTGCGAGTTTAAGAAAGACAAGAAGATTAAAATCCAGATTATGAGGGATAAGCATAATATTTTTGCGGGAAAACCGACTTAGTAGCAACTATTGAGTGGTGAAAATTAAGAAAGATTTATAAAGAGGGCCTCTTTTAGCCTATTTAAATGAATCGTAGACTCTTATCTATTGCAGGATACATAGGTCTAGCTTTAGGAATAGCTTCTGCACCAGGCTGCGCCGCGCAGAGATCTTATAGGCATCCATCTGTAAGTGTCACCGAACAAAGATTAGATATCGATGAAAATAGACTCGCGGCACTGATTGCTGGATCTATCTCGGTTTACAATGATGGGAGTTACTCGATTGAATCTGTGGAAAGAACTATTGAAAAAGAATTAGAGCGACAAACAGGGAGAAATCTTGCTGTTATCCCCAGCTTTCTGGAAAATATTCTTGAAGAAGGATTGATCTTGCGGAAAGACCATGCTCTTGATGTAAGCGCCTCTGGAGAGTTCTATAGTGACCATGAAATAAGGCAAGTGATAGAAGATTTACATCTTCCTTTCATTGAAACAAAAGCTGATCATCATGACTTAACACCATACTTTGTTATTGCTGCGGAAGGAAAGAGAGCAATTGCGGAAGAACTGCGTCGACGTTATCCACAAAGAGTAGAAGAGATTACTCGTAAGGTAGATGCTGAATTTAGCAAGGCTAAAGAAGTAAAACTGCAAGAGTTAAAAAAACAAATAAGGAGCAATAAAAAACTCTATGTATTTATTCAAGGAAGTATAAACCCTTTCACAGCCAATTATGAGCATTATAGAGAAGAACTGAGAAAAGATAATCAAGAGTTATCATCTTTTTTTGCAAGAAAAGGCTATTCTGAATTTGTTGTGAAGGAGAATAAAGCGTACTTGAATAGGTTATTTAGGCTTATCTCAGAAGAAGGAAGTGAAGAAACGCAATTAACTGTATTCTATGCGGGTCATGGAACAGCTGATGGTTTAGCGCTGGGATTTAATGAAACGGTTACGTCTTTTGAATTAGAAAGTTCATTAAAAAAATTCCTAGGAGATGCCACGCTCTTTCTCGCAAGTTGTTACTCAGGTAATATAAAGGATAACTTTAAAGACAGGAGAAGCAAAATGAGAGTAATTTCCGCTTCTAATAATGGACAGCCAGTGCAAACGAATGATCCCGGCAATTCTGGACACTTAGTCTTCGATGTTATTCGGTCAAATCTTGATTTTAGAAATTTTGAAGCAACATTTAGGTCCATCCCAGAGCGGGATTATTATCCAGCGCTATACGAACCAGCCAGAAAGTAATAGCTGAAGAATATGTTTATAAACAAACTATCGTTTAAAATGCACCATGACTGAGCAAATCGGTTTATTCTCAGGACCTCAACAAGGAATTGAGGAAGCGGTTAGAGTTACTTCTCCAACGCTCAATACTGATCCAGCTTTTGGCTTTGATGATCAAGGAGTTCCTGAACAAGTAAAAAATCTCGTTCGCAGGCGCTCAGGCTTAGAAGATCATACTAATTTCTCATTAATAAAACGCGCTGTTCAGGGCTATCATCAAGTGGAAGTTCCGGAAATATTGGGCGTTCCTCAAGAAGTGCTCCAGCAGCTTAATACCACTGATATTCTTTCGCTCTACATAGGCATAGAAACTCTGAAAGGACGTTTTCTTCAACTAGATGAAACACTGATCGGGCAACCCTTTGGAAAACTTCTCCCCACGTTAGTTGCCACAGGATACCAATCAACTCCCCAAGAAGCTGCGAATGCGATTCGGGAAATGAAACGAATGAACGTAGGTTATACTGGTCATAGTAATACTCCTTCTCTGGAAGAACGTATGACTGTTCTTACTGAAGACGTTAAAATAGCCTTCTTACGAGCTTTTTACACTCCACGGAAATTTTCTCAAGAAATACGACATGAGGGAGCTGATTTCTTCGATGAAGTATATGCTGCACATCAGAGAACTAACGGTCAACCTATCGACTCTAACCAATCTCGTGATCAGTATGTTGCCGTATTTATTGAATTAATGAGAAAAAAACAACCACGGGGAAATGATTTTGACGCCGCTTCTTTTCAAGGAAGAATTGTTCCCAGTGAAACGGAAAAAGGAAGAGAATATTTTGTCCAGAGAAAGGTCACGCTGATTCCGGCTATGGTAATCGCGGGAACAGAAAAGGGAGGAAAGGAGATAGAAAGATATGATTGTTCTTGCCCCCACGGTTATCGAGCCATGTATGAACAAGCGGTACGTGGCGATGAATGTAAGCATCTTGTGAACTTCAAAAAAGAATGATCTTAAAATCACTTCTTCAAAATAGTTAAATTTAAATAACTCTCTCTATATTTCGCTCCAATCATGAGTGCAAAAGACCTGCCAGAGACTTTTCGTCCCGAACAGTATGACATTCATTTTATTCCGGCATTACAGAAAGACTCTACAGGTCAATACCACTTTGAGGGCAGCGAGACAATTATGTTCAGAGTTCTAAAACCAGCGTCTGAAATTGTCCTTCATGCTCGTGGTCTTACCATTGATAATGTCGTTGTCAGTTCTGGAGAATCTGAGCAGACTATTGATTCCTCTCTGGTGCGATATGATGCCAAAGAGCAAACTGTGTCCATTCCTTTACCTTATCTTGTAAACCCAGGCCCTCTTTCGTTATCACTACATTTTTCTGGGAATATGAAAAAAGGCAAAGGCCTTTACGCCAGTAACTATAAAGGAAGAGACGGGACAGATCGTGTCATGGCCACAACGCAATTCGAAGCCGCTCACGCGCGGGAAGCTTTTCCTTGCCTTGATCATCCTGCAGCGAAAGCAAAATTTAACGTTTCTGTGACTGTTGATTCAGATTTAGAAGCCCTTTCTAACGCCTCTGTCTTTCGAGAAATAGATTTTGGGAATGGCACAAAAATGGTTTACTTCGAAAAAACTCCTCCCATGTCAACATACCTTTTGTATCTTGGTGTAGGCGAGTTTGATTCTATTTCCAGTTCCGTCAATGGCGTTCCTCTTCGCGTTCTTACCACGCCAGGAAAACAAGAGAAAGGCCGCTTCGCCTTGGAAGCGGCCCAAAAATTCCTCACCTTTTATGAGGCTTACTTTGCTATTCCTTACTCGGATTCTCTCCCTAAATTAGATCATGTCGCCGTTCCTGACTTTGCCTTTGGCGCGATGGAAAATTGGGGGGCAATCACCTTTCGCGAAGATGCCTTACTCTGTGATCCCGAAAAAGCTTCTTCTGCAAATAAACAACGCGTCGTGACTATTCTTGCTCATGAATTAGCTCATATGTGGTTTGGTAATCTTGTCACCATGAATTGGTGGGATGATCTCTGGCTCAATGAATCTTTTGCCGATTGGCTTTCGTATAAGACCGTTGATTCTTTCTATCCCGAACTCGATATCTGGTCCACTTTTATGACTGATGGTGTCACTGCTGCCTATGCTCAGGATTCTCTTTCTACTTCTCATCCTATCCATCAGCCGGTGGATACTCCGGAAGATACGGAACAACTTTTTGACCATATCAGTTATTCAAAAGGCGGTATGGTTTTACGCATGCTTGAAAAGTACCTTGGAGAAGAAGTCTTTAAACAAGGTCTTCGTCAGTATCTCCAGCGGCATAAATATGGAAATGCTCAGGGTGATGACCTTTGGCAGGCCATGGAAGATGTTTCAGGAAAACTTGTGAAAGACTTAATGGAAAGCTGGATTTCTCAAATAGGATATCCTTTAGTCGATGCCACTCTGGAAGGATCTACACTACGTCTTACTCAGCAACGTTTCCGCTATAAAAGGTTGGATAGAGAAACGAAATGGCCTATTCCTCTCACCATCACTGCTGATGGGAAAACCTTAGATGCTATTCTTTTCACAGATGAGGATCAGGAAATCGATCTTGGCATGGAACCACAGCGGCATCTGAAATTAAATGCTGGCCAGTTTGGTTTCTTTCGAGTTCGATATGATCCAGCTACACTTTCTCAACTTAAGCATGCTGTTGAAACAAAAGAACTAGATGTCATGGACAGATGGGGTCTTCACAGCGACCAAGCGGCATTATGTCTTGCGGGAGAGATTTCTCTTTCTGATTACATCAATTTTGTTGAGGGGTATAAAAACGAGGACTCTTATCTTGTTACGAAAGATGTCATCACCAGTCTGGAAAAAATCGCCTTGTTGTGTTCAGAGGAATCTTTTGTTTCCAGAATTCATGAAACGCAAAGAACAATCTATAAATCTATCTTAGATCGTTTAGGTTGGGAGCGGCAAGATGGTGAAAATGAAACTGATGGTCAACTCCGCGCTGATGCTATTTTTGGTTTAGGAAGGCTTCATGATTCAGACGTTATTGAAGGTGTGAATAAACTGATGAGTAACAGATCTTCGATTCATCCCGATTTGCGTAGAGCTGCCTACGGCATTGCCGTGTGGTCAGGCGGCAGAGAACGCTTTGAACAAATGCAGCAACTTTATGAACAAGAAGAAGATCCTCAAGAAAGAATAAACCTTCTAAGATCCTTGATGGGAAGTAGCGATGGTGGTATCATCGACCAAGCTCTTGCCTACATTCTTACTGATAAAGTAAAGACACAAAATAAAGTTTATGCCCTTGCGAACCTGATCATGAACCCTCAGGGAAGAAAACATGTTTGGCCATGGATACAACAACATTGGCCGAAAATAAAAGAAACCTATGCCGATTATCACGGTCATTTTCGTATTATCCTAGAGTATCTCAGTAATGCAGGGGATCTGATCGATGCACAAGAAGCCAGAACTTTCCTCGAGAGAGATCCTATTTTAGGAACAGAGCGTCATACTCTTCAATTAGCTGAAATGCTAGATATTAATCAAGCCTTCTTGGAACGTGCTCGCCAGAATTTTGCTATTCCTTAAATTTCTCTATCACAAACTCCTTCAACTCTTCCGGCCATTCTTCCTCAATTTCTTTCCGGTAATTTTTACATTCATCAAAAACATCTTTCCTCATATTGCCAAACTCAACTAATTTTACCAATTCTTCTTTCGCATATACAGGGACATGTTTTAATCCCCACACTTGCATTTTAAGCTTTTCTTTGACGGTATCTTTTTCCTCTTGCTGTTTTTTCTGCACCTCTTCCCAAAAAGACTGATAGGAAAATTCTTCTTTCTTTTCCTGTATTTTTCGTTTTCCTTCTTTCAATGCGATTTTTGCTATCACGACTTGATGCATTCGCCGCAGAAATTCCTGCTTGTCTTCAATTTTAATCACATCACTATAGCCTCCCGCAATCAAGCCAAAGGCAAAAGGGCTAGGAAATTCCGTGGGCATTTCTTCCACTTTAATCTCGCCTTTGATAACTTTATCTATAATCACCTGCGCATGCGTATAATCCATCATGTCTTCTAACACTTCCCGCCGCGCTTCTTGTAGAATAGGGAAATTATTACTTATTCTTTTCACGGCATTAAACAAAATTTTGCTGCCGATCTGCATTCTTCCCACTTTCTTTTTTTGCCCCATATACTGCCGGAGGATCATTAATGATCTCGTGGCGCAATGGCGAAAGCGCCTCTGCAAAATCTCGCTTCGTTCAATGGCGTCTTCCAGAACCTGTCTGAAATTATCTGATTTTAATAACGCAAACGCTCTTCTGGCCTGAAACTGCTCTTCTGCAGAAAGATAAAATCCATTGTCGGTAACGCCGATCTCGACATCACGATGCTGTGACTTTCCTATCACATAGGCTAAAGCTCTTGACAAGCAGTCATTTACTCTTCTTCCAAAAAGAGTTTGGAAAATAACATACTTTCTTCCTCTATCAACATAGGTTTCAATAGTAATTTTTTGGTCATGGGGGATAACGCTAAAGTGATATTGCTGATAAAAATAATGATAAATGCTTTCTGCGACCTGCTCATCAACATAGAGAAATTCATGAATAAATTTCTGTATTTCTTCCTGGTTTTGTTTTTGCGCAAACTTTTCTTCCATTAAGTGTCGAAAATGGGAAATTTCCATAGCTAAGTCAAATGATAAGGGAAGCATTTCTGAAAACCAACTGGGAACAGTAGGAGGTCTATTAACGGAAGTACTGACTTGCGCCGTCATTCCCCTAGAAAATTTAAACATATACACATTTCCACCTAAAATAAACACGTCTCCCGGTCTTAATCTCTCGAGAAAGCCTTCATCAATCATGCCTACAATCTGCTCGCCTACTTTTACAGTTACATACGTTTCCTCTGGAATCGTGCCAATATTCGTCATATATATTACTCTCGCCATTTTCCCTTTTTTTCCAATATTTCCCGTTTCTTCATCGTACCAAATACGGGCATAGACATGACGCTCCTCTAAATCTACATATTGTCCAGAGAGAAATTTGATAAGCTCAAAGAACGCTTCCCAGGATAAGGAATGATAACAATAACTCTTTTTGAGGAGATGAAATAATTCATAGATGTTAATAATTTCATTAATGGCAATGCCATAAATATGTTGGGCTAAAACATCAAGGGCATTAAGGGGGATATGCACTTTGTCAATTTTTCTTTCGACGGCAGATTTCAACAATAATGCGCATTCTACTAAATCATCTCGATCCATAACGATAATCCGCGCTTTGACCGTGCTCTGCAGCTGATGTCCAGCTCTTCCCGCACGCTGCAGAAATCTGGCAACGGATTTCGGACTGCCTAAACAGATAACCAAATCAATAAATCCAATATCAATACCGAGTTCTAGTGAGGTTGAAGAGACTATTACCTTTAAATTTCCTTCACGTAATTCCTGTTCTGTCGCAAAACGGCTGGATTTGCTTAAACTCCCATGATGCGCGGCAATTTTTTCTTTATAATCTTCAGGAAAAAGTTCTTTGAGATTATGAACAACTCTTTCTGTCGCACTTCGTGTATTGGTAAAAATTAACGTTGTTTTGTGCTCTTGAATCAAATTATGAATTTGTTCATACATTTTTTTATGTTTAAGCAAATAGTCGGTATCAACTAAACTCTTTACTGGACTCATAACCTGCAGATCCATCAGTTTAAGAAATTGCACATCAACGATCTCGCAGTCCCTTTCCTCTTCTCCTCTGTACCCTGCTAAATATCGGGCAATTTCTTCCAATGGGGCAATGGTCGCTGACAAACCAATTCGTGCTAAGGCTGGTGAAAGGCGCTGCAATCGTTCTACAGTCAAACTTAAATGCACGCCTCGCTTGTTCTCTGCGAGAGCATGAATCTCATCAATAATCAACCATTGCACATCTTTCAATTTCTCATGGAATTTAGGAGAATTTAACACGATCGCTAATGATTCAGGGGTAGTTATCAAAATATGAGGAGTGTGCTTCAACATCCGCTGTTTCTCAGAGGCGGTTGTATCTCCTGTTCTAACACTAACTCTAATTCCTAGCTTCTTATCTGCTATTTTTTCAATCTCTTCTAACGGCTTCAACAAATTGACAGCAATATCATAGTTAAGCGCTTTTAACGGAGAAACATATACCGCATACACTTTATCCTCAAGAATTTTCTTCTGGGCAGAATCAACGAGCTCGTTGAGAATGGCTAAAAACCCGGTCAATGTTTTTGTTGCTCCTGTGGGAGCAGAAATAAGAATATTCTTTCGGTTATGAATTTCCATTACTCCATAAAGTTGCGGCAGGGAAAATTCTCTAAACTTCGAAAAGAACCATTGTGTAAGCAAAGGATGAAGAATAGCTTTAAGCTGTACGGGAGTATATGGTTCTTGGGCTATGGTAATCATCTTGTAGAAAATATTTATCAGAAAATTGGTAGGGAGTGTCTTTATAAGCCTTATGCCTGGTTTCAAGCTGCTTTGGGGGTAAATTTTCTTTGGAAATGAGCGGTAAGAAATAGCTATTCTTCGATCTTTCTACGAAAGAACAGCTTGATAGGGGTACTATTTCACAGTAATTAACTTTATATATTTACTTGAAAATTTCCAATAAATGTTTTATTTCTATTATTCTAAGGATCTACAGAAGAAAACAGCTGCTGATCTTCAAGAAATAGATCTGCATGTTGGAGCCTATTTAGATCGTGATGCTTTGGTTAAATTAACTGGATCTGAAAAACGGAAAATTAATGAGGAATTAGAAAAAGCTCATGGTCAGGCTTTTAGAGAGGGCCGTTATTGGTATTTCTGGGTGGATAAAACTTTCCTGAACCGCTTTTCTTCAGCTAATTTAGAATCACCAGCAAACTCCCCAGGAAGCATTGATTTGAGAGAATTTGCCCCTTCCCCAATGGCAAAGAAAATTTATTGTCGAACCAACACCAGTGATCAGGCAAGCGGCGAAACCACAACAGAAAATTCCAAACCTGAAAGAGATTATCACCACCCATCAGCTTTTAAACTTTATCTTCGAGAGATAGCGAAACATCCTCTTCTTAGCGAAGACGAAGTGGCGAAGTTATCTAATCGCTACCAGCAGGGAGATTTGACGGCTAGAGACCAATTAGTTAAAAATAATTTAAAATTGGTAGTTAGTATTGCCAAAAAAATTTTCCGACATGGTATGACTATAGAGGATTTGGTTTCAGCAGGAAATTTTGGTTTGTTTAAAGCTGCTGAAGGATTTAAGCCAGAACTTGGTTGTCGATTCTCTACTTATGCCACTTTGTTGATAAAGCATGAAATTATTCGTGAAATTGATAATAATGGAATGGTTGTACGACTTCCAGTGGAGAGGATTCAAGACATTAGAACTTGGAATAAATTGTATCGAAAATATCAACAAAGTGGAGCCAAAACTTATTTTGAGACTTACGTGGCTGGGGAAACAGGCTGGAAATTAGCTAAGCTCCGAAGAGTGGAGTCTGATAGCTTTAGTTATTCTCTAACTTTGAGTTTAGATGCCCCGCTGGCAATGAACAGAAACGATGATGGAAAAGAGAGAAGGGAAGGCAATTTATTGGGACTTATCGCCGATTCGCGAATAGCAGACGTTGTTGATGTTTTAGATAAAAAAAATAAATTAGAAGCAATTGAAGAGATTGTTGATTCCGGCTTTATTGAAGGAAAAAAGCGTATTCAATTTACTGATAAAGAAAAAATTACCTTGACCAGGCGCTTCGGGTTATTTGACGCGGCAAGCGAGGAGACCTTAGAAGAAATTGCACGAGATTTTCACCTTAGCAGAGAACGTGTTAGACAAATTGAAACTAAAGGACTAAGGAAACTGCGAAGAATACTTTCTCTCAAAGGATATCTTGTTGAAGAAACGGAATAGAAAATTAACTGAAAAATTCCACATCATCAGTAGAAATCGTCGTTTCTTTCTTTTTCTCTGAAGTGAAGAGTTGTTTATTCAGATTTTTCTTTTCATCATCTACGAGGATGTTTATCATTCCCTTTAATTCCATTCCTTTCTTATACGGCACATTTCCACATTTCAGGCAATGAAAATAAGGTCCAAACTTCCCGCTTCTGCTTTCCAACCAGGAACCGCAACTGCAGCGTATTTCTTCCATCAGCTCTTTGGTATGAAGACGACAAACTTCCAACCCTTGAGGATTCTTCTGTGTTGCAATTTTGCCACAGAAAGGACAATTTGCTTCCCTATAATTACCGTATTGCTTTTTGGCTTTAAAACGCATAGCGAATAGAAATAAATCAGCTTTATAATTTTACTGCTTTTTTCGTACGTATTAAGTTTGCTCCTTTGTGGGCAGTCCGACCCGCTTTCAGTAGGCGACGTTGAGAATGCGGTTCCCTTCCGTAGGAACCACCCCTTTCCGCACACAAAGATATTCTCGATTCTATCACTCGTGAATTGGCATAGCCTACTACAGACTTAATACGTACTCGAAACCACAACCTTTTTTAATCCGCGTCTATTAATCAGCATCATGAAACTTATCTTCTTAGGCCCCCCTGGGGCAGGAAAAGGCACATACTCTGAAAGACTCGAAAAAGAATTCCACTTTAAGCATTATTCTTCCGGAGATATTCTCCGTGCCGAAGTTAAGAACGAATCAGTTACAGGAAAAAAAATAAAAGACTTTTTAGATCAGGGAAAGTATGTTCCTGATGATCTTATAACAAAAATGATGTCCGAGCGTCTGAAAGGAAAAGATAATTATATCCTTGATGGTTTCCCACGAACTTTGCAGCAAGCCCAAGAAGCGGAAAGCCTTGGTATTGACTTTGTTATTTATCTTAAAATTCCCCTGCGTGTTGTCCTGCAGCGATTAACAGGAAGGCGCATGGATCCTGTTACCGGAAAAATTTACCATCTTCAGAACATTCCCCCGCCAAAAGAAATTATTCGCCGCTTAACACAGCGTGATGACGATAAATCCGAAATTATTAAACAGCGTTATAACGTCTATCAAGAATTAACGGAACCTATTGTTGCCTATTATACAAAAAAAGGTCTTCTTCAGGCGGTGGACGCGGCCAGAGGTCCAGACCTTGTTTATAAAGATATTAAGAAATTTCTGAAAAAATAACATGTCCACAAACTATAAAAACCGATTCCTTTTTTTCTTAACCTTAAGGACCCGTAGCTCAGCTTGGATAGAGCGACAGCCTCCTAAGCTGTAGGTCGTGAGTTCAAATCTCATCGGGTCCGTTCTTTGATTTTTATGTCTCACTTTTATCAAGCAGGATTATATTTGATAAAAACATCTTTCCTTTACCATGTATCAAATGTCTCAGAGTTATGTCTCTGCATCAATAAGCCGATTAGAGTCTATGGCCAGCTCTTATTCTCCATCTCCACATCAGGATCCGGGTATTATTAGGTATGCGGCGGCAAGCTTTCCTTCTTTCCAGGATTATATGCCCAAAACTCTTTTTACTTCTTTACCGTTAAATTCCCCTTATGTCTCTGAATCACAACCTCGGCCTTATCAACACGCAACAGCAAATTACCACTTTTTTCAGCCTCATCAGGAGTATCAGTTCATTCCGGATAATTTTCTCCAGGGAGATCTGGGAGGATTTGTTGGTAAAGCGGAGGAAGTACATGGATTTGTTGAAGAAGCATTCCAGAATCTCTTCGCTGTTCCTTTTCCTTCTACCATTAAAATCTGCGTTCTATCGGAAGTTGAGTTTCGCAAAGTAGCTCTTTCTCCTGAAACTATCGGCCTTTCTATTAATCGGCAAAAAGATGGTTTGCTTTCAGAAATTTTTGTCCTTAATGATTCTTTAGCACGAGTTTTGTTAACTATTGGACATGAGCTTGGCCATGTACTTACGGAAACTTTAGATCATGTTCACGATGAAGAGGCTAAAGCTTATGCTTTCTCTTTAGTCTGGATGAAGACAATCAAGGAACATAACATTGCCAATTTGCAGAACACGATCATCTTAGAAAATCCTGCCGAGAATGGATTGCATAATGTTGCCTTTGCTTTTGTGACAAAATTATTAAAGGAAGGAAAAGATATCTGGGAAATTTATAATGGGCTGATTAAACGCCTTTTCTCTCTTTCTTTATCTTTTTAAGTAAAATAGAAAGTATCTTATTGTTGTAGCCTTATGAAAGCATCGCTTTTGATGATAAGATCTAAAGTTATGTTTAAACCTTGATTTGCCAATTTGTAACAGCGTTGTAGTTTTTCCTGATTTTCTTTTTCCAATATGCCCCCATATTGTTCTTCTAACTTCTGAAAAAATCGTATTCCATAGCGAAAGGTCTCTTGCGCTACGATCTCCCGCTGTTTGGAGATAGCGTGATTCTCAATAGCATTTTCTTGATAACCTTCAAAAGTTGTTCCAAGCGCCCAACAGAGCGGGGTGAAAATAAATTTAATGATTTCTGGATTATATGCTTGTATTCGCTCCTGTTGTCGTTGTTTTCTTTCAACAGCCTTGCCTTTTTCTTTGAGATCTCTCTCTAAGATGCCGCATCTTTCTTCAAGAAGCGTGAGTTCTTCGTCTAAATACAGAGATGGATTTTGCCTAAAATGACTTTCACTGTACATAACATGTTCTTTGGTGTTTACTTGAGAAGAAGGTGTTAAAAGTGGTTGAGTAAGGCTTTTTTTTTGAAAATATGCTGAAATGGCAAGGTAGGAATGAACACCACCCATTGAAAAAAATAAGGCTGCTGTGGAAAAATCAAACATAAAAAGGGCCGTTCCGGCAAAGAACGCTCCTGCTTTCAGTGCTCCGCCCATGATTCTTTTTTTAGATACTATCTGAACTATTTCTTCCAGCGTCTGTTGTTCTTTTTCTATCTGTTCCACAAAAAATTCTTTTCTTCATTTACGTTTTAAATCTATAGGATGAAAGATCTGATTTTTGTGCAAATATAAATGATAAGGTAAATAATATGTCTTCTTTTGTCTTTAGCATCGGTTCGGCTTCTCCTGCAAGACGAGTGGATTTTTCTCTCGGGAATACTCAAAAATCAGTTGATTTTTAGTACACCAAAAATTTGTGAATTTTCTAGTGCTCCAAAAAATCCTTGTAGTGGAATCAGAAAAGCCTCGCATTATTGATGCTAAAAACTCAGACATATTACTTACATGATAAGAAAATAATTATAAATTAAGACGT
Organism: Candidatus Woesearchaeota archaeon; assembly: GCA_018303445.1. Lineage (GTDB taxonomy): Archaea > Nanobdellota > Nanobdellia > Woesearchaeales > GW2011-AR9 > JAGVYE01. The sequence continues at coordinate 31,320 of JAGVYE010000047.1, forward strand.
TCTTTCTTCATTTTAATGATCAAGAAACTTTCTTATATCTTTGGCTCTAAAACCCATGCCCAAGAAATATTGTTCCTGTTGCACGATGCTAAAGAGGTTGTTCGCCAAGGCTTTTATGCGGAAGAGCTTCCAAAAATTGAGAAATTTTGCCGGGACTTTAATTTGATTATTGTGAAATCAAAATTTAAAGTTCTCCTTGCTGATGCCGAAGCTTACTCAAATAAAGGAATACGTGTACCAGAAGATGATATTAGGGAAGGGATGTATTTCGTGTACATTTCAAAAAGCGAACAAAAAGCCTGCCTGGCTTCGTATTATGAACTTATTAGCAATGACCGAGATTTGGGGATTTTGTTAGGATTCCCGTGTTGTTGTGTAGATTTCTTTTGCCAGAAGTTTACCGTAAATAAACAAAATTTGGAATTGCCGTCCACAAACCCTTTCACGAATCTTAGTAAGAGAGCTCAAGATCTGGTTATTCTCTCTCATTTTCCTTGCCGTTCTGATTGCCAGGATAGTATTAATTTAGCCAAGAGATATTTGGATGTCTTGATGAAAGTTGATAGTAGAAGGGTAGAGGAATTGCTTAAAGCTTTGAAAGATAGCGCTAATTAGAAAAATATTTTTTATTTTCACGAAGACTCGCTGTTATCTTGGGAATTATAAAATAAACCGCCCCATTGAGGACGTTGGCAATTTTCATCCCAAACGTCAGTGGTGCCATCCCGGTCATTGTCGTAAAAATCTTCACATTCCGCAAAGGGTTCAAATTCACTTAAAGTATTAGGGTCATAGGCTCCATTTCGGAAGCAACTCCAATCCGTATCATCTCTGGATGGGAAAACTCCTTCCCCAGAATTATCATTGTTAAAGCCATCATTGCATTGAGTTATAATTCTCCCATTCACAGGAATAGTGCGTATACTGAGTCTAGCTCCTTGCGGTGTAACTTGTTGCACGGTTATCGTCAAGCCAATTTCAGGGTGAGTGTAAGGTACTCCTACCTGCATGGGAGAAAATTCAAATTGTGTGGCATCGCCAAAAGGAGGGGGATCTAAAAGGAAAGACCAGCTTGTCGATAAATCATTAAGATAGAGAAAAACCCCATCTAATGGTTTTTCATTTCCGGCATCAAATCCAACGGGCTGGCGGAAATCAAGGAAGTATTGGTAAGTTGATAAGGGAATCGGAATTTTAATAAGTTTGGGACCATCCGAAGGCGTTTCCAGCGGCTCAATGAGATAATCACCATTATTAGTTGTTATAACGTTTTTTTCAGAAAGCCAGCCTAAACGTTCTTTATATAGAGCATTATAATGGTTTGAATAAAAGGTATTCCCCATCGGATCTATGGCGGCTAGACCAAAAATATTTTCACAATTAGCGCTCCAAGTGACTTTATTTCCTGCGGAATCTCGACAAAAATTAGCATTTAAGTGGGATAAGGCAAAACTGCTTCGATAATCAGATTGACTATGGCCAAATTCATGAAGAATATTCCCATCTTGAAGACTAAAAGAGGAGTAAGGAATTCTGGTGAAAGAAGCAGACACTTGACCATCGTTTGAGTTCAGGAGAGGAAATAATGAATCACCTTCCCTTAAGATCGTGCTTCCTGAGTTTCCTGTAGGGCATAAATTGTAATCTTTATTTATAAAAATGAGACGGTTAAATTGTCTAAGATCAACATCTGGATCAGCGGCTTGAATCCCGCGCTGCAGCATAAGGCGATCATTGGTATCATAATTACCACCTCCACCTGGAATGCATCCTTCTCGTGATAAAGTATAAGGGCCTACAACCGTATTAATGATTCTTGTTTTCCCATAGGAAGCTTCTTGAAAATATTGCTGCACAAAAGCGGCTCTCTCTTCACTTTCTCTTTTATAAATTTCATAGTTTTGCGGGTCATCCTGGAAGCCGACAATAATCGTCAGCACGCGCTGATCTCCTAACGATTCCTGGCGATGACATTGGCTGGGATGGCCTCTACAGACAAATCCATATTCAGCAGTGCATTGAGAAGAACAGCCATCATTATTATTTCTGTTTCCGTCATCGCATTCTTCCGTGTTATCACGAACTGCATTTCCACACGTAGCAGGAACGGTAGGACAAGATGGTTCCTGACCACGAATCAAAGCGGAGATGAAATTACGCGCATCTAAGAGAGAGATAGCCCCATCGCAATACTCTGGAGCATTCGGATTTAAAGATGAAGACGGGGGATTTACGATATGAAAGAGGAGGTTACGCACATCTTGTTGCTGAAGCGCTATTACACTCCAAGAGGTTAAGAGTAACATCACCACAAGTAACATAACCACATAAAGGGCAACTCTTTTCTTTTTTAACAATATCATTTTAGTGAGAGGGATGATCTAAGCAGGCGCCATTGGAACAGCCAAAAGAGCAACCAAAGCGTAGTTCTCCAATTCCTTTATTATCAATATTGCAGTATGTTTCGATAAGCATATTTGCTGATTCTGGATCACAGCGATCTTCACGGGATTGAAGAAGTTCCCGTGAATTTTGTGTGACTCGCCACAAGGTTGTAGTTCCTTTCATAAATAAGTTAATTTCTTCCTGATCATCACAAAATCGGTCTTCCCAAAGGAAGCTGGCTTGTCCAGCAAGAGCTTTATTTCTTACAAGAAAAAAAGTGAGGAGGATTAGTATCCCTATGAGAAAGAGAATCCCAATTACTTTTAACCAGTTATTATTACTATATTGACCAAATGATTCTTTCTTTTCCTCTTTTTTCATATTACAATCTTCTGTAATTGGTTATATAGTAAAATTCTTTCTTATTTAAATGTGCCTACTTTATTGTATGTATTAAGTCTGGGGCTTTTGCATCAACCCGTGAGCCTTCTTTCCAATCAATATCGAGTAAAAAGGGGATTCATGAAATGTGAAAAATATCACATTTCAGTACTGAAAATAAATCTCTGTTTATTTTCATGTTCCAAAAGGAATTTTTGCCTTTGAGTGCGAACCGATGCTAAAGCAGAAAGAAGACTTAATACATACTACCTATTGGGGCACGATAAATTTCATAGTTCTATCACACGAAATCTCAAATCTCTTTCCTTTATAGATATCACCATCAATTTGGGCCAGAAAGGGCTGGGAAGATTCCAGGGAAAGTTCATGAGCATAAGCGTACTTGGTTTTATCTAATTCTTGGCCTCGAAACAGCTTTGCTAATTGTGTTGTAACTGCTTCTTCAGGTGTTAGAGTTGTGATTAAGACTCTCATTTTTCCTTCTACAGCACGTGCTCCTGGAAGTGGTTCCGGCATTAAAAACAGACCTAAGCTAACCTGTTCATAAGCGGCAGTCATAATAGCCGTAGCTGGGCGTGAGGAAGAGGGAATAAACTTTTTGCCATCAATATATATTTCAACGTCTAATTCCTCATTAAAATAACTCTGTGCAGAAGATGAAAGGTGGACAGCACCGGCAATACCAAGAAAACTCGCCCTAAGGGCTCGGAATCTTCCTGGCAATCTTCGAAGTAAACTTTCACTCCGTTTTGCGGCTTCTGTTGGAAAACTTTGTGGCTTTTCTATAAAAAGTTCATAGTCTCTTATGGAATGCCCTTCATAGAGCCAAACAAGCTTGGGAACTAAACCGAAACCTACATTAAAGCCATAACGCTGGTTAATTTTTAATAAAGAAAGGCTACGATAGGCTATTCCTCTGACGCTTGTAAGAGACCCAACATATCGGGCTACTTCTAATGGTTTCCCATTAAGTCCCACGGCCAAGGTCACATTGTTTATGGTTCCAATGCCATAAGGAGCTATATAAGCAGGAACATCACCCCACATTTTCATAACTGCGGTTATTGTTTCAGCAAAAGTTCCATCTCCTCCCCCTATTCCTAAGATATCGCAAGACTCTGCGGCTGATTCTGCAAGGAACTTTTCCAAATCAGAAGAACCTTCGGTAGCAATTACCCTCCCTGTTATTCCTTCACCATTGATGGTATGAGAACATATTTGTTGATATAAAGTTGGCGAAAATCTTCCTGCCTTTTTATTAAGAACAGTAAAATGTTTTAACATGAAGTTCAAATAATCTGCTGTTTTAAAAAACTAACTTAAAACGATTCCTATCGGGCAATGATCAGACCCCATGATTTCTTTTAGAATGAAGGCTTTTTTCAGTTTTTTTTGAAGAGAAGATGAAATCAAAAAGTAATCTATCCGCCAGCCAATATTTCTGGCCCGAAGATTATTCCAGTAACCCCAATACGTATACTGTCCAGGCTCTTTATGAAATTCTCGAAACGTATCGATGAAATCTGCTTCAAAAAATTTTTGGAATCCGTTAATTTCAACTTGAGTGAATCCAGCCGTTTTATTATAATTACTGTCAGGATTCGCTAAATCTGTTCTTGTCCGAGCCACGTTAAAATCTCCACAAACGACGATTGGTTTTTTTCTTTCTAATTTTTTCAGAAAAGACAAGAAGTCTTTATCCCATTGGGCACGGTAGCTTAATCTAGGCAGTCCTCTCCCTGAGTTTGGCACATAAACATTTACCAGAAAATAATCCTGAAATTCTAGGTTTACAATTCTACCTTCCTGATCGTGTTCTTTGATTCCCATTCCATAACTTACTTGCAATGGTTTTATTTTACTAAAAGTTGCTGTTCCGGCATATCCGGCTTTTTCTGCCGCATTCCAAAAATGATGCGGAAATTCTGAAAGAAGATTATCGACTTGGCCTGGATGCGCTTTTGTTTCCTGGATACAAAAAATATCCGGCTTTATCTCTTCTCCGATAGGATTTAAGCAATTTCTTTTAAAGCAGGCACGAATGCCATTAACATTCCAAGAAATGATTTTCATAAACCTTACAGGAAAGATCAATTATATTTAAAATTAACTTTAGTCAAAAGAATAAATTTAAGTCAAAATCTTTCTCACTCTTCCCTGGCCGCCTTTTTTATAAGGGTTAAAACGCTCTTTTTCCCTCTGACTTTTACGCACCCCGTAAGGGAAAGTTTCAGAATCTAACTCTTCATATCCACATTTATTACAGTGAATAAACTCGAGATCATCATAGAGTTCAACATCGAAAGAGCCACATTTGGGACAATATTTCCTAGGCTTATTTACCATTTTTCATCATCAGGATCTGGGAGTTCATTTTCTTCATTAAAAAGTTCTTCCGGGCAAGTATAACATCTTCCTTTTGGAGTCGTATAAGAGCGGCAACAGCTAATTTTGCAATGTTTTTTTTCCGAAATCTCTATCTCTTCTTTGATCATGATTAAATAGAAAAGCGATTATTCTTTTAAATTTTTTGATGTACAATTTTCTCTCGTTGCTTTTCTTCTTTTATAAGAAAAAGCGCCACGGCTCGGAGAATCATCAGCATACGGTGTTCAGTATGCTGCATGCCGTATGCTGAGTTTGAACCGAGATACCCTTGCGGGAACAAGCTTGATGTTGACTGTTGTCAATTCCAGGCTTGCGCAGTACCAGGTTGTGCCACCGTGGCGTGAGTGACACGAACGACATGGTGGCGACCAGAAGAGTACTCTTCTGCGTATGCCACCGTGGCGTGAGATGATGAGCAAAGAAGTTCCTATTTAAAGATTTCTCTATAAAGCTTATTTTTAGATAACTTTTCCAGTGTCTCCATCAATAACTTCTCCAAACGTTTCAAAATGATATTTTTCCCGCCTTTGTTTTTCAAGCAAAGTGTCATATGCTCTGGAAACATCTTCTTGATAAAATGATTTGACTAAAGGATCCTCACTGTGAAGGCCAAATAATAATTGCCGCTCCAGTTGCCTATGCGCTTCATAAAGCTGATCCATATTGGCATGAAGATCAACGTTAAGTATATTATACAAATTTAGATCCAGAGAAACCGCGGTCCTATTAATCCTCGTGTCTTCTGTCATAACTTCTCCTCATAACCACAATCCAGGCAGGACTTAAATGTTATTTTTTCAAGTTCATAAATGTCAAGATGCGAAGAATGGCATTTTGAACAAACATATTTCTTCCCAGGACGAGCGGTATGAACCATATTAAAAAGTGGCGGTGGGGGAACAGTCATCAGCACACAGCGTTCAGCATGCTGTATGCTGATTTTGAATCCCCGACCTTCACGTAACCCGATTGAGTTTTTTCATCGAGCCAAGGCTCTCATTGCTCAACAGATATGAGCGTGACGCTATAACCAGGTTAAGCTACACCGCCTTGCCTTATACTGAAAAGAAAATAGTGGTTATATAAAGATTATGCTTATTTCAGGGAAATAATCTGCAGTCCATACTTTTCCACTTCTTCTACGGACCAAAATAGAAGTTTGGGTAATTTGACTTTTCCGACAAAACCAACTTTTTTCTCTATAACTCTCCCTGTATATTGTTTCTTGCCAGGATCATATTCCTTTAAAATGAGGATATCCCCCCTCTCACATTCCCAATCAGCTAACCGCAGTTCAAATGTTTTTTCTCCAGTACTAATTTCTTCAAAATACGGTGGCCAAACCTTTTTTTCAATTTTCATTCTAAAACCTTTCTAATTTTGCTTGCTATCTGTTTCATCTCATCCTCTAAAATTAATTTTGTTTCTTGTAACTTAATTAATGCTTCATGTCCATCATCGGGAAATCTTGGAACAAGATGGATGTGAGCATGAGGAACCTCCTCACCCATAACATAAGCTACAACATAATCTGTGGTAAATGCTTTTTTTAGTGCTTTAGCCACCTTATTCGTAAATGGGGAATAATCTTCTTGTATATCCCAAACCCAGCGATAATGTTTTTTAGAGATTACGAGAGTATGTCCTTTATTTGTGGGGCGGATGTCAAGAAAAGCAAGAAAGTTTTTGTTTTCATAAATGGAATGGCAGGGAATTTCACCTTTAACAATTTTACAGAAGATACAGTTTTCCATATAATTATTAAGTATGTAATAATATATAAAAGTTATTGAAATATTTTCATAGACAAAAGTTTAAATAACTAATGTTTATTATTAATAACATGATCACAGTTCGAACGCAAGTTAAAGACATCATGAAAGAAGCGGCCATGGAAAATATGTCGGGAGATTTCATTGATAAATTAGATGAAAAAGTAAAGCAGCTCATTCTGGATGCGATACGGCGGGCAAAAGAAAATGGCAGAAGAACAGTGATGGGCAAGGACATTTAAATTTTCTTTTTTGGCGGTGGAGGAAGAGGTAATTCTTTTTCAATTAATGATAAGGTCGCTTTTTCTAAGGAAGAGGGACGATGTAAAATAAAGCGATGCTGTATTTCTTCTGTTCTCTTCCCAGTAATGGGAAATTCTGGGAGAAAGGGGTTTAATTTTCCTTGATACACTCTTAATTTCTGCTCTAAATTTTGTATCTGCAATTCGAGTCTTTGTACTTGGTCTGGTTTTAGATGCGTTTTTTGTATGACGAGTATTTTTTTCAGAGCATCAAGACGATAAAGTAGGGCTCTCGCACGATTTTCTTTAGGAGGCAGAGGCTTCTTTTTGGTCAGTAAGCCTTTTTCTATCGCTACCTCTTTCCTTATGTCGGCTTTAGCCATACACTCCCCCAGTAAATAATATAATTTGTCCACTTTTTTTTGTAAATCCTGATTTTTGGATATCGCAACTATTTTCTGAAAGTGAGCAATCTGGTCCTTAAGAGCGGTAATTTTAATTGATTCTTTTTTCTTTTGCTGCGTTAAGGCTTTTTCTAATTCAAAAATCCCCTGCAAAGTATTTTCAAGGTGGATGATTTCTTTTCGTAGAGTTAATTTAGGGATTTTTTTTTGGGCAGAAAGGTACTTAATTTCATTTATCTTTTTAACGATTTCTTGTCGAGAAAAACTTTTTTTTTGTTGCTGGTACAATTCCGCTGCGGTCGTTAATAAGTGAAGGGCATTAAAAGTGCTCATCTGAATAGCCCCCCGCGTTTCTTGCCGGGAGGACTTGGTGGAGGAAGAGGAAAATCTGCCCCTCCAAGCGGTGTTAATGGCATCTGGGGGTTTACCATCGGCCGTGGAGCCATTCGTTCCATCCCGGGTGTTGGTAAACCTACGGTATGTTTTACGGATGGGTTTAACATCATGGGAGGAGCGTTCATAGGCACTGAAGCTTCCATTTTCGGTTTCAGGTTTTGCTTTTGTATGAAATCTTCTACTTTATCGGAAATCGCAATCATTCCTTTGGCAATAGTTTCATTTTGGGACACGACATCATCAATCTTCTCCTGCAGCGTTTTGATGGTCTTGGCGATGTTGTCTTCCCCTTTCACTTCTTCTAATGCTTTTTGAAAAACAGTTGTCAACTCATGAAGCGAATCTTTAAAGCTTTCTATTTCTAGTATAAGCTCGTTTGCCTTGGCATCCGGCTCAGAAAGTTTCTTCTTTAGGGCCTCAACATCATACTTTAGATCTGACAGCAACTGATGAGGAAGGATTTCATAATCGTCTTCTGACATACACACCACCACGCTTTTTATAGAGGAAACAAACAAAAAGGGTATATAAATGTTTTCCCATTTAAATGACCTTGTGTTCTGGAGATACGTTCCTTACGTTTGTTGGAAAGGGGAATATCATTTCAACTTATCATCCCTTCCACAGTAAGGGCAACGTATTCGTGTTGCTCCGGAATCAGAGATGTCAAAGGTGTACTTACAACGCAGGCAGATTCTAGAGCTTTTTATAGATTTTTGTGTTAGAGGAACTTGTTTAGGAATATTTTGTATCTGCTCTTTTGGCTTATAAACATTCTTAATAGGATTTTTTTTAAAATAGTTGCTGTCGCCTTTGTTTTTAAGAATATCACAACAGGCTTCACATAGTAACCAATTCTTCTCTGCATCCCTGGCAAAGAGCCGCACATTAGCTAAGGGAACTTGTGCTTTACAGCGTTCACAAGTTCTCGTTTTTCGAATATCTGAATCCATGATCTCCCCCTCTTTTCTTCAATACAAAATTGATGTTACTTCTCATAAATAAAGCTCCCTTTAAATAAATTTCTTTAAAAAATGGCTACTGTGTACTGCTAAATCTATTTTATTTTATATGTGTTGTAAATGTGTCGTAAGTAAGGTATTACATTATAAAATTTTTATTTGATCAAAAAGTTTAACTATAAATGTATCTATAGGGGCTCTGTAGAAAATCTTGCTGTCGCTCGGTCACTACCAGGCTACGCACTTAATGATATTATTGAAAATGTGCGGGGTTGTGGTCTAACTTGGCTAGGATTAGCGGTTCGGGTGGATCAGAAAAGCCGCTCGGTCGGGGTTCAAATCCCCGCAACCCCATTACTTATCTAAATCAAGAATATTTTAATAATTCATAAAATTATAGTCTCAATATGTGGCCATTAGTAAGAAAAACAGCATCGCTAGAACGAGAAAGTGGACCTTTAAGAAAACGAGTAGGTAGTAAGTCTCTTTCCGGCCAACAAATTCTCAAAACTCTAATTGTAATAGCAGACGAAGCAGACAAACAATTCGCTCCAGACCTGCTTACTGATTTTTGGAAACCATTTGATGGAAATTACTTAAGATTTGTTAGAAATATAGCTGCTAGTTTAGGCTTAAATGAAAGACCATTATACCATCCTCATGAACCATTTGGTGGATACAACCAACACCATTTTCCAAAAAAAATAAGTTTAGCAAGATTGTTCCCATATCTCCAGGTTGTTGATTCTTCATTATTAGCTAAAACTGGCGACAACGAAGAATTTTTATTAGTTTCATACCATCTATGGCATTCAATAAGCTCTTCAACCAATTATTTTGATTCTAGGTTGATATCAGGAATTTATGAGAGATATCTTAAATTGAGAAGTATAAGAGAAAGATCAGAAGTAGAAGAAGAGATTACGAATATCTTAAAACCACACCAAGTAAATCCAAGTGAAACCCCTTTAGAAATTCTAACATCTCCAAGAGATTTATTTGAACATAAAAAGAGATTATTTTCACTTCCACAAAAATCAGATGATTATCATCAAAATGATGGAGGATTGGTTGATATAATTTGGGCTTTTGGTGTTTATACGAAATGGCCAGAATTAATTGGTTATGTTTTATTCAATGAGCAATTAAAAGATAAAAATGGACTATTCTTGCCACGTGCAGAGGAAAAAAGTACTTAGTTTTTCTATCGACGCTATGTTCTACTCATTTCTCCCTTACCATTTCCTTAATCTCTTCTATCGTCGTTGCCTGTTCGGCTTTCTTGTCTTCTCTAAAGCGAACAAAGCGGGGAAAGCGCAATGCTAACTCTGCACTATGAAAAGGGCTTTTTGTAATTTCTGCGGCTAAGATTTCAATGACTAACTTCGGTTCAAACCAGACATTCGGTTCCATCTCCTTTTTACAGTTAATACGTGCTGGTTTGGCATTCATCTCATATTTCTTCAGTTTCTTTGGCAACTCTTCCAGTAATTTATCTGTAAATCCCGTTCCTACTTTACACACGGTTTCAAAGGAATCTTTTTTTTGGTTATAGGCAGCACAGAGTAAGGCTCCATATACGCCGCTCCTTCTGCCTCGTCCATAATAAGCTCCAACAATTACTAAATCAAAGGTATCTACCATTTCTTTCACATACTCTTTCTTCCACTTAATCCATTGCCATCCTCTGGTCCCGGCTTGATACTCGCCAGCGAGAGATTTGGCAATAATTCCTTCGTACTTTTTTTTAAGCATCTTTTGAAAGAATTCATCAATTTCTTCTACACTCTCAGTGATAATACGATCAGCAGGCATAAGATGGTTATTTTTGTTGATAGATTTTTCTAAATAATGCCAGCGCTTTTCATAAGACTCGTGAAGAAGCGATTTTCCGTCTATAAACAAAAAATCAAAAACTTTAAGCTGAAGAGGGATTTTTTTTACGTATTCTGTTATATCATACTTTCGACGGCGCTGCATTAAAGTTTGAAAAGGCAGAGGGTTCTCTTTTTCATCAACAGCAATAATCTCTCCTTCTAACACAAATTCTTTTGGCTGAAGATATTTTTTTAGATATTCGACTAAATCGGGAAATTGGTGGGTAATGTTCTCTAAACGACGGGAGAATAAAGTAATTTTTCCCTTTTGATCTTTATGAGTTTGGACGCGTTCACCGTCAAATTTTGCTTCAACAGCAATTTTTCCTTCCATTTTTTCTGGAATTTCCTCTAGTTCCTGCACTCGCTGAGCGAGCATCATTTTAATTGGTCTTCCAACATGAAGGTCAATTTTTTCTAATCCTTTAAGGCCTTTCGCGACGAGAGTTTCAGCAATAATTTTTACATCCGGACAAATGTTATAGGCTTTTTCCAAAAACTCTTTATTTTTTTTATCGCCAGTATAAGCGATGGCTAAGGCATCGAGCACGGTCATGTCGCCAACGCCCATTCGCAACTGGCTTAAAGCAATTCTGACAACGTATTTAGCTTCTTTTGCCGATGCTTTGGAGAGCAAGGAAGCTAACAGATTTGTTTTAAGATCCTGTGATCCAGGCCCTGAAGAGGATGCTATTTTATGTAATTTTTCAAAAAGTTCATGAATGGTAAGAGGGCTTGTTGAGACCAGAGGCCGTGGCTTTTTCTGCCACATTTTCTCAGCGACACTTCCTGCATCGCCAGTTTCCCGTATCATCTTCTGAATTTTTGACAAATCCTGCCCTGCAGCAAGGGCAATAGCTTTCAGCACGGACTTTTCTGCCATTCCTAACACTACATCATCAAATTCAGAAGCAAGCCGTCCTAAAGTAAGATAAGTTACTAGGCCTATCTCTCCGGGGGGTACTTTTTTAAAGAAATCGGAGAGAAGTTCCCTCATTTTGTTTCCAGAAGAGGTTTGCTCAAGTTCTTCATACAGTTCAACTAATTTTTGAAAGTCCATCTAATTTGTTAGAGAGAAAAGGCAGTTATTTAAAGGTTGTTGTACAACTATTTTTGAAGTCACTTTATATTAGTGGCTATAATTAAGCGGCATAATTTTTAAGAGATGTAATCTCTAAATTTTACAGAGGCCTCCTTTTCACCACCCTAGCATTAAGCACAACTTTTATAAAGCGAAAACAAAACCTTCTGTGACGTTAAAATGACGAGAATTAAGAGGATTACCGCACAAGGCTTTAAGAGTTTTGCGCATAGAATAGAAATACCGTTTGAAGATGATTTTAATTGTATTTTAGGCCCTAATGGGAGTGGCAAGTCTAACATTGGCGATGCTCTTTGTTTTGTTCTCGGCCGATTATCCGCAAAATCAATGAGGGCAGAAAAGGCGGCTAACATGATTTTTAACGGTGGGAAGGATCGAAAACCTGCTTCCCAGGGAATGGTGGAAATAGCTTTTGATAACGAAAAAAATATTTTTCCCTTGCCAACAAAGGAGGTGCTTATCAGCAGAACCATTACTAAGAATGGCAACAGCATCTATAGAGTTAATGGGAAAAAGATGACTAGAACAGAAGTGCTGGACTTGCTTTCCCATGCCAAAATTAACCCCGAAGGATATAATATTGTCATGCAGGGCGATATTACCAGATTTGTGGAAATGTCTCCATTGGATCGTCGGCAGATTATTGAGGAAATAAGCGACATTTCCCTCTATGAAGAAAAGAAGCACAAAGCTACGTTAGAATTAGAGAAAGTGGAAGAAAAGTTGAATAATGCCGATATTATCTTTAAGGAAAGGAAGACTTATCTCAAGGAGCTTAAAAAAGATCGAGACCAAGCGTTCCAATTTAAAGAATTGAGAGACAAAATTAATTCTAATAAAGCCACTTTACTTCAGGCCCAAATTAAAGAGAAAGAAGAGGTAAAAGGGAAGTATGATCAAGAAATAACTTCTCATCAGCAAAAAATTGACGAGTCTGATAAGAAAATCAAAGAAGGAAAAGAAAAAATTGAGAAAGTAAAGCAGGAAATTTGGGCTATTAACCAAGAGATAGAACAGAAGGGAGAAAAAGAACAACTCAAAGTTCATCGTGAAGTTGAAGATTTAAAAGTGGAGATAGCCAAAGATAAAACTAGGGTTTCTACATTAAAAGATGAAATTAACAAAATACAGCAGAGAAAGGATCAATTTAAGGAAGAAACGCAGGAACTAGGAGAGAAGTCAAAATCTTTATCTCATCATCATCGTGAACTTCAACAGCAAATTACGGGCAAGAAGCGGGAGTTAGAAGAAGTAGAGAAGAATATTTCTCAATTTAAGAGGAAACATCATCTTGAATCATCGCAAGAACTGGACAAGGGAATAGAACAAAAGGAAAAAGTAATGGAGGAGAAGCAGGAAGAAATTCAACTCCTTCGTCAATCGCAACAAGAACTTCTCCGAGAAAAAGATCGTTTAGAGTACCAAATTCAAAATACCGACGAGCAGATAAAAAAGGTGAAAGAAGTAACGGAACAGAATAAAGAGCAAATTAAAGTACTCCAAGGACATAAAACTGACTTTAAAGCAGCTACCTTACGTTTAAACCAGCTTCTTGACGTTGATAGCAGTTACGCTTCCCAATTGGGAAATGCCAGGAAAAGACGAGGTGAATTGCAAGAACTGCAAGCCCAGTTGAATGCTAAAACGGTTTCTATGCAAGCCGGTTTAGCGAGTAATGAGGCCATTAAAAATATTCTACAAAACAAGAAGAAATTTGAAGGAGTGTATGGAACCATTGCGGAATTAGGCCAAGTTAACAAGAAATATGCAACGGCTCTGGAAACGGCCGCAGCAGGAAAAATGCAGCATCTGGTTGTGGAGACAGATAAAAATGCCGCTGATTGTATAAAATTTCTGCAGCAAAATAAAATGGGCATGGCTTCATTTATTCCTCTCAACAGAATTAAAGGCCAGGAAATAAGTACTGACGATCAAAAGTTACGCCAACAGCAGGGTGTTCATGATTTTGCATTAAACCTCATTTCTTTCAAGTCCCAGTACAAAAAAGCGTTTACGTATGTTTTTGGTAATTCATTAGTCGTAGAGGATATCGATATAGCCAGGAAAGTGGGCATTGGAAGAATCAAGATGGCTACGGTGGATGGAAACCTTGCGGAAGCCAGCGGGGTGATGAAAGGAGGCTTTCGCAACAAACGAGGGGCCGTTGGCTTTCAGGAAAAGGACAGTTTAGAACAGTTGGATAAAGTAGAAAGAGAACTTGAGGAAATTCAAGGAGTTATGACTAACATTGAAACAAAACGTGTTGCTAATGAACAGGAAATAATAACTTTACGAAACAAAAAAGCGGAGCTGGAAGGGGAAATTATCAAACTGGAAAAGAGCCTTCACCTCGGCTCTGATGATTTAGAAGCTACGGCTGAACTCAAGAAGGAAGTATGTTTGCGCCTTAAAGAAGTAGAGAGCCAGTTAGGAGAGGTACAGAAAAAAATCGCTTTTATAAATCGTGATTTAGCAACTATTAAATCAGAAAAGCAGCTGTTGCGTTCCCAAGTAAGTGAGTTGCGCAATCCACGCCTTCTAGCTCAATTGCAGGCTTTTGAAGAGTCTCGGCAGAAGACACGGGAAGAGATCGTGCGCTTGGAAGGAGAATTGAAAACAAACACGGCTCAAATTGAACAACTCGTTTCTCCTGAAATAGAAAAAATAAGTGAAATTTTAAAGCAGCACGAGAAGGAAGAAACAAGTTTTAAAGAAGAAATTGCAAAGTTAGCGGCTATTATTACTCAAAATGAAAAAGAGCTTATCGAAAAAGAAAAAGCGAGTAAAGAGTTTTATAGTAGATACCATGCTTTGTTTGCAAAACGGGATACTCTGAGCAGTGAAGTAAATAAAGTTGAAAATAGTATTGAAACCATCCGAGAAAGAACCAGAGGGAATGAACGTGAGTTAAATCTCATTTCTTTAAAGAATGCAGAAATTAAGGCTAAACTTGCGGGCCTACAGGAAGAATTTTCGCGATACAAAGATGTCGCTCTCGTTAGAAGTAAATCACTGACGGAAATTCAAGAAGAAATTCATAAATTTGAAGTGATGCTTGGTCAAATGTCGGCCGTCAATATGAAGGCGTTAGAGGTATATGAACAAGTAGAAATAGAATATAATAAATTAGTGGAAAAAAAGGGAAGTTTGGAAAAAGAAAAAGTGGATGTGCTTACCCTTATGAATGAAATTGAAACTAAGAAAAAAGACCATTTTATGAGAACATTTACGGAAGCAAATGAGAACTTTTCCCGTATCTTTAGTTCTTTATTTAAGAAAGGAAAGGCTTATCTCCAGTTAGATAACTCTCAAAATCCGTTTGAAGATGGTCTTAGCATCAAAGTAAAATTGACTGGCAATCGTTTTATGGACATTAAATCCCTTTCAGGGGGAGAAAAAACGCTTACCGCGTTGTCATTTATTTTTGCCATTCAAGAATACCAGCCGGCTTCATTCTATATCCTTGATGAGATTGACGCGGCGTTAGACAAACAGAATGCAGAAACCCTGGCTAAATTAATTCGGCAATATGCAGACAAAGCCCAGTACATTGTTATAAGCCATAATGATGCTTTGATCTCAGAAGCGGATACGTTGTTTGGCGTGAGCATGAACGATGGCGTCAGTAAAGTAACAAGTTTGAAGATTTGAGCATTTCTTTTTCGTTAAGCTCTTTTAATTTGCCGTTAAGGCGGATAAATTCCTGCTTGGTTTGCGTTTTTTGATGCATTGATAATTCTAAGCCTGTTCTTTATATAATATTTTCTATAATAAGATTTAAGAAGATGACAATCTTCTACTTTTTATGCTCAAAAAGGAAGAAGGACAGACCTTTCGCAGGAAAATTTTTAATAAACGCATTCTTGTCTTTCTCATTCTGGTATTATTGACGAAAGGGATTATCATTGCCAGTGGTAAAGGTCTTATCAGCACCTCGCCTTTCGTGATTAGAGTGTTAGACTTATTTCTTATCACTTCCGTTTCTCTCTTAATTGCCAATGTTTTTCTTCGCCTTACTGTCGGCCGAGTACTTGATCTTTTCGATGGAGAAACAGAAATAGAGCAACGACTTTTTCTCAGTAAAATGTATAGTTTCTTTATTTACGTCATGGCCTTTGCGGTTATTCTTTCCCATATCGGTTTGTCGGTGGAAAATATTACCCTCTTTCTCGGTCTTGTAGCAACAGGGATGGCCTTGGCAATTAAAGATATCCTTACCTCTATTTTTTCTTGGACAATCCTTCTTTCTAAGAAACCTTTCCGTATCAGAGATGTAATTAAGATCGGTGATGAGTCTGGAGAGGTATTGCGCGTGGGAACATTTTACGTTACACTCAAAGCCCTGGAAGATGATGGAGAGGTCATTAAAATCCCTAGTAAGACTTTCTTGGAAAAATCAATCTTTAATTATGGCAAAGGAAAAAGCGTCAAGGAACTTAAGATCCCATTAGAGAAAACCATTTCTTCTATCAGAATGAAAACTATTGAAGATCATATTCAAAGTACTTATCCTCTCGACCACGTAAATCTTTCTTTAGACGTTGAAAAAGGCCAATTAAACGTCGTTGTGAAATTACAAGGCCAAGCTTGGGAAATAAGAAGAATAACTTCCGGTGTTCTCGATATTTTGTTTAAAGAGTGCCCGGAATTGATACGGAAAGAAGTAAAATAGAGGTTTAAATTTGCTTATTGACAGCAACTTCTAATCTCTTTCCTTGTTTTACCGCTTTTAATTCATATGTTCCTTTCATGAAACCACGTTCTTGCGCCCAGCGATGAGCTCCTTCTTCAGTTGCAAAAGTCTTTGGCCGGTGCAGAGCAGGCTTAGGATGGAAGAAGGAATAAGTATTATTATGAGAACGGATGCGATAATGCCTCTTCATCCTGGTATGAATTTTCTTCATTTTCACATTCCTCCTTTTTTCACGAGCCTGGTGACGTAACCAGCAACAATATTACGCAACTTTTTAGAATCTGTCTTAAGTAAACTTTTTAAGCTCTCTCTATTTTTTGCAAACTCTGTGGTGAACTTATCAGGATAGCGCTTCAACACTTCTTTGGTTATCCTTTTCACTTGCACGGTCTTAATTCTGCCCATAGTTCTTAACACCCCAGTTTAAAAGAAGGAGAAAGTAGTTCTCCGATTCTCTTCTCATTCATTTTCTCCAGGATCAGCAAAGTCGTCATCATCGTCATCGTCATCGTCATCTTTTCCATATCTTTTTACTTCCCAAACTTGCTTTTTCATGCCTTTCGCCTCCATTTGAGTTATACTGAAAGAACGAAATCATTGTAAATTTATCCTCGTTCTTTCATATCTAACTCGCGTATTTTTATTACGATTATTTAGGTACGCTCGCCATATAAATGTAAATTCTCTTGAAAAGCAAGTGAAATATAAACTTTTCTACATAAAATAAGCGTAATGATTAAAGCTCTTGCGCGCAATAAGGGCACAATACGCCTTCGTCTTCTAGATATTTTGGTTCTATAAAAAGATGACAGTGAGGGCAATAAGTTCCATTTTCTTCCTTTTTTATAGTTGTCTTTTTCATGCTTTTAATCATTAATCTCAAGGAAGATATTAATCTTTCTGTCGATCAGCCAGGTACTCTTCTTTGGTTCTGTTTGAGTTTTTTATGAAATCATTTTTTTTGATTTGTAGCTTATTATAAATACGGTAATAAAAACCAGTAGACCTATAATAATCTGTAGATAAATGTCTATATCAAAATTTCTAAGTTTACTTGCTGTGAACAGAGCCAAAAAAATGCTTAAAAGTAAAGCAAATTTTACAGGTTTCAGGGATGGTATTTTGTGTATGGTGTAAATTAACAAAGAAAATAAGATAACGATAAAAATTAAAGTTGATATTGACATGATGATAATCATTATTATATCAGAATTGAGCTCTTTACTACTCTTAAAGGAGACATAGAATAATGAAAAAAATACGGCGAGTCCGATTATTATTAAGCTGGGTATCCATACTTTTTTGTTATTATTAATTTCGTCTTTAATATTTTTAAAAAATAATTTCATGGATGTTAAATAGTCAATCTTACTATAAAAAGATTTTCAATTAAACTACGCCACCGGTCACGCTCACTGCGGTTTGCTCAAGACCTGTGGAAAACCTATTTTATACATTTTACAAATATTTTCGTGCTTTTTCTATCAATGGCAGGATGGCTTCAACTTCTTCTTTAATTAATCTCCCTAATTTCCCAAATTGCAGTTCGCCATTCAGGTCTCGTGTTTGGCGCGAGATTTGTAATTTTGCCGTCCCACTATTATAAGAGTACACCGCAACAGTAATTAAGGCTAATCCTACTTCCACTGATTCTGAAAACAATTCTTTATCC
>JAGVYE010000025.1 GCA_018303445.1 Candidatus Woesearchaeota archaeon
GGTCAAACGCCAGCAATGAGAGAGGGATTAACTAATAGAAAGTGGACTTGGCAATCGTTTTTCAAGATCAGATTAAGCACATTAATATAGGTCAATTCGTAAAACCTAACAAGACCAATAACTACTCTTTAGATATAAAAACCACAACATTTTTAAAGCTTTTACAGTATAAAGATAACACTAAACTCTTTACATGAAATCAACAAAGAATATCAAAGTATCCGAGAAAATTATTGGTCAAGTTATTGGCCAGGATGAAGCTGTCAGAATCATTAAAAAGGCGGCTTTACAACGACGCCACGTTCTTCTTATTGGTGACCCCGGTACAGGAAAGAGTCTTCTTGGCTTTGCCTTAGCTGAACTTCTTCCAAAATCAGAGCTCAAAGATATCCTTGCTCTTCATAACGTAAATGATGAAAACAACCCTCTCATTGAACTTGTTCCTGCTGGAAAGGGCAGAGATGTCGTGAAACAAAGTCAGTTTGACACCAAACAGATGTTAAAGAATAATAATTTCTTACTCTTTCTCGTTGCCATTTTCACGCTCATCGCTCCCTGGTGGGTTCGTTATTACTACAAATCAGATATCATGTTCGCAGCTTTTTTTCTTGGTGGCATGGTTTTTCTGGCAGCCTTTGCCTTTATGCTTAACATGGGCCCCCGCATGATGAAAGGTCAACAAATAACTATCCCCGCGAAATTAATTGTCGACAATTTTGGAAAAAAGCAAGCTCCCTTTTACGACGCTACGGGAAGTCACGCTGGAGCGTTACTTGGCGACGTACTTCATGATCCTTTCCAGTCTGGAGGTCTAGGCACCCCTGCTAATCAGCGTGTCGTTGCCGGTTTAATTCACAAAGCACACTTAGGCGTTTTATTCATCGATGAAATCGCTACTTTAGACCCGCGTACACAGCAAGAATTGCTTTCCGCTCTCCAAGAAAAAAAATTTCCCATTACAGGCCAGTCTGAACGTTCTGCCGGAGCGATGGTAAGAACTGATCCTGTACCTTGCGACTTTATTCTTATTGCGGCGGGAAATTTAGAAACATTAAAACATATGCATCCTGCTCTTCGTTCCCGTATTCGTGGTTATGGATATGAAGTTTATATGAATGAAACGATGCCGGATACAAAAGAAAATCGCTTGAAAATTGCCAGTTTTGTCGCCCAGGAAATAAAAAAAGAACAAGAGCGGCTCCCTCATTTCGATCTCACGGCTATTAATGCTATTATCCAAGATGCGCGCCGAAGAGCGAACCGTAAGGGGCATCTTACACTCCATCTGAGAAATTTAGGAGGATTAGTTCGTGCCGCCGGAGATTTAGCAAAAGAACAAGGAGCTGAATTTGTTTCCCGCCAGCACGTCAAAGAAGCCGCAACCTTAGCCCGATCTTTAGAGCAGCAAATTGCGGATAAATATATTGAGAGAAAAAAAGAATATGAAATCATCATGACGTCAGGGAAACAAATTGGTCGTGTGAATGGACTAGCAGTTATCGGTGGTGGTTCTGCGTACTCTGGAATTCTTCTACCTATTGAAGCAGAAGTAACTCTTGGTGGAAAGAAAACTGAATTCATTGCCACAGGAAAATTAGGGGAAATTGCCAAAGAAGCCGTAAAAAACGTTTCCGCCATCATCCTGAAATATTTTGGAGAGGACCTTAAAGAAAAATATGATGTTTTTGTCCAGTTTCTTCAAACCTATGAAGGAGTTGAAGGAGATTCGGCCTCCGTTGCCGTCGCTACCGCGATCATCTCTGCCTTCAAAAAGATTCCTGTACGGCAGGATGTGGCTATGACCGGCTCTCTCTCTGTTCGGGGAGAAGTACTCCCCGTGGGAGGAGTTACTTCCAAAGTAGAAGCGGCTATTGATGCCGGCATCAAAACGATCATTGTCCCAAAATCAAACTTGCAAGATATTGTTATTGAGAAAAATAAATTGGAACGCGTTCAGATTATTCCAGTCCGTAAGATTGAAGAAGTATTAGAATATGCTCTGGATTGGAACGGGAAAAAGAAAATTAAAGAAAAAATCTTTAATGGAAATAATGAGAAAATACCAGATAACTCCCCATGAGCCAGAAATTCCTTTTCGTCACGGGTAATAAACATAAACTCGAAGAAGTACAAAAAGCTTTGCCTGATTTTACCATTTCTGGGGAAAAAATTGACTTGCCGGAGATCCAAGGATGGGATGTGGAGAATATTGTACGCATGAAGGTTCTGGAAGCATGCCGGCAATTACAATGTCCTGTTATTGTTGATGACACCTCTGTCTATATCGAAGCCTTTAATGGTTTTCCTGGACCATATGCTGCTGACTGGCAAAAAGTCGTGGGTAATGAAAGAACTTTACAACTGCTGCGGGGTTTTAAAAAGAGAAACGCGAGTATGGTATGTCGAGCGGCATATTGTGAACCAGGACAAGAACCAGTTATTTTTGAAGGAAAAGTTGAAGGTTTCATTGCTACCCAAATCAGAGGAAAAGAAGGTTTTGGTTTCGACCCTATTTTCATTCCTGAAGGGAAAGTAAACACTTTTGGGGAAATGTCTCTCGAAGAGAAAAATGAATCAAACCATCGTGCGCGAGCTTTTTCTAAGCTTGCAAAGTATCTTCGTGAAATGTACCACAATCTTTAAAAACCACTCTCATTCCTAAGATCAAAAATGGCTCAAGATCAAACACGACCTTTGCGAAAAGTCTCTGGGGGACGTTATCGCCGCTATCGCACTAAGAGAAAATACGAGTTGGGCGGCTTCCCCGCCATGACCAGATTAGGGGAACGTAAAATAAAAATGAGGCGTATCGTCGGTGGTCATTATAAACCAGTATTATTGAGTGCCAAAGAAGTAAATGTTTCAGATCAGAAAGGAAAAACACAGAAAACTGAAATTCTTAATGTCGTCGAAAATCCCGCTAATCCCAACTTAGTTCGAAGGAATGTCATCACCAAAGGCGCGGTGGTCGAAACGAAATTAGGCCGCGTTCGCGTTACCTCTCGGCCTGGGCAGGAAGGAACAGTTAATGGTGTGTTAGTTTAATTCTCTACACTTTTTTAAGTTATAACTGGTAAACTGGCTCTCTGAGGAAACGGTTCCTTGCCGCCGATGCAATACATACACATATTGTTATGCGGCAAACCAACTTTATCAAAAACCTTATTAAGCCCGTCTCTTGAAAGGTAAAATACCGGCATGCCCGCTTTAGCATTAATCTCTTCCGGAGAAGCGTTGCGTTGTGCTCCTGATGTTTCAGTCATTCTGGCAATAAACTTCTCCTCACTGGGAGGCATGTCTACGCCAAAAGTACATCCTCGAGGAAGGCCATCCTCTCCAATGATGCCGATAGGAGGAATATAACTATACAAAGCAGCACTTTCTACCTGAGCGACATCGAATAATAAATGTCGTATACGATTAACAACTGTACCGCGAACCAGGCTGTCATCAATAACGAGAATTCTTTTGCGCCTTATAAATGGAATTATGTGAGGGATAAGGAATAAATTTGCGTCAATGGAACTTGTCCGCTCTTCCTGTGTCGATTCCATGAAAGAGCGATCGGCATTTGGTTTATAGAAAACTTCAATAAATGGCACTCCTAATTCCTCTGCATAGCGGCGCGCAGCAGCTTCTGGCGAACGCGGCGCGTAGGTTACAAAGTCTATCCCTTCAAATTTATTTTCCATTGCTAGTTGTACTCCTATTTCCTCTCGAAAAGTCAACACACTCACTCCGTTTATCACTGATTCAGGACTTGCCAAGTATCCATGTTCAAACATACAATACGCTAAAAGCAACGCTCCATTTCTCGTATCAATAATTCTCTCTTTCCTAAACTGGCCATTGTGGTCAAAGTAATATACACAGCCGGGCTCGATATCCGTCACCGCTTTTCCCCCGTTTTTTCGAATGGCCACATCTTCTGTGGCAACACAATATTTTTCACCTTTAATTCCGAGTCTTCCGAGCCGATTTCCGGTGCGATCACGAATGACCATCACTTCCTTACGCCTTTTATCAGCTATGGCTAAAGTATACGTGCCAATAACCATTCGCAAAAGACTTTTTTCTTCTTTTTCTCTATAAAAATGGAGCAACGCTTTAGTATCACAGCCTGTCTTTAGTTCTTCTCGAACGATGCCTTCTAAAGAATCAACATCTATTTGGCCGTTATGAACCATAGCAGCCTCACAGTCCAGAACTAAAATATGGTCTCCATTATTAATGACTGTGCCTCCTATGGTGTGCGGATGAGCATCTTGAAGAATATCCTGTCTCGCTTTTCTTCCTTTGGTAGCATACCGTACATGACCAATAAATGTATGATGTTCTTTTCCAGGAAAAATTTTATGAAGATCATCCTGATCAAAACGATCTACCTTCCCAACCCATTTTAAGACATCAATACGATTATCGCCTATGGCGGCAATCCCGGCCGCTTCTCTTCCCCGATGCTGTAAGCTCTTTAACATTGCTCTCGTATCATAAAGAGAATGCGCGAGAACTAATCCGCACTTATGTTCAAGAACCTCCCCCATACCTTTAATCTATGCAAAACACCGATATAAATAGATTATGGTAATGAAGACTAATATGAAACCATTCCATTAAGTATATGTCTTGAGCTGCTAAACACCGTCTATGAACCGCCTAGTGGGATAGGCTCTTAGTTGCTGAATTAGTCACCTTAGGCAGGTAATTTTTACCAACTTTTTTAAAAATAAGGCAATAATGATGATGCACATTAGGCACAAAACTATATCTGTATCCGTAAGGATAGAGGGTTTTATTGTCCTGGCACCAGATTCTTTCCCCACGGAATTGAAAATGTTGGTTCATCTCTCGCGCAAAATCCCAGGCCAGCATTTTATACTCCCCTTTATCCATATAATTTTGTAAAATAACTACCAGATAGGCTTCATCCTTCAGATGCGGTTTAATGGTTTTGAAAATAGTTGTTACTCGCATTAAAAAATCTTCATAACTTTTGGCATTTCCTAAATCTGCTCCATCATTACTATACTTTATGTCTAAACCTTTTTCCTCCCTTATCTTTGAAGCCATTCCTTTCTTATTGAGCATCGGCCCATATGGCGGGGAGGGAATCACAAAATCAATCTTTGGAAAATGCTGCTTTTTCCAGATTTTCACTACTTCTAAAGAATTTCCCGTAATTACCACTTGCTTATTTTTTTCTGAAGGCGATGACTCTTCTAATACTTTAATTCTTCCTTGCGCCATATCGGCATACTTTTGTTGCAATTCGATTCCAATGCCGTTTCTCTTAGTGTTATGCGCGGCAACGAGAGTACTTCCTGTTCCGAGAAAAGGGTCAAATACTAATTGTCCTTCTTTTGTAAAGAAACGAATAAATTCTTCAATCAGGACTTCCGGATATTTTGCGGGATGAAGAAGCTCGTTTTTTTTTCTTTTCGATGGATTATGAATAAACCAGGTTTTTGTAAAACGCAGCCACTCTTGCGCTGAGAGTTCATTGAGACGATTTTCTGGAGAAAAGGTTTGCATTTCCATTAAATTAGCAATCAACTATAAAAAATTTCTTAAAAGAAAAAAGAAAGAAACGAGGAATTTTATCTTTTCCTCTTGCCTTTTCTGCCACGGGCCATTTTTGCTCTGGCGACATTTCCTTTCTTGTCAATAAAGTAGAGATAGCCTTTTTGCTTCTTCACACCAACTTTAGAGACAAGTTCAACTTTTGTTTTTCCTTTTGCTCGGCCTGCCCGACTCATCTTCGCTCGAGAGACATTTCCATGCTTGTCGAGAAAATAGAGATAGCCAGCTGCTTTTCGCACACCAGTTTTTGCTACAACTTCTGCCATTTTTTATCCCTCCTCTTTAGATGTTTTTAACACTTTTATGACGTAGAAAAAACCAATGTAGTATTTAAATCTTTCCTTTTATCGACGGATAAAGGCGAAAAATAGTAAAAATAAAAATCCCAACCACCCCAAGCAGTGGGGTATCAGAAACAAATGAAAGGAGAACACTTCTTATTCCTATCTCCACGTCTAGTCACTGACAGTTGTGACTCTTCATAAGTTTTACTTATAACCCCTTTCATTCGTACCGTAAAGCATCCACAGGTTTCAATCTCGAAGCTTGATAGGCTGGCAAAATTCCTGAAACCATACCGATGACAAAGGCAAAAAGCAATCCGAGAATAAGAACCATCGGTTCAATCTTAATAATGAGTAAGAACCCGGCTTGTTGTGAAAAAGACCCCAGGAGAAAAGCCAGTCCTGTCCCTAATAAAACCCCCATAATACCTCCTCCGAGGCCGATGAGTCCTGATTCAATCAAAAAAATTTGTGAAATAGCGCTATTCCTCGCTCCAATGGCTTTCATGATGCCGATGTCTTTGGTTCTTTCTAAGACACTGGTGTACATGGAATTCATAATTCCAATTGCTCCAACTAACAAAGAGATGGCCGCAATACCCACCAGGACAACTTGCATTACTCCTAAAACTTGATTAATTTGTTCCAGAATCTGTGAAGCCGTAAGCACTTGGAAATTAGTATCTCGCCGTTTACGTTCCAACTCTCGCTCAATTTTCTCCTGCAGCAACGGTATATCGGAAGTTGATTTAACCTGAGCGATAATTGTATCAACCCGTTCAGGTTCATTAAAGATTTCTCTAGCAGTTTCGAGTGAAATAGTTATTTGATTATCATCTTGGGCATTGCCAATCTCTTCTACAATACCTACAACTCTGAATTCTCCTTTATTAACTATAATCTTACTGCCAACAGAAAGATCTCGTGAAAACATTTCTTTGGCAACACGAGAACCTATAATAGCAGTGTATTTTTCTTTTTCTTGAATGGTTCTCCCTTGATCTAATTCTACTCCCATATCAGCATAAAATTGTTCAAAAGAATCTGCTGGCAACCCGCTTATGAGTGTAAAACTCGTTTCGCCTCGGTGTTTAACTTCCCCATTGCGGAACAACGCCGGGAGAACATACTCAAATCCAGAAATCTTTTCTATTGTCTCAACATCTTTAGTGGTGAGACTTTGAGATAATGTTCCAGGACCTTGAAAGCCTTTGGCTGAAATTAAAATGCGGTTAGCGCCGAACTGTTCAAATTGTTCCTGAATCGTGCTCTCCAGGCTACGAGAAACAGTGATGAGGGAAATAATAGCGGCAACTCCGATAATAATGCCCACTACCGTTAGCCACGACCGCAGTTTGCGATGACGCAGGCTGTGGAGAGCTAAGATAAGATAGTCAAGAATCATTTTTTCTCTTTTTTCTGATCTTTCTGAAAATATAAAATATGAGTAAAGCAATGATAATTACACTGGCCACAACCCAACCACCACTATTACTCGCAACCAGGCCTAACCGTTGCGCCTCGTCTTTGGTATAAACTTTTAGTGGCACAAACTTAGTTGTACTGTACTCCTGATTATTAGCATCATGATAGAGAAGATCTACTTGGACGAGAGTGTCTTTAATTTTTGGCAGCAACATAAACTCCTCGGTTTCAAAATCAGCAACGTCTACATCACCAACATAAACTGATTTAGATCCAATAATTTCATAACCCTCGCTTTCTTGCATGGTCGCCGTTAAAAACGTAATGGGAATCAATCCGTTGTTCACAAACCTAAGATTAATTTTTCCTTTATCACCAACGGTTAAAAGATTAGAATTGTCCAGCACTATTTCCAGTTTAGCCAAGGCTGAAACTTCCAGACTTAAAAGTGATGTTTTACTTACCCCTTCATAAGTAAGTGTTACGGGGATTTTATAAACTTGCGGTTTAGCCGTTGGCAGGACGCGAATTCTAAACGAAACTATTTGACGATCATCACTACGAATCTTCTCCATGATTTTCTCTGTCGAGGAATCAACAGTGGCTAACGGCAATGCTGTTAGATCCAGAGCGACTAAAATATTGTTAATTCTCTTATTTCCTACGTTTTCGATTTCCAAAGTAAGAACTGTTTCTTCGCCAGGAGCAACAGAGTGAGGAGTAGTCGTAAATGATTCTATTGCTACTTGGGCTTGTACGATAGGAAGCAGAAACAAAAACAGAAAAAAAAGTTTTAAGATCATCGCTTATCCTCCTACAACTTTCCCGTCTCTGAGTTGAATAACTTTCGTCGCCTGTTTAGTTAGTTCAGGGTTGTGGGTAACTAAGATAATTGTTTTCCCTTGTTTATGTAATTCTTGTAATAATTTTATAATTTCATTTCCCGTTTTCGTATCTAGATTACCTGTTGGCTCATCAGCAAGAATAATCTCTGGATCATTTACCAGAGCGCGGGCAATGGCTACCCTTTGACGCTGCCCACCAGAAAGTTGGTTAGGGAGATGTTGCCACCTGTTGGCTAGGCCAACCATCTCTAATAGTTTTCTGGCCTTTTGTAATCGTTGGCGACGAGACACTTGTTGAAATAACATTGGTAAAGCCACATTTTCTAAAGCAGTCAGACTAGGAATGAGATTAAAGGTCTGAAAAATAAAGCCAATTTTCTTTCCGCGTATTTGCGCTAGGTCGCTTTCCGATAGATTCTTGGTGTTTTGATTGCCTAAGTAAATAGCTCCTATCGTGGTAACATCAAGGCATCCCACTAAGTTCATGGCGGTACTTTTTCCAGAACCGCTTGGTCCCATGAGAGCTACAAAATCTCCTTGATGAATTGTGAAAGAGAGTCCATTGACTGCTGGCACATCTACTCCTTCTAAATGATATATTTTGTGAGCATTTTCCAACTTAATAAGGGGAGTCATTACATATTACTCTAGAACCTATACTTTATAAAGGTTTCTTTTATAACTACTTTCAAATGGTCAAAAAACCTTCTTCTTTCCTAAAATCTCTTCCGCCCTCATCGCATCATTGAGGTTAACCACACCCTTTCTGAATTTTTCCTGATCATCGAATCCAACCCGAGGGCAGGCGGTATTAACCCACACTTCAATAAATGGAAAGTTCTCTAACTGGTCAAAAGAAATGACATTATCGATAAAATAATAGAACTTCTTGTTGGGGTATTTCTTTTCCAAAATTAGTCCGGCCTTAAACTGTTCCTGACCAGGTTTGATCGTGACTATTACCCCTATTCTATTTGCTGTCAGAAATTTCATTAATGAGCTTTTATATTTATTTAAAATTGTTTTAACGTCAGCTTCACTAACTAAAAACATTTTATTCTGAATGGGGTTGTTAACAATTACTTCTTTTTTATCCAGAGTGTCTTTCTGCGCAAAAACTAAAGTTAACGGATGAAATTTGCCGTCCCCGATATACAGGTAAGCCTCTATTTCAGTTAGTTCTTCTTCCTTCAA
>JAGVYE010000048.1 GCA_018303445.1 Candidatus Woesearchaeota archaeon
TTCACTTTTACAAGTATCACAAATAATAACCATATCCAACACCTCAAAAGAAGTAGAGCTTTCGATTATTTAAAGATGTCGTTAATTAGACAGTATCCCCCCCCCACAACCTTTATAAACCATAAACCATTCTTTTTCTTCTGTGAAGTTAATCGAATTAAAAGAGGTAGATAAAGTATTTCACCATAATTCTGTTTTACAAGATGTAAATCTCGTTATTGAAGAAAGCGACATTCTTGGCGTGATTGGCCAGTCCGGAAGCGGAAAAACTACGCTTCTGAATATTATTGCCGGCTTTATTGAACCATCGGAAGGAGAAATTCTCTTCTATACTCCTGTTCATCAGGAAGGAATCGATTTAAATAAACAGTTGCCCTATCTGAAAGGCCGTTTTGGCTTCACGCCCCAGCATAATTCTCTTTATCTTAAACTTACCGTAGAAGAAAACCTCTGGCATTTTGGAAGCTTACATGGTATAGACAAAAAAACACTCCAAACCAACATTCAAAACTTGCTTAACTTTACTCATCTTATTGACCATCGGCAGAAATTGACAGAAGATCTTTCTGGAGGAATGCAAAAACGCCTCGACATTTCTTGCAGCCTTATCCACAAGCCGCAAGTGTTAGTATTAGATGAACCTACCGCTGATTTAGACCCCATTTTACAAGGAGAAATCCTTCATATGCTCCGTGAAATTAACCAACAAGGGGTTACGATCATTATCGCTTCACACCACCTTGACAGCATTGAACATCTCTGTAATAAAGTTGCTATTATCCACAACGGAAAAGTCCATAGTCACGGCCTTCTTGATGAAGTGCGGAGACCATATCTCCGAGATCACTTTACCATAACTTTAAGACCGGGCCAGCGGAAGGAAGAGCTTATTTCCAAGATTCGTTTATTCTCCATTAAGAAAATAGTGGACAAAGGAAATGCCTTAGTAATTTATCCAGAAAACATTCATGAAACGACGAAGCAGATGCTAAATTTAATCAAGGAAGAAAGCCTCTACTTACATGATATGGATCTGCGGCAACCTTCCTTGCATGAAGTGTTTGAGAATATTGTCCTAGGAAAATAAAAAAGAGGTGTAGAGATGCAAGCCCTGTGGCTACTTACCGTGAAGAATCTAAAGCTCTTGCTCCGCTCTAAAGCTTCGGCGTTAATTATTATTTTCGCTCCCTTGCTCATTATCTTATTATTAGGATTATCTTATAATACCTCCAGCCGCTATGGATTAAATATCGGGATTCATGCTTCTTCTTTTAGTGATGATGTTAATTCATTTATTGACCTTCTTAAAGAAGATGAATTTACGATTACAAAATATGAAGAGTCCATTGATCATTGCCTTGGAGACATGAAACGAAGTGCCATCCATGCCTGCCTCATTTTGCCAGAAAATTTACAAGTCGAAGGAAATGGACAGAGAGAAGTTGTCTTCTATGTTGATCCAAGTCGCATCCAGCTGGTTTCTGTTATCCAAAATGCCGTAGATGCCAAATTCAATCTTAAATCGCGGGAAATTTCCCAAAACCTGGCGCAGGACCTTATTAGTAGATTAACAGATTCAAAACAAAAAATTCAAGAACGGAAAACAGAATTGGAAGACGTCAAAGGAAAGAGTTCTGCTGCTTCCAGTAATTCTGCAACAGTGCAAGGCCGTTTAAGCGGGATTGATATCACTGATCCGGCAACGAAATATGACTCCTCCGTTATCCAGATGTACACCCAGAACGTAAATAACGCCAAAAGCAGTGTGGAAAGTGCTCTTTCTTCATTACAACAAATAAACGCCACCGCTGGAGAAAAAGCTACCGTAGAAAATTTCCTTACTGCTGCACAGGGGAGTTTAGCGAACGGAACAACGAATGAGCCTGCACTTAATTCTTTATTTTTAACCATTCAAACTGATTTAAGTGCCGCCATTACTGCTATCAGCGGTTCTAAGACTGATGTTGCTGCTGTAACTTCCTCGTTGCAGGAAGTTAACGCTAAACTTGATTCTGTCGTTTCCGGATTAGAAGAAATACGTGCTAACCTAGAAGCACAAAAAGTTACGGAAGCTGGCACCATTATTTCCCCTCTTATAACCAGGGTGGAAAGAGTGAGTCCGGAAGGAACATACCTAAGCTATCTTTTTCCAGCCCTGTTAGTTCTAGTGGTCATGTTTAGTTCCATGCTCTTAGGAACAACCTTAGTAATAATCGAAAAAAACAGCCCCGCCTTTTTGCGCAATTTCTTTCTTCCCATTAGAACTACTACTTTCATGCTTTCCATCTATGTAACAAATTTAATTCTCATCATCATCGAACTTGTTATTATTTTAGGAATTTCACTCTTTTTCTTAGGAGAAAGTGCCTCAGCCTTGCCCTCAGTGGCTTTGATTTTATTTCTCACGGCATCTATTTTTACCTTCCTAGGAATGGGGATTGGATACCTATTTACATCTGAAGAAACTGGCGTTCTCGCATCAATTTCTTTAAGCAGTATTTTACTCCTGTTATCAGGAACAATTCTGCCCCTAGAAGGAATTTCATCGTCAGTTCGAGGATTTCTTTTCTTTAACCCATTTGTTATTGCTGAAGAACTCATAAGAGAAGTGTTTATTTTTTCTACGCCATTAGAGGTTCTTACAGGAGAACTTCTCTTTCTCTTTTCCTATGCCCTTATTCTCTGTATCATTATTAGCATAGCCGAATCAGTACTGCATCGGCATTTCTTAAGCAGATACTTGCGAAAACAGCATCTAGCCCATCACCAAAAGCAACGAGGAGGAGAAAAAGTCCAAGTGTAAGGTTTATATCTATTTCTTAAATTATAAAGAATAATGAAAAGAAAGCTTCTTGTGATTACCGGCACGCCAGGTGTAGGTAAATCCACGCTAGCTAAAAAAATAGCAAAATATCTCCATTTCAACCGCCTTGACCTGCACCGCTATTACAAAAAACTAGCCATAGGATACAATTATAAGAAGCGCTGTTATGATCTTGACTTTAAGAAATTAATAACTTTTATAGAAAACAAGAAACGAAAATCGCCGCAAGGGCTTATTCTGGATTCGCATCTTGCCCATCTCCTTCCTAGAAAGACGATTGATCTTTGTCTGGTTCTTGTTTGTTCTAATTTAAAAGAACTACGAACACGTCTCCAAAAAAGAAAGTACTCCCAACAGAAAATCAGAGAAAATCTTGACGCTGAAATTTTTCAGGTATGTTTGATAGAAGCGAAAGAGAGGAGACATAAAGTGATGATTATTGATACTAGTGTAGCTCTTCCCTGGAAACAACTTTATAGGAAAATCAGCAAATCTTTATAAAACAAACTTTAATCTTCTAGAGGATGGCCCTAAGCACGCAACAAAAAATTCAGATCAAAAAACTAGTAAAAGAACTAAAGAACTATAAAGCACCTCATACCGAGTTTGTTTCCGTCTATATTCCTGTCGGTTACGAGCTGGTAAAAATAACTCAGCACTTGGCAGAAGAGCAAGGAACAGCTTCTAACATCAAATCATCTTCTACAAGAAAAAATGTCCAAGGCGCGCTCGAAAAAATGATTCAACACCTTCGCCTTTACCAGCGAACTCCTCCAAATGGCTTAGCTATCTTTGCCGGCAATATCGCTGCCGGAGAAGGAAAACAAGACTTCCGCTCTTGGAGTATTGAACCGCCTATTCCCCTCAACACACGCATCTATCGCTGTGACAAGTTCTTTGTTACTGATATCCTCGAAGATATGATGACCGAGCATAATGTCTATGGTTTAGTTGTCTTGGATAAACGTGATGCCACTATCGCCTTACTCAGAGGAAAAACAATTATCCCCCTGCAGAAAACTCATTCTGAAGTGCCGGGGAAATTTAAAGCAGGAGGACAATCAGCAGCTCGTTTCTCCCGTATCAGAGAAGGAGCGCTAAAAGAACATTTCAAGAAAGTTGCCGACTACATGAAAGATCAACTTCTCCCCCTCGGCACTAAATTAAAAGGGATCATTATTGGCGGCCCAGGAATCACCGTAAACGATTTCATGAATTATGACTATTTAACAGGAGATCTTAAGAAGAAAATCATTGGAACGAAAGATTTATCGTATACGGAAGAATTTGGCTTGCAAGAATTGCTCGACAGATCTGAAGATTTACTTGCAGAAGAAGAGGTAACGCAAGAAAAAAGAGCCATGAACCAGTTTTTTATGCAATTTCGGGAACATCCTCGAAAAATAACCTACGGTGAAAAAGAAACCTTAAAAGCCCTGGAGATGAATGCGGTTGACATTTTATTTCTTTCTGAGGCTCTTCCTGAAGAGAAAATTATGGACTTAAGTGAAAAAGCTGAGAAAGGGGGCAGTACTGTTAAAGTTATTTCTACTGAAACCCGCGAAGGACAGCAATTGAAAGAGCTGGGGGGAATTGGCGCCATTTTAAGGTTTGAGATTGAATAAGAGAAATATTTATATACTACTGTCATTTTTTATTAACACATGTTAAAAATAATTTACATACTAAAACCTTTTTTTGAAGATAATTATCGAAGGATTAATGTAAGAGAATATGCAAGATTACAAAAGATTAGCCCACCGACCGCTTCTAAAATATTAGAACAAATGCATAAAGAAAAGCTTCTAAAAAAAGAAACAGAAAGGCTATACATTTATTATTGCGCAAATAAAGATTCTGATTTGCTCATAGATCTTTCTAGGATATACTGGAAAGGGCAACTTGAAAAAGTAGGGTTACTTGAACTTATTGAACAAGAGTTATTAAATCCTGTAGTTATCCTTTTCGGTTCTCTTTCAAAAGCAGAAGCTAAAAAAGACTCAGACACAGACTTAGCCATTTTTTCCCCAACAAAGAAAATTCTAAGCATTGAAAAATACGAAAAGTTACTTAAAAGGAAAATACAACTTTTTAGGTTTACAAAAAGAGAAGAAGTGGAGAATATTAATTTACTAAACAACATTTTAAATGGGTATGTAATTAAAGGGAGTTTTTAACATGGACTGGAAAGCAGGTGTCAAAACAAGAACGGCAAAAGAAGCAAAACAAGATTTGAACTTAATTCAGTCCACGAAAGAGATAGCAGATATCAAAATTACCTCAGCAAATTTTCTTCCTAAGGAGTTATTCATTGGAAAGATAACATTACTGTATGATGCTTTAAGAGAATATCTGGAATCAATAGCTTTAACCCATGGCTATAAAATTTATAATCATGAGTGTTATACGCCTTTTCTTAAAGAAGTTTTACATCTACCAAGAGAGGCAGACTTATTTGATAAATTACGAAAAGTGAGAAATGCAATTAATTATTATGGAAGAAAAGTCAGTAAAGAGGAAGCAGAAAATATCTTAAAAGATTTAGTTTATCTTATCGGGATATTTAAAAAAAAACTAAAAAAATAACATCTACCTCTAATATAAATATGAATGCCAAAAACATTATCAAAAAATATCATCTTAAAAAACGTACCTGGACACATAAAGGATTTCATGGCGTGCTCCACTTTTTCTTTCCTCTGGGGAGGTTACCAATTCAGCCTATGAAAGAATATTTTGGCGATTGCTATCAGCTATCACTTTTCTTTTTTCATGATGATTACGGTGAATGGTACTGGAATAATGACGATCTGATTAAATTTCGTCGCTGGATTATTGAAACTGTCAACCAGGATCCTTCTTATCTTAAGAAATTACTTCAAGACTGGCATAAAAGGTTAAAAAACCTTAATGAACTCCAAAAAAATATTGACGAAACCGATCTAGCAATACTCTCTAAGGAGGAATTAGTAACATTATACAAAAAATGGCGCGATATCTATCTTAAAGAGTATGCTCTTGCCGTGTGCCTGCAAGACGCTTTTTCTATGGATCCAGAGAATTATCTTCATAATTATTTTAAAAATCTTCTCCGAGAGAAAGGCTACAAAGAAAAAATAGAAGAATACTATCTCTGCCTTGTAAATCCGATCGAAGAATCATTTATAACACAGGAATATCGTGATCTACTGCTCTTACATAAAGAAAAAAAGCAAGGAAAGAATATCCATGAAGGCTTGCAAAAGCATATCCAGAAATGGCACTGGCTGCAGAATAATTATGCTCTGGATCTTTGTCTCGATGAAACTTTCTTTGCCAAAAAATTAGGAGAAATAAAAAATCTTGACCCAGAGAAGGAAATACAGAGATTAGACTTTGAATTAAAAGAAAAAAAGCGTAAGAAAGAAGCTCTGATTAAAAAGTTAAATCTGAGTCCAGAAGCAAAAAATCTGATTCGCATTACCGAAGTTTTTGCCTATATGCAAGATGAACGAAAAAAGTATGTTCTTTTGGCATCCCATTATCAAAGCCAGTTTATTGATGAATTCGGAAAACGCCTCAAATTGAACAGGAAAGAGATGGAATATACGTATATTGAAGAATTGCCAGAATTATTAGAACAGAAGAAAATTGATACCGCTATCTTTGAGGAAAGAAAGCGCTTTACTGTCGTCATTCACACTTTAAACGGTTTTGAAATTTTCTCTGGAGACCTTGCTGAAGAAGTCTTTAAGACTCTCTTTGAGCAAAAACAAACCGCATTTACCAAACTACAAGGAATTATCGCCTCAAAAGGGAAAGCTTCCGGACCAGTAAAAGTGGTGAATAAAGTTCAGGATTTAAATAAAGTGCATCGAGGAGATATTTTAGTTGCCACCATGACTCGTCCCGAAATGATTATCGCCATGAAAAAAGCCGCCGCCATCGTTACTGACGAAGGTGGAGTAACTTGCCATGCAGCTGTTGTTTCCAGAGAATTGAGAATTCCCTGTATTATTGGCACAAAAAATGCCACCAAAGTATTGAAAGATGGAGATCTGGTTGAAGTTGACGCGAATAATGGCATTATAAAAAAACGAACATGATTGATCCAAACCACGAACTTTTCCGCTGGGGACCTATACCGGGAAAACCTATTTATGTTTCTTACTTTATGATTTCTATCACTGAATCATTTCCTCGTAAATATAAATGTGCGTGCCCGGAAATTTTCTTTTATTTTATTCAAGACAAAATGACATTTATTTGTGATTACCAAGAACTGCGTGATTCTGGTAAGAAACATTTTTTCTTTTGGATAATGGACGATTCCGAATTAAAAAAAGTGAAGAAGAGCTATAATCTGACTGTGAAGCGTCTTCATAAGATCTACCAAAAATTAGAGAACTTGGAAAGATTTTCTGATAAAGATTTCTTTCATCTCTTCAAAAAATGGCAGGAAGCATACCTTCTTTTCTGGGATCATGGATTAGTGCCTGAAGTAGCCAACTGGGGAGGAGAGCAAGTGCTAAAAGATAAGCTAACTGAAATCGGTCTTTCCCAGGAACAATTTATTTTAGCGCTAGAAAAATTAACCGCGCCTGAAAAGTTGTCCTTCTACCAGGAAGAAGAGTTAGCATTCTTAAAAGTGAAGGAAAAAGAGAATTCAACTGATGAGAAAAAGTATACAACAGCGCTACGGTGTCATGCACAAAAATATTTCTGGCTGGGAAATAGTTATTATGAAACAATAGTGTTAGATGAAAAACAGTTTGAAGAAAAATTGAAAGAATTGAATTGCAAAGATGTAAAAGGAGAAATTGAAAAGATAAAACAAATTCCAAAAAGAGCGAAGGAAGAGAAAAAGAAAATACTACGTGAATTTAACATAGGCAATGATATTAAGAAAATTGCGCAGCGTTTAAGTTACTGTATTTGGTGGCAGGATGCGCGGAAAAAACAAATTTTTATCGCCAATCATTACCTTACCCTGTTTCTTAAAGAAATTAGCAGGCGAAGGAATATTTCTCTTCCTGAACTTCAGCTCTATTGGGGGAAAGAACTGGAGAATCTGTTGCAAGGAAATTTCCTTCCTCAAAAAGAGATCGAACGACGAAAACAAAAATTCTTGGGACATTATAACACTAGTTTGAAAATTATCTCAAAGGCGAAAGTTTTTGCTGAGTTAGTGAATCCTTTTATCTATCAGAAAGTTGATGAGAATGTTAAAGAAATTAAAGGAACGGTGGCAAGTCTTGGTTTAGGAAAAGTAAAAGGAAAGGTGAAGATTCTTTTAAACCCTAAGGAAAGTGATAAACTCAAGACAGGAGAGATTCTGATTGCTCCTTTTACTTCACCAGAATACATTGTAGCTATGCGAAAAGCAGCGGCGATTGTGACTGACGAAGGGGGAATGACCTCGCATGCCGCCATTGTCAGTAGAGAGTTGGGTATTCCCTGTATTGTAGGAACAAGGATTGCGACAAAAGTCTTAAAAGACGGGGATAAAGTAGAAATCAATGCAGAAAAAGGGATAATTAGGAAAATAAAGAATTCTTAGAAACATTTATATACCAGCGTATGGATTTTTATCCACATGTATAAAGAATTATCCATATTAAAACTATTTTTTGAAGATCCACTTGCAGAATTCCATCTTCGAGAGGTTGCTCGACTTACTAATTCTAATCATATGACCGTGCGTAGTCATCTCAACAAACTAACAAAAGAAAACATCTTAATTAAAAAACCGGGAAGGCTTTTTACTACTTATTCGACTAATGCTAACAGTCAGAAATATCTGAACCTGAAGTTATACTATAATTTGGAGAAACTAAGAGAATCAAATCTTATTAAGGATTTAGAATATTTTTATGATTATCCCGTTATTATTCTTTTTGGAAGCTATAGTAAAGCCACGAACGTCAAAGAAAGTGATATAGATATAGCTGTTATTACCAACATTAGAAAAGAATTTAAAACAGATAAATATAAAAAAATATTGCAAAGAGAAGTGAATCTGCGCCTATTCCAGAAAAAAGAGCTACGGATCATGAGACTAAAGAACCCAGAACTTATTAATAGCCTTTGCAATGGAATTGTCTTATCAGGTCAATTAGTGATAGTACTATGAGATTCAAACAAGGTATACGTGAAGGAAGTGTAAGAATTATTACTCCGGATTATATTAGGGCCCAAAGTCTTTTCAAATCTTCCTTGCAAGCCATCTCTTCAGCAAAAAAGATCGCTTTAGAGACCGATACATTAAAATCCATTCTTAGAGAACTATATGAAGGACTGCGACAATATTGTGAAGCTATTGGTTATCAAAGAGGTTATAAATTTTCATCACATGAAGTAATTACCTTGTTTCTGGAGGAAATACTGTCAGATTCCAAAATAGCTCTCCGATTTGACCGCTATAGAAAGATCAGAAATGGGATTAATTACTATGGTGATGACGTTTCTATAGAAACAGTGAAGGAAGCTCTCGTAGAGATGCCTTCCCTAATTAAAAATCTTGAGAAATACGTGAAGAAAATAAAGAATTAGAAACGTCCTTCTATATTTCTCTGTGCTTGATCCCGAAGATGTTTTAGGTCACCTAAATATATAAGCTTAACCCTTCCTTTTCCTGCAAATTCAAATCTAGGATTTGGGCCTGCAATGACACTTTTAAAGGTGATGAGTTCTCCCGTAGCATAATTTCCCGGAAAATTTTTGACTATTCTAGGTTGTAAAGTATAAAGAGCTACTGTTTTAAATAAAGCGGCATCTAATGCATCGATAGGCGGGCTATGTGTAATTTCAATAACGGCGGCTTTCATCCCTTCTTTCACATAGGGCTGAACGCGTTCAATTCCTTGCACTAACCCATCCAGTAATCCAAAAGCAAAAGAAGCAAGCACTGGCTGTCGTTCTTCTTTTTGTGGACCCAACCAGAATCCTTCCAATAATTCACAAACATAGTCAGCTTCACTCGAAGCATGAGCATACGAAGGAACTCCAGAAGCGAGCCAGTTGCAGACAGCTAAACCAATATCTTCTCGCTCTGTATGAGCGGCAGAATGAGGATTATATCCTGCTCCGCTTAAGATTTCATGAGCGCTTTCTCTTGCTCGAGCGAAAGGAGAAGTAGTAGTATCAATAACCGCATAACCTGACTTTAGGTTTTCTCTTCCCACCGCTTGCATTTGCTGTCTTCCACCATCACTGAGACAAATAGCTTTATCTTCTAAAGATCCAGCTAATTCCTCCGCGACTTGACGCTCTTTTTTTCCATGTCGGGAAACTAGCCCTTCAATAATTCCAGTGGTCATATGAGTTTGGGAGGGGCATTCATTTATAAACTTTTCTCTTTTACTACTATTTAATAATAACTCCCTCGTAGGAATAAACACATGATTCCTACCGCACAGCGTAAATATTAAAAGCGCCTGCGAGTTATTCAGAAAAATGCTTCCAAAACTCATAACCTACACTCGTGGATTTATTCCCTTATCACACATCTATTTTATTATAAAAGCTATGAATGAGATGGCATCTGAACTTAATGAAACGAAAGCAAAAATCATTGCCTATGCTCACCACGGAAAAAAAACATGGTGGAGTTGGAGCGAGCAGGAAATGAACACTCTTGGTAAACTGATTTGGAAAAAAACCGCGACAAAGAAAACCGCCGAAGAACACTTTCAAAAGATAAGAAGTTTCGCGGAAAAATCCATCGAAACGGCAGAAAAGCTAAGAAAAAAAAATCTGGCCATATTATCCAACGAACAACTGCCAAAAGCGTATCAAGAGTTTTATGAGAGCTGCAAAGAAGCTCATGCCCTGCTAAACTTTGATATCGACGCCATTGATATTTTACCCGTTGAATTTCTCAAACAAGCAGTACGCAAAGAGTTATCACCTCTTAAAGAAAATGAGTTTCTCGACATCTATACAAAGCTAACAACGCCCATCCATACTAGTTATGTAAGCACTGAAGAAAAGGCTTTTTTAGAGTTATTAGAAAGAATGAAAAGTAAGAATGTCCCTCTGAGTACATTAAGAACATCGCCTTTTTACAAAGATTTCCAAAAAATTATCAGCGCCTTCTGGTGGACTTGTTTGGGCTGGGAAAACAGATTTCTCAAGAAAGAAGAAGATTATATCTCTGATTTAAAAGGTTACGAGCAGAAAGTAAAAGATCAAAGAATTTCTTCAGAAGAGTAATATTGTAATTTGTCCATGGGGATATTTGTTCTATTGCTTTTTACTGAAATTAGCAATAGAACAAATATCCCCATGGACAAATTACAATATTACTCTTCTGAAGAAATTCTTTCCTTCTTAACAGAAAAACGAACCTGGAACGAACCAGACTTTAAGAAACGACAACAAGCGCAATTTATCTTGTCTGATGAAAAAGGTATTCATCAGTTGAGCGGAGAACAAGCTGAAAAAAAAATCAAAGAATATTATGAACCCGACCATAGCGAAGTAAAAGAAATTAAAGGCGTTTGCAGTTCCTCCAGGATTGCCAAGGGAAAAGTTAAGATTTGCAATGGTGCAGAGGACGCTCTCCGCAAAATAAAAGAAGGCGATATTCTAGTGACGGGAATGACTCTTCCTGATTACGTGCCTTCCATGAGAAAGGCAGGAGCTATTGTCACGGATGAAGGAGGCATAACTTGCCATGCGGCTATCGTAAGTCGAGAATTGAAAAAGCCATGTATTACGGGAACGAAAAAGGCCACGGAAATTCTTAAAGATGGTGATGTAGTGGAAGTGGACGCGAAGAAAGGCATCATAACTATTCTTCAAAGGGATTAAAATGTGGTATAAACAAGAAGGCGAACTTGTTCCTTTTACCGCTTGGCCATGGATGAGAACAATAACACGATTATCTCCACAATTTAAACTTGATTTTAAGCAGCTGTACGGTTATTTCAATAAAGATTATGGTTGGTTCTATTGGGATTTACAAGCTATGAATGAACTAGCAAAATGGACATATGAAACGTATGGAAATTCGATTGAGAAAATATATTTTCTTTTTACGCAAGCTGCGCGTTCTCTCGAAGAGTTGTATCTTTCAACGTACGATGAAAAATGGCAGAATTTAACGATAAAAGATCTTTTAGAAAAGTATAGTGTAATAGGGGTTACTCATACAAAAATGTGGAGCACAAGCTTGTTCATAGATAGTTTTGATCCAGGATTTGATCAAGAACAGATAGAAAAAAAAACAAAAGAATTTTCTTTAACGAAAGAGGAAGCTACGGTGTTGGCAACACCTGACGGCATAACATACGCAAGTGAGCGTCGTCTTGATTTTCTGCAAATAATATTAAAGTTTGATGCCAAACTTTCTGTTCAGCATCCTGAGATTAAGGAACATATTAAACGATATGATTACTATCAGTACAGTTATGCTCATCCGCAGCGCATTACCGTAAACCAAATTGAAGAAGAAATAAAAACTGCTCAAAAGAACATACCAAACATCAAAGATGAGTTTACAAGATTAAATTCTTTTCAAAAAGAACAACAGAATAAAATAAATGAAATTTTAAAGAAGCATAGCTTATCCCAAAACCCCTTTTATTTTTTTCAGACCTTAACTTACTGGCGTGAACATCGTAAGAAAGTGAATATGATGGGGTGTTATATGCTCCATCGCTTTCTCGAAGTTTTAGAGCTTAAAAGCCGTATTCCTAAAAGATTTTTAGAATATCTCAACTATGATGAAGTAAAAGGACTA
This sequence comes from Candidatus Woesearchaeota archaeon, assembly GCA_018303445.1. Classification (GTDB taxonomy): domain Archaea; phylum Nanobdellota; class Nanobdellia; order Woesearchaeales; family GW2011-AR9; genus JAGVYE01. The sequence goes on from JAGVYE010000048.1 coordinate 12,549, forward strand.
TTTTCAGGAAAGATTAACAAAGAGATTTTAAAAAAGCGATATCAAGAAACGACACTTCTTAGAATTCAGAGAAGAAACTATACTCTTTACAGCGGATTAGAAGCCAAAGAAAAGAGAAAGGAACTTGAGTCTCAAATGTTAAAAAATGGCGATAATCAAATTCGTGGAACAACCGCATGTTGGGGAAAAGTTCAAGGAAGAGTAAAAGTAATCAGGGACAGAAACGACTTTGTAAAATTTCAGCAAGGTGATATTCTTGTAGCCGGAATGACCCGCCCAGAACATGTACCTCTCCTGAAGAAAGCTGCTGCCATTGTAACTAACGAAGGAGGCATAACTTGCCATGCCGCCATTGTCAGCAGGGAACTTAATATCCCTTGTATTATTGGCACAAAGGTGGCAACGGAAGTTTTAAAAGATGGCGATCTTGTCGAGGTTAATGCCAATCACGGCATTGTGAGAAAGTTATCATGAACCAAAAAGAAATCGCCTTTGAACAATTACAGAAAAAATGGTATCCACAGGGCTTTAACTGCACGCCTTTTCTCCTTATTCCCCCAGGAAGCAGCGGTTTTGATCTCAAGCCATGCTTAGGAGATACTTTTACTCATTTCCTCTACGAATTTAAGAACGATTTCGGAAAGATGTATTACGACCTTGATGAATTAAACCACCTTGGCACGATTGTTCGCTCAAAAATTAAGAAAGATAAACAATTCCTCATAAAAACACGAAAACAATCCGACCTTAATTATAGCAAAGCTTTACAGCAGATAAAAAATATCCCCGAGTTACAATGGCCCTCCTTATCAAAAGAAGAATTCCTTTCTCTCATACAGAAAGCTATGTACCTTCTACGATCTTGTGGTCTTTATGGTCATATTATCGAACCATTTTCTCTTACCACGGATGTGATGATTAAAAACATGCTTTCACAATATGTAAAAGAGCCCTCTGAACTAAATAAAGTCCTTACCATTATTTCCACACCCACAAAAAGATCTTTTCTTCATGAAATGGAAGAAGATCTCTTTACGATTTCGCAAATAAACAACGAAAAAGAAAGGAAACAAAGGATCAAAGAACATCTGGCGCGTTTTTATTGGGTACGTAATACTTATGCCGGCAGAACAAAGCTTACGCTTAAAGATATTGAAAATGAACTGAAAACAATTTCATCTAACTTTCATGATTCTGCCAAAATCGAGAAGAAAAGTGAGCTTATACAACAACTAAGATTAAACCCAGAACTTATTTTGCTGCTCGAAGCTTCCGACTTTATAACTGATTGGCAGGATAAACGTAAGAAAGACATTTTCATCGCCATTGACATCGCTGAAAGAGTGCTAGAAGAATTATCACAAAGAATTAACATCGAGGTTGCCAATTTACGATATCTTTCGTATCCTGATATTACCCTTTCCTTATTCACTGACAAAACACTGCCACAAACTCTCACCGAACGACGTAATGGTGTCGTTTTTTATACCCTACCAGAAAAAGAAATCATCCTTACAGGAAAAGAGTACCTGGAATTCAGAGAAAGAGTAGAACGGAAGGAAAAACCAACTCAACAAATCAAAAAATTTAGTGGCCTGACTGCTTCTTTAGGAACGGCAATTGGCCAGGTAAAGGTCTGTAAATTATTATCCGATATCAGAAAAGTAAAAGAAGGAGATATTCTCGTCACCTCCATGACCAGGCCAGAATTCCTTCCGGCCATGGAAAAGGCTGCTGCGTTTATTACTGACGAAGGGGGTATAACCTCACATGCCGCAATTTTAGCCAGAGAGATGAAGAAACCTTGTATTATAGGGACAAAAATTGCCACACAAGTTTTAAAAGACGGTATGACTGTACAAGTAAAGGCCAATCACGGGCTGATACAGATTATAGAATGAAACCACTCCAAAAAACAATTTCCCTAGCAGAGTTTACCAAGGCGAAAAAGATCATTAAAGAAACAGTATGGTATCGACAAGCTACCACAAGTTGTCCGTTGTATATTGGTACGCCATGTATTGGTGTTCTTGATGAATTCACCTATCCAGGGATTTATGGACAATCCAATGAATTTGAAGGATATTATTCACTTCATGAATTTAATTATCTTGCCAAAGAGGTCATAGAGAAAACAAAAAGGAATACTTCTTATATCGATGGATATTACAAGAAATTAACAACGATCTTTAACAATGCGAAAAAAATTCTTACAAAAGCAGAAAGCATTGATGTGACAAATAGTAGTCTTCCCGAACTGGAAAAGTTTGTCCAAGAAGTTGATGATGCCAGTTACCTGATGTGGAATAACTGTTTCCTTGTCGATAAGTTTGATCCTTCGGGTGCAGATCTCCTAAAAAACGAGTGTATAAAAGCGAATTTAAATCAAGAAGAAATCGATATTCTCGTTCGCCCTCAAAAAATTAATTTTATTGAACAATCAAACGTAGAGTTACATTCACTGGCTTTACAACTTCAGAAGAAAAACAAACCAGATCCACTCGTTTTATTGAAACCATTTACTGAGAAATGGTTCTTTATTCAAAATAGCTGGGGAAATGTTATCTTTTTAGAAGCAAAAGATTTTCTGCAATCCATACAAGATCTCATGAAGGAGTCCTCAGAAAGATTGCAAAACGTCATCAAACAGTATGAAGATCTTTCTTCCATAACTAAAAAGAAAGTAGACAATCTGTATCTTACACATACAATTTCTCCAGAACTTAAAAATATATTTCATCTCTTTCGTACTTTAGGTGTGATCCGTGATGAGCGAAAAGAAATTGTTTTACACATTAATCATTTCAATGAGCGAGTAGCTCGTCATCTTGGAAAAGAATTTAAGATTGGGGTATCGTTATTACGACGAGCTTTACCAAGCGAGTTAGCTCTCCTTACCTCAAAAGGAGAACTTAAGAAACTTCTCCCTCTTCTGCAACAACGAGAAGATGCCGTCTATCTTCATGGCGTTAGTGTACAAACCATGTTTATTGGAGGAAAAGAAGCAAAAGTTATCATTGAAATGCTTCATGAAAAATTATTACAACATGGCGAAGAATTGAAAGGAATTATTGCCTGTAAAGGAAAAATGACGAAAATTCGTGGGCGTGTAAAGATCATCCTAGGAGAAACACACTTTAGTAAGTTTGAAGATGGCGATATTCTTGTTGCTCCTATGACCAGGCCGGAATATGTGCCATTAATGAAACGTGCTAAGGCTGTTATTACAGATGAAGGTGGTATCACCTGCCATGCTGCCATTATCAGTAGGGAATTAAATATTCCCTGCATTATTGGTACAAGCGTTGCCACAAAAAAACTCTTTGACAACCGGGAAATCGAAGTAGATACGGAGAAGGGAAAGATTACCTTAATTTAAAATGAGAGATTGGGCACTTTTACAACGAAAAACGCACTGTTATGTGACACCCTTTATTGAACAGATAGGGAAAGTTTTTGCGAAATCTGTAGAACGGGTATGGTTCGAAAAATCATTTCATGAATGCCTCGTGTACTACCAAAAAGGTGTTATGCACTGGTACGGAAGGAAAAAAATTGTAGGAGACACCTTCCATTATATTTCAAAGAAGATTATAAAAAACCCATCTTATAGAAAGGAAATCCATACTCTTTTTGAAAAGAAAATCAAGAAGTTATTATTACTTTCAGAAAAAATTAGAAATGAAAAATTAGCGTCTTTTTCTGGTCAACAGCTCTGGCAACTTTACAAAAAATATATTGATTTATATGAAGAAACATATATTTACAGTGAACCTCTTCCCTTAGCCACGAGTGAGGCAGTTATAGAACATCTTAGGAACGAGCTTGCAAAGAAAATCCCGGATAAGAATCAAATCAATGAATTGATGACGACACTTACAACACCAAAAGAAAGATCATTCATCAGAAAAGAAGAAGAGGATTTTTTAAAATTAGCAAGAGAAATCCAGAATGATAAAAAAGTACTAACTATTTTTCGAAAGTATAATTCCATTATTCTTAGAAAAAAAATCGAAAAGAGAGGAATTTTTCATCAGATCGAAAAGCATTACGAGAATTATTGCTGGATTCCTTATGATTATGGTGTGATAATCTGGGATTTACCCTATTTTCTCACTTCTTTGCAAAAGACCGTTTTAAAGAGTAATACCAAAAATGAATTAAAGAAGAAAAAAGTTGAACACCAAGAATTAGAAAAACGACAGAATGAACTAAGTGAAAAATATAACCTCTCTGCGAAGATAAAAAACTTATTCATATACGTACAATGGGCTACTTACATGATGGATTACAAAAAAGAACTCTTTACAAAATCCCATTATTTGGTTATTCCTTTAATTGAAGAGTTGGCCAGAAGAGCTTTCACGACTAATATTCTGGTACGTTTTATGCGTCATGAAGAAATCAAAGAAATGCTTCTTCAAGACAAGGCCCTATCACAAAAAGAGTTAGAGCAACGTTATCAGAATAGTATTCTTGTTTGGGATAAGGAAGGAGCAACACGATTTATGGGCGATAAAGAAAAAAAGAAATTTATTCGAGAAAACGTAGAAGAGAAAGAAGAAACAACAAAAGTAACGAAGATTTATGGTGTCTGTGCTAGTGTAGGAAAATGTAAAGGAAAGGTGAAAGTAGTGCGAAGTGCCATGCACGTCCTTAAAGTAGAAGAAGGAGATATCTTGGTAGCACCTATGACTTCCCCCGATTACGTCATTGGGATGAAAAAAGCTGCGGCCATCATTACTGACGAAGGAGGCTTAACCAGTCATGCCGCAATTGTCGCGAGAGAATTGAAAATACCTTGTGTTGTAGGAACGAAAAATGCGACTAAATTATTGAAAGATGGAGATATCGTAGAAATTAACGCCAATCACGGGTCCATAACAATTGTGAATTCTGCCCGAAAAACATTTTTAAACCATAGTCAATACCCCTAGAATATGAAAAGCTACATTAAAGAAGCTGTACAACAATTACAGCAATCTTCTAAATTAAAGAAAGAGATAGAACTCAAAAATCCCAACGATTACAAAAAGAACTTTCTTCGTATCTCCTATAACAAACTCCTTTTCTTCCTCCAAACCAGAATAGTTCCTTCCCACTTTAAAAACTGGCTTCTCAGAACCTCGGGAATGAACATCGGCGATGATGCCTGCATCCCTCATTATATTAAGTTCGATCCCTATTTCCCTGAATTAATTTATCTCGAAAAAGGTTCTTTGGTAGGCGGACTATGTACATTAGTCACCCATAAAATAGAAGGAAACAAGCTTCTTTTAGGAAAAGTCATTTTAGAAGAAAGAACCATGATTGGTGGAGATTGTATTATGTTCCCCGGGTCAAAAGTAAGTAAAAAATCTCTGCTCATGTTCTTTTCAGATTTAAATAAAGTTATCCCCGAAGGCGAATTATGGGGAGGAAAACCAGCTCAAGGAGTGAAAAAGTTCTCGTCAGAAGAAATCGAGAAGTTCTTCGCTCTATCAAAAAATGATTCTGAGTATTACAAATCCTTTAAAAAAAAAGTGCGAGAATTTCTTCATGATCCTACAAAAACATATTTAAAAATTCAGTATAACGGAAAAAGATTAACAGCTGGAAATGATTGGTGGCGTGCCCGGAATATGATCCGTATCTTCTGGAATGGAGGCATCACCGAAATTACTCGTCCCTTGCCTCATTGCAGGTTAAAAACAACACTTCTGCGTCTCGCTGGCATAAAGATCGGAAAGAACTGCCATATTGGCAAAGGTGTTATCTTTGACCATTTATTTGGAGATAATGTTACGCTAGAAGACAATGTAACTTTAGGAGAAAATGCCTATCTTGACGGTCATGAATATACTACTACTCAAACTATTTTCGGCAAAACCGTTATAAAAAAAGGAGCCCATATTAAACACCATGCTTTTATTAGAACTGGCACTATTATCGGAGAAAACACGATTATCGAACCATTTAGTGTTGCCCAGCGTGAAATTCCCTCCAACGAAATATGGGGTGGAAATCCGGCTGTGTTCCTAAAAAAGAAGGCCTAAAAAGGGGATGAAATGAAAGTACTATTATTTCTACTTCATGTAGAAAGTCATGGAAAAAAAAGAAATGAGAAAAGTTCTAACGCCTCTTCAGGTAAGCCAACTGTTTCTTACTTCGATTACAAAACAGGAAATAAAGTCGATACTGATTTTGCAAAGTTGCAGCATGAACTGGCGCCGAAACGACACCAAGCCCCTTCTCGCCCTGGTCTTGGCAAACTGGTTAGCGCCGCTATAAACAATGTAAAAAACGTCGCCGTGAATGCTTTTGACAACACCGTTGGTTATGGTATTGCCCAATATCAAAATTATCAAACCAGAAGAGAGCTCAAAAAGAGTCCTAAGACTGATAAGTATATGACTGTCCACATTCCAGGACTATTTCAAAATATCGGCTCGCAATGGCGTTTTGCCAAATTGGAGCGGCAAAAAGGAAGATTGCCATATCACGTCCATCCTCATAATGAGCTTCATAAGGCGGAAAGAGAAGCTGCCGCACGAGCACAACTTGATGACCTCAAAAAACTAACTGGTGCTAATCCCTACAAAATTGTGAGCGGCCATAGCGATGGAGCCGCTCTCGCCATAGGATTAGCTCAGGATAAAAAAACAGTTGAAGAGCATAAGATAGCATACGTCCAAGCCAGAGCCCCTTCCGCTCATGGCACGATAAAACTAGACTCCCTAGGAAAAAGACTCCTTATTCCTTTAGCTCCCAATGATAACGTTCATAAAAATATTTATGCTCGGAAAGGAGCAGTAGAAAACGCCTCTAAGAAACCATACGTTCCTGTTGATGTCGTAGCAGGAGAATATGATGCCTTAGCTACGCCGAGAGATGCTGTATACAAAAATGCTCGGGCTCATTATCTAGTACGAGGGAAAGATTCCACTCATTTTGGCACTAGCGGAGTAAATAGTAAAGTTAATCAAAGTTTTTCCGAACACATTGACGATTTGGTTAAAGAACATCAGAGTTCTAAAACGAGAGAATCAGGAAAGCCTGGAACCATGTACGTAGCTAAGTCTTATGGTGTTAAACCATACCAAGCCGCAAATGATGAATCGACGACCCATAAATATAAAAAAGCCGCTCACCATTAGCTAAAACATGCCCAATTCTCTTCTTTCTATAATGAAAAAAATAGCTAGAAAAAAGCCTGTGAAGATTCTTGTGTGCGAAGGCTGGGATGAACGGTGTTTGCGAGCTTCTGCTGAAATTTTAAAGAAAAAAATAGTTAAGATTGTTTTGTTAGGAAACAAACCGGAAATAACCAAACAGGCAAAGAAACTAAAAGTCGATATCTCAAATGCTGAAATGGTTGATTATAAAAAATTTAAAGGAAAAGAGAAACTAGTGAACAAATTAGTAGAACTTCGTAAACATAAAGGTATTACCACGGAAGAAGCGCGGAAACTTCTCGAGGATGAAAATTATTTTGGTTGCATGTATGTCCTTGCTGGATACGCCGATGGATTAGTGGGATCAGCAATTTGCCCTACCGCCGCCTTAATGCGTCCTGCTTTACAACTTCTCCGCCAGCCGGGAAAAATTGTCAACGAAGTTTCAATTGTCAAAGTTCCCCAGAAAAAAAATCAAATTTACTTTGTGAGTGATTGCAGCCTTAACATTAATCCTTCCGCAGAAGAACTCGCGCAAATTGCCGTGAATACAGCTTCAGTAGCGCGTACATTTAAATACAACTCCAAAGTAGCTTTTCTTTCCTATTCAACAAAAGGAAGTGGAGGAGATGGAGAAGATCTTCAATTAATTCGTAAAGCCGTCGAAATAGCTCAAAAACAAGATCCTCAAAGCGTGTATGAGGGAGAGATGCAAGTTGATGCTGCCGTTGACGTCAATGCCGCAAAGAGAAAATGTCCCCATGCCAAGATTAAGGGAGATGCCAACGTCCTTATCTTTCCCAATTTAATGGCCAGCAACATTCTTACCCATGCCCTAATGCGTTTTTCTGATGTAACGTTCTATTTTACCATTCTTAAAGGCATGCAAAAATCTGTTGGCATCTTAGGTAGAAGTACTCCCATGGAAGTCGTGAGAAACATCATCATCAGCGTCGCCATGGAGGCTAATAGTCATGATTAAGTTGATTATCTTCGACTTTTCTGACGTTTGCTTTAGTTTAGAAGAACCTCCCTTTTTGCAAAAGTTCGCCCGAGAACACCATCTATCATATCCAGAATTTGAAGCAGCTTATATGGAATTACTCAAGAAAGCCGAAGTAGGAGAAGATACCGGAATAAACTTATGGGAGAAAATTCTAAGAAAATATAACCTAAAAGGAGACCCGCAACAGATTATTAAAGAAATGATGGACATAAAATATGCCTATCAAGATATTCTTAATCTCACCCAGAAATTACATCAGAAGTATAAAACAGCCTATTTTACAAACTATAATGAAGACTACTGGAAACATATTGAACAGAGATTCGATCTCAAACCATACTTTGACTTTGGTGTTGTTTCATTTCAAGTAAAATCAAGAAAACCAGAAATTCACGGCTTTAAAGTCATTTTAGACCATTTTAATGTTAAGCCAGAAGAAACTGTATTTATTGATGATTCAGCAAAAAATTTAGTTGAACCTGGAAAAATAGGAATTCATATCATTCTCTTTCAGAATAAAGAACAATTGGTAGAAGAATTAAGGAAAAGAAAGATAACTATTTAATAGAATTACAAGCTTATAAGGAGTTCTCTTGTTGTACCCAGCACATTTAAAGATAAAACTTATAAGTAGTGACAATTTTTAAGAAAAAGTTGAGAATGAAAAAGCTTAAGCTCTATGATTGGAACGGCACGCTTGTTACTCTAGATGGGCTTCGTGCCTACTTCGAAGAGCATCATGCTCAACTATGGCATGAATACAAAATCTTAGGGGATAGAGACCCTGAACTTAAGAAAAAACATCTTCCGAGAATGATGGAGCTAGTCGAATACGCTACTCAAAACGACTTATACCCTGTTAATGTCATGCCCAGGGCCGTAGAAAGACTTCAAGCAGATCAAACAGAAGGATTTAGAAGGGTTGTTTTCACAAGTATATCACGTGAACTGTTAAGAAAACAGAGCCGTGAGTTGGGCATTGCCAATCTTGTTGATGAAGTAATAACCCTTGAAGATATGAAACAAGAATTTGGTTTAGAAGGAGTAACAAAAGAAAGTCCTGAAACATACCAAGCTTTAGTTCAATTTTTACAACAACATAACTTAGGAATTTGTGAAACATATACAGATGATGGAAAGCCTCGTATAATTACTGCCGTAGAAGTAAATAGAATGTTCGCAGAAAGATCCTTACCGGGACTAGGAAGATTATACTTACTTGATCCAAAAGCAAAAGAATCTCTTATGGAACAACCAGGATATAAAGTTATTAACAACCTTCAATTAGTAAGGTAGAAACATGCCATATACCAAATGGGCCACACGATTAAGCGCTGTAATAAGAGAAGTGCCTCTTGCCCTCTATTTAAATCAAAAAGGATTAAAACGCTTTCTCAGCGTGCCTGTTGATCAACTATACTCTGAATTTTATGTTGAAAAGGAATCATTTCAAGCTGTTCTACGGGGCCATATGAAAGAACTGTGGAAAAATCCAGATTTATACACTAACGAGTATGAAAAAGCAGCACAATCGCTGATCGAAAAAGCAAAAAGAGTTTATCGCGCCATTAAGGGTGACCGAGCTATTCTATGGGAAGCCTATGAACAGTACTATCAAGAGAAAATCAAATATGGTTTCTATTTCGTTTCAACCTTCTCTATAGAAGAATTCATCATTCCAAAACTAAGTGAATTATTTCCAAACGAAATAATTATGATTACGTCGCCAGACAAACCATTCTCTTTTCAAATTATGAAGAAAGAACTTCTAAAAAGATCAGTGTCAGAAGTACAAAAGGAATTTGGCTGGTTGAATGTCTATAATTACCATGATGGAGATTATCCTGTTTCCTATTTCGCTGAAATGAAGAGAGATTTAAAAGAATACGAAGTTAAAGATATCTTTGAAAATCTTGATAGAAATAAACAAGAGTTCACGACCTTCATCGCCACAATTCAGGATCAAAATCTAAAACGGGACTGCATCCTTGCCCATCAATGCGCTTTTATTAAAACTGATCGTGTTGATCGATGGAAACGTGCTATGCCGTATATACGAGAGATGTTAAAAACTATCACCAATGAAACTGAAGGCTGGACGATGTTAGAGATAATCAATCTTACTCAGGAAGAATTAAAAAACGTTGTTCTTCACCAAAAATACCCTTTGTTAAAAGAAGTGCAATTGCGTTCACAAAAAGAATGCCTTTTTAATATTCAAGATAGCAAACTATCATTTATTTACGATAAAAACGAAATCCAAAAAATGAAACAACAATTAACACCACAAGACGCTCCAGAAATTTCAAATCTGCAAGGTGTCATCGCCTCTCCAGGCAAGGCAAAAGGAAAAGTTATCATCGTGAGAGGAAAACATGACCTTGCCAAAGTGAAAGAAGGAAATGTTCTTATTGCCACTTATACCATTCCAGATTACACTCCCGCCATGAAAAAAGCAGCCGCGATTATTACCGAAGAAGGCGGCTTAACCTCCCATGCCGCCGTTATTTCTCGGGAATTGAGAAAACCATGTGTGATGAACATTCACAACGCCACGAAAACATTTAAAGATGGCGAATGTGTGGAAGTCGACGCAGAAAAAGGAATTGTAAGAAAAGTATAACGACTTAGGGAATTTTTGGAATTTCCCTCTCTATTGTAATGATGGGCTGATAAGGCGTATACAACGAAAGGAGATTAACTATCTCACTAAGACTCTGCCCATCCTTTACAAGAACAACTGTTCCATCGCTGCTCGCAGGATGTAAAAGAGGATGCTGTCCTTTAAAGATTCGAACACGACCTTCTCCATTTGCCGTTCGTAAATAATTTAAATGAGTCGCATCCGGAACGTCTGATCTCCTATACGTAAAAGTTAGAATATCAATTTGATCATTAGGCTGGACGCGCTGCTGTATAATCTCGCTCTGACAAAGAGGAAATCTCTGAGAAGGTAGGTCTTTTGGCCTTCGTTGTGGATTAAAACCATAAAAATCTACCTGCCAGACATCATCAAGTGGTGAGCCAAGAATAGGAATTGCCTGAGCAGAACGTATCTCCACCACGTCAGATACTGCTGTTAACACCCTAATAATTATTTGAGAATCTCCTTGTGGAACATAAATACGTGCTTGTTGCATTTATTTGCTAAGATAAACGCTATATTTTTATAAAAGTTATGGACAAAAAAGAAAATATGAACCTTATCGAAGAATCCTATACTCGTTTATTTCCAAATCAGGAACTTCCTTACACGACGTATCTAGAATATAACAAGCGCCTTGCTGATTTTAATGCCAATATTAAACTCGAAGTGAATCATCTCTCTCTCCATCTGAACCTGCAATGGAAGGATATTGACAAAGAAATTAAAATTGGTTTAGTCCAATCTTTAATTCTGAAAATACTCAAAAAGAGAACCACCACCCCCAACATTGACCTGTATAACAATTTTATTAAGCAAATTCCCCTTCTCACGCCTAAAACAGAAACAGATCCCATTTTAGAAGCCTCATTCCACCGCCTTAACGAACAATTCTTTTTCAACCAAATGGAGAAGCCAAATCTTAAATGGGGAAAAGACTCGCATCGAAAACTGGCCCATTACAACTTTCATGACGATTCTGTTACTGTTTCCACCTTATTTAAAGAAACTCCACAAGAAATCCTCGATTATTTGATGTATCACGAATTATTACACAAGAAACATCAATTTAATCATAAAAATGGACGAAGTTCATTCCACAGTCCTGCTTTTAAAGAAGACGAAGCACAATATCCCCAATATAAAGACAGGGAACAGGATATTACAGGAATTATCAGAAAGAAAAAAAGAGTAAGATTCTGGAATTGGTTTTGAAATGAGTTCTGAACATTGTAATAAGTTCGCGAAAAAAACAAGCCGACCTAAGTCGCAGAACAGATGATCACTCTAAAGTAGTCATTATGGGAAGATTTAAAAACAAAGACGAATTTAGGTCTGGTTATGACCGAGAGAATTCATTTTATTATCACTGGTGGGACCATTGACTCTAAATTCTCCCATTCAACAGATACCGTAGTCCCGCGAGACAAGTCTATTATTCCAGATATCCTAAAAATGATAGGACTCTCTGAAAAAAATGCCGTTTACTCACAGGTTTGTTTGAAAGATTCTCGGAATATAACCACAGAAGATCGGGACTATCTTTTTGAGCTTATCCAATCTTCGCCAGAACTACAGTTTATTGTGACGCATGGAACATACACTATGGTTGATACAGCCAGATACATTGAAAAGAGATTAAAAACAAAAACTCCAAAAAAAGAAGCTACTGTAATTTTTACTGGATCGATGATCCCTATTGAAGGATTTTGTCCTTCTGATGGAACATTTAATCTTGGGTACGCTATCGCTGAAATAAGACATTTACCTTCAGGAGTATATGTATGCATGAACGCAAGAACATTTACTGCTGATAAAGCCCTAAAAGATTTGTCACAAGGACGATTCATTTCCCTTCTTGGAGAAAAGTGATAGTAAGAAATTTATTTTTATAACTTCCCTCCAAAATCACCCACCAATATCTTTATAAATAACCTCATTTTTGGCTTTTTCATGGCTCAGAAGCGAGTTTTATCTCTTAATGCCATGGATAAACTAATCCGTGAAATGAGTGGGCTCCGCGTTTCTGACAAAGCCAAAGAAGCTTTAGCTGAAGTCTTAGAAGAGCAAGCTAAAGTTATAAGCAAAAAAGCTGCCGTGTTTGCTGAACATGCCGGCAGAAGAACGATTACGGAAAAAGACATCCAGTTAGCACTGAAATAAAGGTGGTTATCATGAGCGAAACAAAACTCGTCAGTGTCGGAAGCTTAAAGAAAGGGGATACAATTATTATTGATGGCGCTCCTTGTAAAATTACAGATACGGCTACTTCCAGGCCGGGGAAGCATGGCCATGCTAAAGTTAATTTAATTGCGGTGGGGATACTTGACGCCAAGAAACGGCAGACAGTAATGCCAGGACACGACAAAGTCGAAGTTCCCATTATCGAAAAAAAATCAGCCCAAGTGCTTTCCATTAGTGGAAATACTGCGAATGTTATGGACATGGAAACATATGAAACTTTTGAAATGGACATCCCGGAAGACTTGCAAGGGCAAGTAAAGGATGGAGTAGAGATCCTTTATTGGCTTGTCCTTGGAGCACGAGTTATGAAACAGGTGAAATAAATGGTTAAGTTTGAACAAGCTGCGGTTCGTTTAATGCGCAATGTTTTTGTCTGCCGCAATTGTAAAACCAAGATTCGCGCTCCTAGCCTTAAAGTAAGCCAAGGGAAAGTTAAATGCCGGAATTGCGATTCCATAAAACTCCGCCCCAAGCGGAAGAAATAGGATCTTACCATAACACATAAATAGAAGAAGAAGTTCTTTTCCATCATGCCTTTCTTACCTATAATCCTGCAGTACAAGTCTATTATTATTTTCTACCTTTTTATTATTGCTTTCCTGCTCATTAAAAGGCATAAGCTCGACATTCAAGCCAAAGTCATTATTCTCTATCGCACCAAGATCGGGCTAAAATGGATGGATAAATATTCGCAACATTTTCGCGAATGGGTGATTTTACTGGGGTACACTGGAGTTGGTGTTGGTTTTGTAGGATTAGTGTTCATTTCCTATCTTCTCATTAAGAACCTTTTTGATTATTTCACTCAGGAAACTATTGTCGCGGGCGCTTCTATAGTTTACCCGGGAATGCGTGTTCCGGGATTAGGCGTGCTTACGTTTTGGGATTGGATTATTGCCCTTTTCCTTATTGCTATAGTTCATGAATTTTCACACGGTATTGTTGCCAGAGCCCATCATATTGAAGTTAAGAACACCGGATTAGTCTTTTTTGGGCCTATTTTAGGAGCCTTTGTTGAGCCAGACGAAGTGAAACTGCGCAAACAGCAGGACGTTGTCCAGTACTCTGTTCTTGCCGCCGGATCATTCTCAAACATTGTCCTCGCCATTGTTGCTCTTCTAACCATCGTCGTCATCATCACTCCTCTTCAAACCGCTTTAGTAACAGAAACAGGATTTACTTTTGACAAGTATGTTAATGAAGACCTTCCCTTTGCTCGAGCTGGAATTAAACCAGGCACCATTATTACCGGAATAGATGGAATGAAAACAAAAACCTTCCAAGAATTTCAGCAGGAATTACTAACGAAAAAGCCTAGCCAAAAAACAATCATCGAAACGATGCAGGGAAGTTACAACATCACTTTAGCTTCAAATCCAGATGCCCCGCAACGCCCCTTCCTGGGCATTAATGAAATCCGAAATGAAGTCGAAGTTAAACCAGAATATAGGACCAAATTAGGTGCAACAGCGTATGATCTCATCCAGAGTTTTTCTCGCTTCCTTCGCTGGCTCTTTTTGCTCAGCTTCGGTATTGGCGTCTTTAACTTACTGCCTTTGCCCATTGTTGATGGAGGAAGAATGGCTCAAGTATTCCTGTATAAGTTAAGAGGCGCAGAGAAAGGAGAACAAAGTTACCGGCGTGTCAGCCTCTTCTTTTTGCTTATTTTATTCCTAAATTTATTTCTTCCCTTGCTGCTTAAGATATTGTAAAGCCTCGCCAACCATGTAAATGGAACCAGTGACGAGAAAAAGTTCGTCTTTTTGCACTAATGATAAAGCTCGTTGTACAGCTTTTCTGCATTCAGGAATAATTTCTACATCAGGAACATATTCTTGAACTTCTTGCCCAAGTTTTTCTGCTGATTTAGCTCGATAGTTTCCTTCTGTCACAATGACCTTCTTGAACAGTGGAGCGATGATATGCACCATTTCTTCTGAATCTTTATCTTGAGCTGTTGCTAAGAGAAGAAGATGACGCTTTCTAATCTTTTTCACAACATCAGCGAGAACATGTATCCCCTCGGGATTGTGAGCACAATCTACAACAATAAATGGTTTTTTTGATACGACTTGAAATCTCCCTGGCCAAAAAGCTTCCTCAATTCCTTGCTTAAGAGCTTTTTCTGGAATAGACCAACCTTGTTCCTGTAAGATTTTCACCGCCCTAACTGCTGCGGCCGCATTGAACTTTTGATGTTTCCCCCTTAAAGAAGGACGAAAATTACCTAAAACAGAAACATCGGCATGGTAGAAAAGAGAATTTTTTTCTTGACATTGTTTCTTGAAAACTTTTAAAACCGATTCTTTTTGCTCTGTTGTCACTAAAGGAACATTCTCTTTAATAATCCCCGCTTTTTCAGAGGCAATTTTTTCCACTGTATCCCCTAGAATCTCCGTATGTTCCAGATCAATGTTTGTAATGATGCTAACGAGAGGAGTGATGACATTTGTAGCATCTAACTTTCCACCTAATCCCACTTCTATCACGGCTATATCCACCTTCTTACGTGCAAAATAAAGAAACGCCATCGCCGTTGTCAGTTCAAAGAAGGTAGTCGTAAGATTATGTTCTGATAATTTTTTTCTTATTTCCAGGATTAGCGCCTTAATTTCCTTATCGGAAATATTTTTTCTATTAACCTGAATTCGTTCATTATAATGGAGAAGATGCGGACTTGTATACAACCCCACGTTATAACCAGCTTGCTGTAAAATTTCCGCAAGATAAGCGCAAGTGCTCCCTTTGCCGTTTGTTCCCCCTACATGAATTGTTTTATAAGCAGCGTCAAGGTTTCCCAGGATTTGCATCAATTTTTTCATTCCCTCCAGCTTAAACTGAGTGCGAGAATCCTTCAAACTGTAAAGATAAGAGAATTCATCTTTTAACATATCCTGCAAAAGGAGCAAGTTCTTTAAAAAAACATTGCTGGAGAAGAACCAAATGTATTGTTATAGCATAATCTATTTAAACCTAAATCTTCCTTAGAATTAAGAGTGGTTTTCATGCAGCAATATCTCCACCTTTTACAACATCTTTTGGACCAAGGAATACAAAAAGAAGATCGTACCGGTATTGGTACACGAAGTGTCTTTGGCTATCAAATGCGTTTTGATCTAAGTGCCGGCTTCCCCCTGATAACCACCAAAAAAGTATTTATTAAAGGCATTATCTACGAATTACTTTGGTTCTTGCGCGGCGATACAAATATCCAATACCTGGTGCAAAACGGAGTGAACATTTGGAATGAATGGTCTTTCCAAATATATTTAGAAAAAAACAGCCTTGTTGAAAAATATCCGCGCTATTCTGAAATTTGGAAAGAAAAGATGAAAGAATTCATAGAAAAAATAAAAACAGACCCTAAGTTTGCTAAAGAATATGGAGAATTAGGCCCTATTTATGGAAAGCAGTGGGTGCGTTGGAGCTCTGCAAGCGGAAAGGAAGTTAATCAAGTGCAGAATGTCATTGATTTAATTAAAAATGACCCCACTTCTCGAAGAATTATTATTAGCGGCTGGAATGTCGGAGAAATCGAAGAACTTATTCGAAATCACCACCATGCGCCACCGAGCTGCCACTCTTTATTTCAGTTTATGGTAGTCAATAAAAAATTGCACTGTCAACTCTATCAGCGAAGCGCGGATGTTTTCCTGGGTGTGCCGTTTAACATTGCCTCGTATGCTCTTTTAACCCTAATGATTGCTCAAGTGACAAATTTACAACCAGGAGAATTCATTCACACTTTTGGCGACGTTCACATTTATAACAATCATCTGGAACAAGTTAAAGAACAACTGCAGAGAGAACCTCGCCCTTTGCCAATTATGAAAATTAACCAGAATGTGAAAAACATTTTCAATTTTAAGTTTGACGACTTTGAACTCCTCAATTATGATCCCCATCCATCTATTAAAGCGCCTATTGCAGTGTAATCTTAAGGTAAATTTATGATCTCCATTATCGTTGGCATGACTAAAACCGGAGTGATTGGAAAAGACAACAAACTGCCTTGGCATATTCCAGATGATCTGCAAAATTTTAAACTCCTAACTGAGGGAAAAGTTGTTATTATGGGACGGAAGACCTTTGAAAGTTTGCCAAAAAAATTCCGCCCTTTGCCAAATCGCCATAACCTGATCATCAGCCGCTCCCAAGATCAGATAGAAGGAGCTGAAGTGTGCACAAGTATTGAGCAAGCTCTCGAGAAAGGAAAATCATTTCAGAAAGACATCTTTGTCATTGGTGGCGCCGCTATCTTTACTCAAGCCTTACCTTTCGTAGATACCATGTTTATCTCTTATATTAAAAAAGAATACGAAGGAGACATTTATTTTCCAGCTTTTAACAAAAAGGAATGGAAAATCATAGACAAAAAAGACTTTCCAGAATTTGAATCGGTGGTGATGAAGAAAAAATGAATTTCTTACAAAAAGAAGATTCGGAGATATATAATTCCATGAAAAAAGAATTAGCGCGCCAGCAAACAACTTTGCAAATGATTCCTTCTGAGAACTATGCCAGTTCAGCAGTTCTTGAAGCCTGTGGAAGTATTCTCAATAACAAGTATAGTGAAGGCTATCCTAAAAAAAGGTATTATCAAGGAAACGAATTTATTGATGAAGTAGAAATAACTGCTCTGGAACGTGCTAAAAAGCTTTTTGGCGCTGAGCACGTGAATGTTCAGCCTCTCTCTGGAAGCCCTGCCAACCAAGCTGTATTTTTTTCTTTCCTCTCTCCAGGTGATAAATTTATGGGATTAGATCTTAGTTGTGGCGGCCACTTAACTCATGGCAATCCCTACAATTTTTCCGGAAAGCTGTTTAAGGCTGTTTCTTACGGCGTAAATAAAGACACTGAACTCTTGGATTACAATGAAATACGAATCCTCGCCTTAAAAGAAAAGCCAAAGCTGATTATTTCTGGTTTTACGGCTTATCCTCGCCTCGTCGATTTTAAAAAATTCCAAGAAATTGCCGAAGAGGTTGGCGCCATTCACCTTGCTGACATTTCCCATATTGCCGGACTGGTGGTAGCAGGAGTGCATTATAGTCCTTTCCCTTTTACAGATATTGTGACGACAACCACGCATAAAACTTTACGCGGACCGAGAAGCGCCATCATTATGTGTAAAGAAAAGTACGCAAAAGAAATTGACCGCGCTGTCTTTCCTGGATTGCAAGGCGGGCCGCATGAGCATATTATCGCTGCCAAAGCCGTTTGTTTCAAAGAAGCCCTTACGTCAGATTTCAAAGTCTATGCTCAACAAATCGTCAAGAACGCTAAAGCTCTGGCCGAAACATTAATGGAGAGCGATATTAAATTAGTTACCAATGGAACAGATAATCATCTGATATTAATTGACCTGCGGCCGCAAGGAATAGGTTTAGGCAAACCCGCGGCCATGGCCCTGGAAGAAGCGGGAATATGCACCAATTGTAATACTGTTCCCTACGATCCATCCCCGCCATTTAAACCGAGCGGAGTGCGTATCGGAACTCCCGCTTTAACAACGAGAGGAATGAAGGAAACGGAAATGAAACAAATCGGGGAGTGGATAGCCAAAGTACTGAAGAATATGAATGATACTTCTGTAAAACAAAAGATTAGAGAAGAAATCAGACAATTATGTGCACAGTTTCCGATATATAAAGAGATATAATATTTTTTCTTCTTTTTTCTTTTTTTTAGGCTCTGTAGAAAATCTCGAAAAAGTCGCCTTGGCCGTAACCTTCGTGCCGCTTTAAGATCTTATTTTGAGTGGCGGCGACTTTTTCTACAGAGCTTTTTTTTTAGTTAAGTTTAAATGATAGTTGACATCTAAAAGACACATGAGCGAATTGTCCGTACCTCAGCTGTTAATTGTTTTCGGACTATTTTTAATAGGTATCGGCATCTTCTGGCACTTTGGAGGAAAATACTTTCACTTTGGCAATTTGCCGGGAGATATCAAAATTGAAAAAGAGAACTTCAAACTCTATTTCCCATTAGGAACTTCCATAACCATCAGCATTATCCTAACTCTGCTCTTTTGGTTCTTCACTTTTTGGAGAAGGTAAGACTTTTTTTCGAATCAATGGGGTTATGGTGGGCATCAGTATTTTTTTCTGGATGTAAAAATCTTACCAACTCTCCTATGTCTCCAAAATCTTTCTCAGGGACAGAAACTCTAATTTTACCCGAGGATGGAATAGCGAAAGATATTTTAGTTTCACGACGAGAATAATCACAGTCACCTGTTCCTGGATTTTCAGATCCTAACGATGTTAATGCAAATTGAATAGCTGTATTTGGATCAGTGGAGTATGTCCTTCCGAGGAAAAAATATACTTCCATTTTTTAATCATAAAAAGTGATCATTTTTCATGTTCAGCTAAATATTTTTCTGCTTCCATGGCCGCCTGGCATCCTGTCCCTGCAGCCGTTATAGCCTGCCGGTATCGTATATCTTGAACATCCCCGGCGGCAAACACTCCCGGCAGATTGGTATGCATGAACCGGTCAGCTTGCAAATAACCTTTTTCATCCAAATTTAATTTTCCAACGAATACCTTAGTGTTAGGCACATGCCCGATCGCTAGAAAGACGCCATTGCAAGCTAAAGAACTCCTACTGCCAGCAGTGTTTTTTATCTTAATTCCAGTAACTTTTTTACTATCCCCAAGAATCTCTACAACTTCAGAATTCCAAACCACTTTTATTTTGGGATTAGTTAAAACTCTCTGCTGCATAATTTTAGAAGCCCGGAAAGAATCTTTTCGATGTATGATCGTTATTTTGGAAGCAAATTTAGTTAGAAACAATGATTCCTCCTACTTCTTTGCCTTTATAAAACGCTCCATCACAGGTGGCGCAGGCGCTTACTCCCCGTCCTTGATATTTCTTTTCTGAAGGCAACCCTAACCATCTTGCCGAAGCGCCAGTAGCAATGATTACAGATTTAGTTTGCAGGTTTTTCCCTGAAGCCAGTTTCAATTCATAACCATCATTAATTGGATTAAATTCTGAAACTAAATCAATCTCCAATTTAGCGCCAAATCTCTCGGCTTGTTTCTTGCACAATTGAACTAATTCCGTACCTTTAATTCCTTCCGGAAAGCCGGGAAAATTTTCTACTTCCGTCGTTAAAGTTAATTGCCCGCCGTCTTCCGGCCCGGAAATAACCAGCGGATTCAAGTTGGCTCTAGCGGCGTAAATAGCCGCCGTGCAGCCAGCGATGCCGGTTCCAAGGATGATAAGGTTATCCATGATCTTTATTTTCTTTGATAACCAATTCCGGCTCCTACGGAAATTATAGTTGGGACAAATCCTGCCAGCGCCAGTAAAATACCCCACGCCTCATTGAAATTATGGGTTTCATATTCCCCTAATTTTCTTTTGACTTCTGGCACCTGCTCTAATTCACCGACGCGTCTTGTCGCAAAATCATAAATAACCTTCATAGAAGGCGAGGGGCCATTTCTTCTGGCTCGATAAGCTATATTACGCAAATCTAAAACTTCTTCGACGCGTTCATCGGATCTTAACTCATCCTTTTGATCCAACTGATAACCCGTTACTCCAACTCCGCCAATTACCCCAGCTAAACCAGCTCCTAACAATGCTTTTCTTAAATTATTCATGTTAATAACCCCCTTTGGTCTTTTTTAACTCCGTATTTATTCTTTTTATTTATAGCTTGTTCTAAAGTATTTACTAATCCAATGATAAGGTTATTCATTTTCTTTACTTTGATAACCTGTTCCGGCAGCGTATGAAATTCCAGCTGAGGCTAATCCAGCCACCATCAGCAAAATACCGCACCCACCTAGAGCTTTCAAAATACCGCACCCACCTAGAGCTTTGTTTGTTCTAATTCTTTGGCCTGTATTGTTGTAAAATCATACACCATATCCACAGAAAGCGAGGGATCCTTTTCTCCAGCATGATTGGCTATATCACGCAAATCTAAGACCTCTCTCACACGTTCATCAGATTTTAATACGTTCATCAAGTTCCCTTGATAACCCATTACCCCCATTCCACCGATAATTCCAGCTAAACCTAAAGATAACATTACTTTTCTTATATTATTCATGTTAATAACCTCCAATAAGTATCTAAAAGTCCAAATCTGCAGGGATTATAAAAACCTTATCTCTTGTTTAAAGAAATCTTTAAAAACATTCCTGATAACCACCTGAAGCATGAAGCCCTTAAATGAACATATTCTGCCGATAAATTACCAGATTCATTTTAATTTAACTGCTGAAGATCAGTTCTCCGGAAAAGAAACTATCTCGCTGGAAGCTGCA
>JAGVYE010000028.1 GCA_018303445.1 Candidatus Woesearchaeota archaeon
CCCGTTCTCTTTCTCTTGAAATTTTAGAATTTCCTTTTGGAAACAGTTAAACTAGTCATTTGTCGTGTTCCTGTTTGCTCTGATGATTTTTGCCGTTTGAGTTGCTGAAATATCGCTGACAAAATACTTCAAAATTTATTGACCTTTGTTTGGGAAATTCTCCTGAATTTATATGGCATATTTTAGATTTTAGCATTGATTTGATAGTCTAGAGCCAAATGATATTAATGATATTAGTGAACACTATATATTACCGCCCTGGCCTTCATTAAGTAATGCCTGGTAATGAGAGAGATATTGACTGACTTTCTCGTCGAGATTGAAGTGAGTTTTTACTCTCTCGTAGCCGGCTTTGCCAAACTTCTCTGCTTTTTTAGGATTTCTTAGTAAATCCAACGTTTTTTCAGCAATTTCTTCCGGATGTAGCGGATTCACAATGTATCCCGTAACCCCGTCAACAACGACCTCGGGAGTTCCTCCATAACAAGTGCCGACCACCGGTTTTCGCGAAGCCATTGCTTCGATATTAACCCGACCAAAGGCATCGAAACAAATCGATGGCATAAGCACAATATCGGAGGCAGCATATGCAACCTTAATCTCATCCCGCTCAATCCAACCAGTAAAAATTAAATGTTTTTCTATGCCGAGGTTTTGCGCATACTCTTTCATTGCATACGCATATTCATCGATAATCCCAGCAACCAAGAGCACCCCATCGGGTATTTCCTTAACTATTCCAGTGAGTGCTTCAACTGTTTTTGCTCCACCTTTTGACGCACTGAGTCGTCCATTAAAAAAAAGCACCTTTTTATTGAGCAAATTATGCTTCATTTGAAAACCAGCTACAGCATCTTGATTAATATGCCATTCATCTGCATTAATTCCATTATATATCACATCGACATTGCTGATGCTATTCTGTTCAAGCGCCTTCTCTAAAGCTTTGCTTATCGCAATTTTTTTATCTGCATACTTGAGATATCTTCTGATAAAAAAATTACGGAACGGATTCCATCTTTTTTTCGCTTGCTGTAAATGATCGAGCCATGTTGTATGACAATCAAAATTCTCCAGATACCGCTTTGTTTCCAGTTTTCCAAAATTAAAAGTCATTGCATCACGAGCGGTAAATATAACCACTTTGGCATACCGCTTCGCAAGTTTTAAGCAATAGTATGAAAGATAAAAATGTATATTGTTAGCGTGCACTACATCCGGCTCTATCCTTTTCAACAATTCCTCAACTTGGCGAACTACCGGTCTGTTATACAAGCTCACATATGGGCGCCATTTGCCGGAATAATTAGACGCTATCTTAAAAACCTTAAGACCCTCATAATCTTCTTCTCCTGCGTCGTTTTTATCTCTGCATGTTGTGATAACAAAAACATTATGCCCGGCTTCTTTCATACCGACAGCAAGCTCGTGTGTGGAAATCCCAGCTCCACCGAAACTCCGTGGCGGAAAATCATCTTGTAGAAATAGAATCCTCATGGTGATAAATAATTCTCCTTTTTAAGGACGAGTAATATTGAAATACCAAAAGGAAAACTGGCGTATTTAAGGATTTTTCTTTCAAAATTAAATATAGAAAAGAAAAATCTATTTATAAGGGGACTATT
Organism: Candidatus Woesearchaeota archaeon; assembly: GCA_018303445.1. Lineage (GTDB taxonomy): Archaea > Nanobdellota > Nanobdellia > Woesearchaeales > GW2011-AR9 > JAGVYE01. The sequence goes on from JAGVYE010000028.1 coordinate 1,626, forward strand.
GATGTCAAAATCTGATTCTCTACCTTTTATATCGAATATTCTGCTTACAATCCTAAAAAATGCGATTGGTAAAAAGAGAAAAGTATTAAAATATGATTTTTTGAGTACTTTAAGAGATACTGCTTTTTCATCCTCAATTTTTTTCAACAAAGAATTCATTGTATAACGACGATAATGATGGGATATCCCATCCTGCACTCCCCAAAGAAACATATGGGCAGGAACCATAATAATAAACACTCCACCGGGTTTTAATACTCTCTTGATTTCGTCCAACACTAATTTCTCATCCTTTAAATGCTCAAGCACATCAAGAGCAAAAACCGCATCAAAGATGTTATTTTGAAAATTAATTTTATAACCATTAATAACTTCAAGATTCTTTATGCCTTGAAACAAGCCAAACTTAATCGCCTCTTCGGAGACATCAAGACCGCAAGCCTGATAGCCATACCTTGCCAACTCATCAACAAGAATACCTGAACCGCAACCGAAATCTAAAATTTTTATTTTCTCGCGCTCTTTTTTAAAATTAATCTCTATATTATCCCTGGCTATCATTCTTCTAACAACCATAAGCCAGTGTTCTTTTTCAATCTTGAAATATTTTTTGTAGAAACTTTTTTCCATATCTAAAGTACTAATGTTTTACAAAATCCAGTTAAATCTTTTAGTATATTCCTTGAGATAAATCTTCCAATCTTTTGTTAAATGAGGAGCTATTTTTTTTAATTTAATATTTATAAGTTTCTCAGAATATGGACGAGGAGCAAAATATGAATCCTTAAAGAAATCAGAGCTAACTTCTTCAATATAAATCTTGTCTTTTAATCCTAAGTATTCAACCAAAGCTATTGCAAAATTATATCGACTGCAATCGCCGTCACATGTGCCGTGATATATACCGTAGTGTTCGTTATTTAATAAGAAATAAATAGACTTTGCTAAGTTATAGGTATAACATGGTGTTCCAAATTTGTCATTAACAACATTAAGTTTTTGCGCGCCAGTATTAATTTGTTTAATTATTTTATTAACAAATTTTTTATCTTTTTTTGGACCACCGCCCATCATCCAACCAGCCCGAATAATAATTGATTTATACGCTTTGCCGGCCTCAATCTCTCCTTCGTATTTTGATTTTCCATATATGCTTAATGGATTTGGTCTATCATTTTCTGTATAAAAATCTTTCTTACCATCAAATATTCCTGCTGTAGAAATATAAACCAAAGGAATAGAATATTTATTCGCATATTTTACAATATATGAAACCCCATCTCTATTTGTAAAATATGCATCATCAGAATTGCGTTCGCAGTATTCCATATCTGTCTTAGCTGCCAAATGTATAATATAATCAGGTTTTATTTTCTCGAGGTAATCTATTACATCTTGCTCTAAAGAAACATCAAGAAAATCTAACCAGGATTCGTTACAATCAATGTCTGACGCGTAAACATCGGAAATATTTTTAAATTCTCTATAGACTGCTTCCCCAAGCATACCACCACATCCTGTTATTACTATTTTATTATTAATATGTATCATATTTATATGCATCACAATACGCCAAATCTAAACTTAATCATATCTAAAATGGTTTTAAGAATAACATTTGGTTTTGAACCGTTTGCTATTCCTGCCTCTCTTTGATAGTGAGTGACTGGAAAATATTTAATTACAAAATTTGCTTTTTTTGCGCGCAATAACATCTCAGCATCAATAAACGCGCTGTCGCTCCGTATAATAATATTATCTAACACATGTCTCTTATATATCTTCAATGAACAATTTATATCTTTTACATAAGTTACAAAAAACACGCAAATAATTGTGTTAAACAAAAAAGATTGTAATTTTCGCACAGTAGATACTGCTTTTCTATTATTATCGACATATCCGCTGATAATATCTGCATCATAAAGTAAATTAAGATATGGTTCAAATTCATACACATCATACTGATAATCTCCATCGGTATACATAACATATTCGTAACAGCTCTCCTGAAAACCTTGTTTTAAAGTAGCGCCATAACCAAGATTGTTTTTATGATGAATTACTCGCGCATTTGAATACTTTAGAGAAAGTTCATCTGCAACACCACCTGTATTATCAGGACTACCATCTTCAATAATAATAATTTCAAAAATATCTGCGATATTAGAAAGAAACTTGTGAACCTTAGGAATAAGCATCGGAAGATTTTTTTCATCATGATATGCAGGACAAAAAAAAGAGATGCTTGATAGTTTGTCGCTTGCTCTACTAATATTTTTTTCTCTGGCTTTATTATTGAACATAAATAAAAAAACTTCCTGTTATCTCATATTATCACTCTTTATTGAATAAATTCTCACAAAATTAGCTTCATCGCCATCATTAAATACAAGATCCAACTCATTACTTTCCAGACATTTCTTTTCCATACCATTAGACCAACGCTCATCAACATATAAGTATGTAAACCCAAGTTTCTGTACGATATCAAAATTACAATTTTTACTGACTTCGTTGAATTGGTCAATCTTTTGTGAGGATGCATTATCTTCGATTCTTATCGCCTGATGCCACCGGAAAATTGGAGCCATTCTACCGGTATTTAAAATAAAAAGACAATTTGGCGCGCCGGAAAATCCGCATTCAGAATATTCGTCTTTGATAATTAAAAACTGGTCACTCATGGTTGTGTTCTCCTTAACCCATTTATAAGCGTCCCCTTCTAAAGTTTCGTCTTTCGCAAAAAACATAGAATTTGGAGTCGACCCACCGGGTGGATATCCAAGAGAAAACCAGACAAAATGAGTCCACAGCCCTTGCGTCGTCAGAACAGCTACGAGAAACAAGATAGCCAATTTACGCCATGATTTTCTGCTGATAGATATAAATAAGGTTGCTAAAAATAAACCCGCGACCAGACCTCCAAACAAATTTACCGGGTAAAAGAATCTTTCAAGATTTTCATTAATAAGTGGGAAATCTGAGTAAAAAAAGAAGGGGATCTCAAAAAATAGAAGAGTAGCTAATGTCAAAAAAATAGCCAATTCAAAATGCCGCTTGAATAAAAAAACAAAAGCAGGAACAAGCACCGCAAATAGCAAAAGCCATTTCACCAAGAAAGAAACATCGTAAATCGGTTTACCGTCATATAAAGTTAACGGGGTACCAAATTGTATAGGCGCTTTATCAATTTTGTCGTCTGTATATAACATAACCTCATCTGCATTCCCAAAAGATGGGCGGAGTTCCTGATAAACCGCTGATTTCAAAACTCCTCCCTGGAAAATAGCTGTGGGAATAGCTATCAATAATATAAGAAACGAGATTGTAAAACTTTTTTTAAACATTCCATTATATTTTCTGAAGAAAAATAATATGAATGGAAAGATAAATAAAACGACAGCCAGTATCACGAAATAAGACTCCGCAACAAGGGCAAGAAAAGCTAGTAAAAAACCTGCGACAAAAACGGCGGGCCAATAATTTTTAACTTCATTGCGGTTCAGTAGATGAAAATAAATATACACTGCCACCAACATCAGAACAAAAGCCATTGCGCCCCAATGAATCTGAACGATGTAGTTTATAACAGGAAGACCGGACTCTTCTCCAATTGCCTCAGTAATAAATTTAAAAGGAGCGGCAACTTCTTTGCCTAATATATACTTATCAAAAAGAGCCGTGATACCGCCAAGACCCTTTAGAAAAATAAGCGAACCAGAATAGAACATTAGGGTTGAAGACCAAAACGCCACAAAAACACTTGGGAAAAAAGAATTTATGAGAATAAAAGCCATGAGAAAAAGCGTTCCACTCAAAACAGCTTTTTGAAAATCGTAAGCCAAATAAATTGGCACTCCGGTTACCTTATGAATAGCGGCTGATAATAAATCAGAGGCGTAATGATATCTAAGACGATTCTCAGGACTCCATATTTCTCTAGGTGGAAAATTTCCTTCCGAAATAGTTACGGCGGTAGGTTCGCGCAAAGTGAAAAAATCCATTGGATGTCTAAAGGATATAAGGCCAACAGAAACAACAAAAAATAAAGTAGTTGACAATAAAATCCATCTCCATTTCTTATCGATTCCCCATTCAAGAGTATATTTACGACTGGTGACTCGGAACCGTTGCCACAAAATACCTCCTGTAGCTAAAAAAAGAAAACTGAAGAGAACTGCATAAAATGCTATTTGTATCTGGATAAAAAAACCAATTATATTAAGAAAGAATAGATATAATCCAATACCAAAGATTCCACTAAGAGCTATTAGGCGTTCAATCCTATTCTCGTTCAAAACCCAACTAGCCGTCTGCCAACCAAAAAAGAAAAGTATTAAAAAGAATGTAATGGTTAAAAGAATTATCATGGACGAAAAAAATAAATAACAATATCCCTAAAAACAGCAGATTCCTTCAAAAATGAATACTGTTCAAGCCGCCATTCTGGGTCGCTTTTCTTATCCCATATCATATACTCCACTTCATATTTAGCCAACATTTTTTTCAGCCAATCTGTTGTTGGAATAGAAAGCGTTTTTATGTAAATATCTAATATTTCTTCAATTTTTTCATCTGGAATTGCTTCGTAAGAACCAAGAAGCTCCCTGTAATGCATGCCGTATATGTTGGAGGACAGATAGCCGCGCTCGGCGAAAAAAATTTCTCTCGTGTCTTCCATACCAACTCCACGAAGTCTGTAAAACGAAAATATTATATTCAGCAAGCGCTCTTTGGTCGCCGAAAGCGAAAACATACCTGCCCTATGGTAGAAAACATTCAGAGGGGTATAAATCACGACCATATGAGAAACTTCGTTGTTTGCGAAAACAACGGCTTCTTTTTGAGCATTTTTATTAAGCCATTTTACAATCGGTCCATATTTTTGTCTTTCAATAGCCACCTCTCCCCCATCATTATCGCCACCATAATATGAAGCGATTTGAATAAATATTCCAGTAGCAAAACTTGTCGTAATAATCAAAATCGTAAGAGCTTTTTTATAAGAAATTAAATTTTTATGGTCAAGTATGTAAAAAATAATTATTAAAACAAAAATAACCGCAATCGGCTTGTGAAAAAACCAATGATAGTGAAAAACCTGCAAAAGCTTGCCTGTTATAAGTTGCTGACTCATTGTTACAAAAGGAGTAATAAGAAGCGCCAAACCGAAAAAATATTTATTCTTATTTTTCCTTGGAAACCATAACAAAAAGAAAACCAATGCTATAATAACCACAAACCCGACAAATATAGGTGCGTGTGTCTCAATAATACCATTTCGTAAGCCTGCTTCCACATATGCCGGATGTATTGTGGCGCGATAAATATTAACAATGTATGGGATAGCTAATAATACTCCTCCAAGAAATATGCTTCCTATCTTTAACGCATCTTTCCATTTTTTCCGTATTAAAAATATTAAAACTAAAATGCCTCCAAAAGCGTACAGATATGTCCACGAGTAAAAATAATTATAAAAATTCAAACCAAACAATACAGCGCTTGCGATACCATATAGCCACCGCTTATCCGTCTTTTTATAAAAAAGATAAAAAGACGAAAGGAGGCCAAAGAACAACACATAAATCATTGCGGGATTTACAGGCCTTGCTATTCTCAAAAAATCGTCCGGGCTAATGCCGTGCAACAACTGCTTTATGCCAAAAAAACTTAAAACGGACTCGGCAAGCAGAAGCACCGACGCGCTTGAGAGAGCGACAAGTTTGTTTCTTGAAAATAAAAACACAAAACCATAAATTAAAAAGAAGGCAACAAAAGTAAGCACGAATCTGGACAATAACAATGTATTGTTAATATCCAAAGAAAACACCTTGCCCATATAACCAACCGCCATAGACCCAAGTGGCTGAAAAAGATATGGATTATCTTTGCCGTCTTTGTAGTAAATACTCCCAAAATTTGGATGTCCATCTTGAACCTCACGCACACGCGCTGACCACGGAGAATCTGGGAGTAACTCTATACCTTGATAAATAGGTTGACCTGTTTCTTGAGAAATTTCTTTATGGTCTATACGAAAATAAACCTGTGGGAAGGCAACAATAATAGACGCAAAAATCGCCAGAGCGATTGCCGTCTTGTGTTCTATAATAATTCGCTTGAGTCTTTTCATATTAAAAATAATTTTACACCAATATTTTAAATATTCATAATTCACCGTTGAAAAAATCTTAATTTATGGTTTAATTACATTATGGAAAAACTAAGTGAGGTAAAAATATCTTTTGTGATACCTGTATTTAATGAAGAGGGTTCTGTAACAGAACTTAATGCGGAGATTGTAAATATAACGAAAAATATCGGTCTTACATACGAGATTATTTTTATTGACGACGGCTCAACGGACGACACTTTGCAAAATCTTAAAAAACTCTTAATGTTTAATGTAAAAATAATAAGATTTAGAAGAAATTTCGGGCAAACTGCCGCGCTTGATGCCGGCATTAAAGCATCCTCCGGAGAATATATAATTACAATGGACGGAGACGGGCAAAACGACCCGGCTGATGTTCCAAAACTTTTAGAAAAATTAAAAAACAAAAACTTGGATGTTATATCAGGATGGAGGAAAAACAGAAAAGACGCTTTTACTAAAAAATTCTCTTCACTCGCGGCTGCTTTCGTAAGAAAAATTTTATTAAACGATGGTATACACGATAGCGGGTGCACCCTTAAAATATACAGACGCGAATGCTTCAAATGCATTGACCTTGCGGGAGAAATACACAGATTCATACCGGCAATACTTAAAATAAAAGGATTCCGAATCGGAGAAATGGAAGTAAATCACAGGCAAAGAAAAAAAGGCGCGACTAAATACACATGGTCAAGAGGCATTAAAGGGATTTTGGATATGGTATCAGTTTGGTTTTGGAAAAAATACGCAAACAAGCCGCTTCATTTATTTGGCGGTGTCGGCGTCATACTTGCGACTATATCTATTATATCAGGCATAATAGCTGGATATCAAAAAATATTTATTGGGATTGATTTATCCGATACAATATTAACAGATTTATCACTTTTTGGATTTCTAATCAGTATTCAATTTTTAGTATTTGGACTGCTGGCTGACATTCTTTCAAAAAGCTATTTTGCGATGACAAAAGACAGAACTTATGATATTGCGGAGATTATTGATAATAAATAAATGTTTTTAAATTTGTTTAAAAAAATACCAATAAATTTTGGACAAGGTAGCATAAGATACACTACGAAAGGTAAGCTGATTGCGCTTGATTTAATACCGAAAGACGGCTCTGGAAAAAACGCGCTTGATATTGGGTGTAGAAGCGGATATTTCTCAAAAATACTTGAGGAAATGGGATGCGAAGTAACATCAATAGATATTGAGAAAAAATATAAAAAATACCAAA
>JAGVYE010000049.1 GCA_018303445.1 Candidatus Woesearchaeota archaeon
AAGAGAAGTGATGTGGATATTCTGATCAAGTTTAAAAGAGCGAAGAGTTTATTAGAAGTAGTGGGGTTAGAATTAGAGTTAAAAAAAAAAATACGAAGAGAGGTGGATCTTTTAACTTATGGGGCTATTAGTCCTTACCTTAAAAAAAGAATCTTAAAGGAAGAGGTTGCTATAATATGAAAAAAGATCCTTTAGTCTTCATTAAGCACATCAGAGATGCGATTGGAAGAATAGAATCTTTCCTAAAGGAGACTTCAAAAAATGATTTTATGGAGAGTGAATTATTACAAAGTGCCGTTATAAGGCAAATAGAGATTGTTGGGGAAGCAGTCAAGAACCTGCCTCAAGATTTTACAAATAAGTATAAAGAAATCTCTTGGATAAGAATTGCGGGCATGAGAGACAAGTTAATACATCACTATTTTGGCGTCGACAAAGAAACAATATGGGAAGTTATTGAAGAAGATTTACCAAAATTAAGAAAACAGATTCGAAAGATCTTAGAAAGAGGAAATAAGTCCGGCTTCTAAGCTATAAATTTGGGTAGTGCACATATTTGACTGATGGATTATTGCTTTTTATGCAAGAATTAGTTTAGCGTATCAGTCATTTCTACACACTACTTAAATTTGAATGGGTGAAAAGAAAGATTAAACACTCTGTAAAGTTTGCCAAAAAATCTCCAAATCCTTAGCAGACCTCATTTCTTCCTTGTTCTGAGTAAACGTACTAAACAACATCTTGATTTTATACTTCTGACATAATTTGATATTAAACATCATTCTTGCCAGCAGCTTTGCTCGCTCCGGAGAATTCAAGAGCTCAGAAAAAGAAAAGGCGATGGTCTTCCCTCTTTCCGCAGCTATAGTGCATAGAATTTGGTCAAGGCCACTTCGGAGATAATGAACTGAATCTTTAGGGTGAAGGTGCTCTACTCCTAAAAAGATATCAACGGTGGTTTTCTCTAAGGCAAAGCGGAGCAGATCATCCGTCGCGGGACGGTAGACAATTATTTTTTTGTGGATTTTTCGTAATTTCTCTAAAAGTTTATTTTTAGAGGACTCTTCCAGAAAAACAAAATCACCTGGGGGGAAAAAAGTTTTTGTAAACCCTAGATCGGCGCTCAATTCTTCGTATTCTTTTCTCTTTGGGAGAAAAAGATAATTGTCCATTCTCCTTAGAAAAACAGTTGATTTAAAAAAACCTTCTAAAACTGTAAGTAATATGTCTCCTTTTGTCTTTAGCATCGGTTCGGCTTCTTCTGCAAGGCAAGTGGATTTTTCTCTCTGGAATACTCAAAAATCAGTTGATTTTTGGTGCACTAAAAATTTGTGAATTTTCTAGTGCTCCGAAAAATCCTTGTAGTGGAATCAGAAAAGCCCCACTTCTGGATGCTAAAGACCAAGACATATTACTTACCTAAAACTTTATAAAAAACAGCCTCAAAAGGAGATTAACTAAACTTCAGCCTTATTTAGAGACAGAAGTGAGGGAAGAATGAAAATATCAGTACACATTGAGCGGACTAATACAACACAAAAAATTGATTTTTCTGGAATAACAGTAAGGCAGCTTCTTTGTCAACTTGATCTTAATCTGGAAACGGTTCTCGTGGCCAGGAATAATGAAGTTCTGACAGAAGAAGAAACACTGCAAGAAAATGATCTTTTAGAGATTCTGAGTGTTATTTCGGGGGGATAAGATGAATTGCCACAAATGTGATGCCAAGGCGGTTATCTCTCTGCAACATGGTTCTCTCTGCAAAAGTCATTTCCTAAGCTATTTTGAAGAGAAAGTATTCCGCACCATTAATAAATTTCAATTAATTGAACGAAAAGATAAACTCTGTATCGCTACTTCAGGAGGAAAGGATTCACTTACCGTTCTTTATCTCACTAAGAAATATCTCGAAAAATACAATTGTAACAACGAACTTTTTGCCCTCGCCGTTGATGAAGGAATTGCGAAATACCGCGAAAAAACTCTCCGAGACTTGCATCATTTTTGCCGAGAACAGAATATTAGATTAGAAACGGTTTCTTTTAATGAAGAATTAGGAAAAAATCTTGATGTCGCTTATCCTTTTATTAACAAAGGAACGAAGAAAAAACCTTGCCATATCTGCGGAGTCTGGCGACGTTACCTTCTTAATAAACAGGCGAGAGACTTGGGCGCGACGAAAGTAGTAACAGGACATAATTTGGATGATGAAGCACAAGCTATTGTGATGAACTTATTTAAAGCGAATACTAAAATAGCGGGTCGTCTCGGTCCCATTTCTGGAATAGAAGAACAAGAGTTGTTTGTTCAGCGGGTAAAACCATTATATTTTTGTCTGGAAAAAGAAGTGCGCCTTTACACCATACTCAAGGGATGGCAGGTTCAGTTTGCGGAATGCCCTTATTCCCATACGGGATATCGCCATGACATCCAAGAGATGCTGAATGAATTTGAACAGAAATACAAAGGGACTAAACAAGGCATCATTAACTCTTTTTTGGCGATGCTTCCTTTACTGCGAGAGGAAGAACGAAAGCAGCCAGAAGAGATAAAACCATGTCAAGAATGTGGGGAGGCGGCAAACCAAGAGGTTTGTAATGCCTGTAAAATGAAAGCCATCATCCAAAGCTGCTAAAGATTATGGAAAAAAAAAGATATTACCATCAACATGTGGTTATGAAAGAGATTGGACTTCAAGGACAAGAAAAAATTAGTAACTCTTCCGTCGCTATTATAGGAGCTGGAGCACTCGGCGGCAGAGTTGCAGAATTACTAGTAAGAGCCGGAGTAGGGAAATTAACGGTTATCGACAGAGACATCATCGAAGAAAGTAATCTCCAAAGACAAACTTTATTTTTACCACGAGACGTGGGCCGAAGCAAGGCTCTCATAGCGAAAGAAAGATTGCAAGAGATTAATCCTATAACCAGTACTAAAGCTTTGCCAATCCATCTTAATGCGAAAAACATCATCTCGCTACAAAAAGCAAGGGTAGTAGTAGATTGCACTGACAATTTTGAAACACGATTCTTGCTTAATGACTTTTGCAAGAAAGAGAAGATTCCTCTCGTGTATGGTGCAGCCATAATGACAGAAGGTTACGCGATGGCGATTTTGCCGGAAGGACCGTGTCTTTCCTGTTTTTTAAAAGAAGCGTCTCTTGAAACGTGCGAAACTCTGGGGGTTCTTAACACAATCACGACCTCAATCGCGGCCATCCAAGCTACCTTAACATTTAAAGTTCTCGTCGGTGAAAAAATTAGCCCGATCTTATATTATTATGACATCTGGCAGCAATCTTTGAAATCTTTAAACGTGAAAAAAAGAGTTACGTGCCAAACTTGTAAAGGCATTTATACTTTTCTGAACAAAGATGGACCTATAAAAATGATAAAGTTTTGTTCAACAAATCTTTACCAAATTATGGGGGAAAAAATCGCCCTTTCAACGTTAAAACGGCGGTGGGAAAAAATGGATCGAGTGACAGATGATAAAGAAGCTTTAAGATTTAAGGAAATTCTTCTCTTTAAGGATGGAAGAGCGTTAATTGACGCTCCTTCAGAGCAGGCAGCACTGGCGATATATTCGAAATGGATTGGAAGTTGAGGAAAAGAACAAAAGACGACGGGAAGCCACGATTTATAAAAGCAATATTTAAATAGTGAAGCGTTATTTATAAACAAATTTAACGATCTTTAAGAAGAATAGGGGGTTATGGTTATGAACAAAAAGGATAACAGTGCAACATCAAAGAAAAAGATTCGTATCGTAAATATTGTGGTTTCGACTGGTCTGGAAAAAGATATCCCATTAGAAAAAATGGCCGCGACCTTGCCGAATACAGAATATAATCCTGAGCAATTTCCAGGGCTTGTTTTACGCATCAAGGAACCAAAAACATCGGCCCTTATTTTCTCGAGTGGAAAAGTGGTTTGCACAGGAGCAAGAACCATGGAGGAAGTGGAAAAGAGCATTCAAAGCATTATTCGCAGTCTTAAAAAATTGAACATCCATGTGACGATTACTCCCCAGATCACCGTACAGAATATTGTGGCTTCGGGAAGCATTGGCATGGATCTTAATTTAAATGTTTTAGGGATTAAACTCCCCCATACGGAGTATGAGCCGGAACAATTTCCCGGACTCGTCCATAAACTGAAAGGAACCAACGCGACGTTTCTCCTCTTTAGCAATGGCAAAATTGTCTGTACAGGCACAAAAACTGAAGATGAAGTTAATGCCGCCACAGATAAACTCATTGATAATTTAAAGAAAGTGCTGGCCAAGTAATTAGATGCCGTATAGATAAACAATGAAATAAATATTTATATAGTTCTTACTTTACTTTTAAGACAGGGGTTTGGGGACTATGGAAGTTGACGAACAAATTAGGATTTTCCATGAATTTATTGAACAAAACTATCATCCCCAACTATTAGAGGCAGTGCGTAAAGGGCAGGATAGTTTGGTTCTAAATTTTTCTGAATTGATTAAATTTAATACTGAAATTTGTGAAGAGATTTTAGAAAACCCTGAAGAACTTCTTAAAGCGGCGGAAATTATGATTAAAGAATTTGATTTGCCAAAAAAAATTGACAAATTTACGGTTCGTTTCACGAACTTACCAGAATCGCAGAAAGTGAACGTGAGCGAAATAAGAAGCAAACACTTAAACAAATTCATCTGGACGGAAGGAATTGTACGGCAAAAATCAGATGTTCGCCCACATGTCACCGCGGCAAAATTTGAATGCCCGAGCTGTGGTAATATTTTAAATGTCCTTCAGCTGGATAAAAAATATAAAGAGCCGGTAAGATGTGGTTGCGGCCGGAAAGGTAAATTTAAAGAGATTTCTAAAGAGCTTGTTGATGGTCAAGGGTTAGTATTAGAAGAATCACCTGATGAGTTAGAAGGAGGACAGCCAAGACGCATTAACGTTTTTCTTAGAGATGACCTCGTGTCACCTATTTCCGAGCGCCGAAGTAGCCCTGGTTCGAGAGTAAAAGTCTGCGGGTGGTTAACAGAAGTGCCGATAACCCTTCGTTCCGGCGGTCAAGCGACAAAGTATGATTTAATTATCGAAGCTAATAACGTCGAGGCTGTGGAAGATAGTTTTTCGGAGTTACTCGTTACAGAGCAAGAATTAGAAGAGATTAAAAAAATTGCCTTCCATCCTAACTGTTTAAGTCTTCTTGCTCAAAGTATTGCTCCTTCCATATACGGCCATGAGAAAGTAAAAGAAGCTCTTGTGCTGCAGTTAGCAGGAGGATGTAGGAAAGCGCATCCTGATGGTGTTGTGACAAGAGGGGATATGCATATTTTACTGATAGGGGATCCCGGAAGTGGAAAATCTCAATTGTTAAAGAGGCTTAGTAAAGTGGCTCCAAAAGCCCGTTTTGCAAGTGGAAAGGGAGCTTCAGGAGCAGGATTGACAGCATCGGTAGTTAAAGATGAGTTTTTAGGGGGGTGGAGTTTAGAGGCAGGAACGCTGGTTTTGGCTAATCATGGATTTGCTATCATTGATGAAATGGATAAAATGGGAAAAGAAGACCGTTCGGCCTTACATGAAGCTCTTGAACAGCAAACAATTAGTGTGGCAAAAGCTAATATTCAGGCTACTTTACGATGTGAAACGACGGTCCTTGCGGCAGCAAACCCAAAATTTGGGCGCTTTGACCCTTATGACCTTATTGCGAACCAAATTGATATGCCCCCTACTCTTATTAATAGATTTGATTTAATTTTCCCCATTAAAGACCTCCCAAATCGGGAAAAAGATGAGCAAACAGCTTCTTTTATCCTTAATTTACATAAAGACCCAGGGAGTGCTGTTTCTGACATTCCTTCAAAATTACTCCGTAAATATTTTGCCTACATCCGTCAAAAAATGCGCCCAAAAATGACTGATGAAGCAATTGAAGAATTGAAAGAATATTATATTAGCATGCGGACTTCGGCGTCGACCGACGAGAAAGGAATACAGAGTATACCTATCACGGCACGCCAGTTAGAAGGGCTAGTTCGTTTATCGGAAGCGGCGGCGAAGGTTCGTCTTGCCAGTATGGTAATGAAAATAGATGCTCAGAAAGCTATCGAATTGATTGATTACTGCTTGAATCAGATTGCGAGGGATGCGGAAACGGGTAAAATAGACATTGATCGTTTGAGCAGCAGAATTACTGCCACACAACGCAGTAGTATTAGTATTATTAAAGAAATCATCGACGCTCTCGAACAACAAAGAGGCGAGAAAATAATACCTATTGAACAGATTATAGATGCGGCACAAGAGAAGAATCTTACCAAAGAGAAAGTGGAAGAAATCCTTGAAAAGCTCCGACGCTCCGGAGATGTTTTCGAACCGAAGAGAGGGTTTGTGCAGCGACTGTAAGATGGCGGATGTTTCTTCTTTTCAACGATCACTGGTAGCAAAAGTAGTTCTAAGAGAAATTGTAGAGGGAACGTACGTTCAGGAAAGCGAACAGCAACCAAACTACCTCTTTACTACAGAGGGGAAAAAGATATATCGTGCTAACATTATTGCCGTCATTGTTAATAAACAAAAGATAGGGTCGATTACAAATCTTCTTCTAGATGATAGCACAGGAAAGATGACCCTGCGTTTTTTTGAGGAACAGAAAAACATCGAAGAGATTAATATGGGAGACGTAGTTTTAGTGATCGGCAGAATCAGGATTTTTAATAACGAAAAATACCTATCCGCAGAGATAATGCGAAGAGTTGAACCTTTATGGTTAAAAGTGCGATCTTGGGAATGTGAAAAAAAAGGGCTTTTATCTTTAGAAGAAGGAGCAAAAGAAAAAAATCAGAAGAGAATAGATCCTGCGGAAGAGGTTATATTAGAGAAAGGAAACTTTGCTAGCGATAACAATGCCTTGGGGCGATCGATACAAGAGGACGTCCAGTTGCCATTTCAAAAAATAATAAAAATTATTAAAGAGCTTGACCAGGGGGAAGGGGTATTAATCGAGGAAGTGATTACAAAGTCGATGTTGGGCGATTCCGAAAAAATTTTGGAGAAGATGTTGGTTTGTGGTGAGATCTTCCAGAATCTGCCAGGAAGGGTAAAAGTGTTGTGAATGAAAAATAAAGGTTAATGAAAAACATTACGAAAACAGTAAAGGGGTGATGTATACTTCTATAAAACCAGCTACGAGAAGCAAGCCGACACTTATAAGGACTAAATCAAGAGCGTCGATAAGAACCCTCTCTTCCTGAAGATTATGTTTAATTAAAGCGATAGAAATAATACCACCAGCAAGACCGGCAGTAAAGTAAGCTACAATTTCGAGAAGCCCGTGGGTCATGTAACGAAAAAAACTAAAAGTTGCAACATTAAAATAAGTAGCAATGTTGGAGAATCCAACAAAACTAGCTGTTTTTGCCAGTTCTGTTTTAAAAATGTTTCCCATCGCTGCAGCGATAACGGAAGCGTTCCAGGTTAAAATAAAGATTGCTCCTGCCCCATATAAAAGTGAAAAAACAATACAAAAAAATAGTACTTTCATATTATTAAAGAAAATTTTGCCAAAAATTTCAAATCTGGTCCACTTTCCGGTAAGTTTCCCCTGGACATTATTATTTACTGAAACGATGGCCTGTTCTTGTAAACTAAAAATATTATCAACGACTGGTTGCGGGAGAAAAACGTATGCGAGAGCTAGGGCGGCAGTTATGCCAAAAAAAAGGAACATTAAAAAAATAAGTACTTTAGTATGCTCTTTAAGTAAACGCCATTCTTTTTCGTAACGAAGATCAAGTTCTTCTTCATTCTTGATGGTTGTATAAAGCATAGGAAAAGTAGAGAGCACGATTAAAAAAACAGTTAAGATCCCTGCGATTTCTTTAAACACGAAATAGGCTAATCCTAAACCAACTAGCGAATAAAGAAATCCGGCAGCGAACATTTGCCAAGGGCGAGTTTTAACACGAAAAGGGTTAAAAAGCGCTTCGAGAACCATGAATTGTGATCTTAAAGAGAACTATTTAAAGGTTTTTATCTGCTGTTTAAGAGGAACTTTCAGAAGAGCGAAGAAAAAAAAGGGTATTGTTGTTGCCAACACCCCCCCATTTCTCATGGAAAATGGAGGAGAAGAAGAATTAATCTAAAAAAAAAAGGAAATTATAGAATAGAAGTAAAAAATTATTTTAGTGATAAAAAATCAATTTCTTATGGAACGAAAAAGAAATTCAAACGGCAAGTGCGAAAAGAAAAGGTTTATTTTTCTATATAGAAACAAAAACTTTCTTGTCTTTATTTAGTGTCTTTAGTTAATAAATTATTAATTGTTTTTATATTATATATTATTCTTCTCTACAGGCAATGATGGGGTGTCTGTTACTGCAATAGTTGTTTTCTTAATAATAATAAAATCTAATTTTTAATCGTTTAATCGCAACTTTTATATGTAAGTAGTGTTTCCAATAGAAATGGGGGTGTTAGATGGAACCTATCCATAATTTTTTCGAGAATTATCTAAAGAAGGAAAGTATTTTTAGAGAAAAAACAGTTTTACTTTCTTCTTACGACCCCGATGATGTTCTTTATAGGAAAGAGCAATTACAAGAAGTTGCTAATATTCTTGCTCCTGCTTTGCGTTTAGAAAAACCTTCAAATTTATTTATTTATGGTAAAACCGGAACGGGGAAAACACTTTCGGTTCGACACGTTCTCCGCTCTATGGTAGAAATAGCACAGAAAAATCAAGTTCCCCTGAAGAGTATTTATATTAATTGTAAGTTGAAAAGAGTAGCTGACACGGAGTATCGTTTAATCTCTCAACTTATAAAAGAATTTGGACAGGAAGTGCCTTCTACTGGTCTTCCTACAGATGAAGTGTACAATATTTTCTACCAACTTTTAGATCGTCAAGATCAGACCGTCTTGTTGGTATTAGATGAAATTGATCAACTCACAAAAAAAATAGGCGATGAAGTATTATATAACCTTACTCGCATTAACTCTGAATTGCACAGGTCTCAGATTTGTCTGGTGGGAATTTCTAATAGTCTTATCTTTAGTGAAAATCTGGATCCTCGCGTGAAAAGTAGTCTTTCAGAAGAGGAATTAATATTCCCCCCTTATAATGCAATCCAAATTCAGGACATTCTGCGGCAACGAGCCCAACGCGCATTTAAAGAAGGCACCATTCAGGCAGGCGTCATTGAAAAGTGTGCTGCGTATGCGGCACGGGAACATGGAGATGTTCGCCGCGCCATAGATTTGTTACGCGTTGCGGGAGAACTTGCAGAAAGAAGCGGCACAACTTTCATTACCATAACGCACTTGGACGAAGCCGAAAGTAAAGTGGAGAGCGATAAAATTATTAATGTTGCTACGAATCAGCCAAAACAATTCCAGAGCGTTTTATACCCTATTCTCCTTCTTTCTAAACAGAAGAAATCACTCTTCACGGGAGAAATTTATGATCTTTATAAAAATCTCTGTAAGCGAAGTAGTACTAATGTTCTAACTCAGCGTCGTGTTTCTGATATTTTAGCGGAATTGGATATGCTTGGCATTATAAACGCAAAAATTATTTCTAAGGGGCGATATGGCCGAACCCGTGAAATTTCCGTTTCTATAGATGAGAACATCGTTATTAAACTAAAAGAGATTTTGGAAAAATCTCTGCAACTCAATTAATTAAAATGGAAAATCGCAGCAAAAAAATCGAAGAACTCTTTCGTCGTGGCATCCTTGCTAAGGAAGATCTTCTTGCGAAAGAAATAACAAGTGAGGTCTTAGATTTACTGGAACAGGAAACGGACTTATTAGTACTAAACGCTGACGATATCGATGCCATTGCCAAACAAACCACTTTAGTTAATTGGTACGAGATTGATTCAAGTCGCGTGGCGGCAGAAAAAGAGCGTGATGATGAATTATATCAAGCCAGTCTCCAACTTTTTAAGAAATCATCCCTTAGTTTAAACCCGTCTCCCGTTTCGACAACTAAACACGACGTTTCCAGTCTCGAGACCACTATCGAAGAAAATGCTGAAGAGGTTAATTTTACAACCAGCATCCATTTTACTAACTCCATCGACCTTTTTCAAGGGGATGAGGAAAGCAAAAATCTCTCTCCCGAAACATCTAAAGTCACAATCGTCCTTTCCTATGAAAATAAACCCCACAAGTATGATATCTCTGATTTTACGCGTTTTTTCATTTCCCGTCATAGTTTTTTAGAGGGACTCCTACGTCAACGGAGGGAATTGCAACACACCTTAACGATAAACAGAATTTTAGGAAAGAAAGAACGTGAGAACATTTCTCTTATTGGAATCATTGAGGAAATAACTAAAACTAAAACAGGAAATCTTATTATCAGCATCGAGGATCTCACGGGCAGAATAAAAATCATCATTTCTAAAAATAAAAAGGATCTCTTTCGTCTTTCTCAAGATCTTATTGTTGATGAGGTTGTCGGCATAACGGGGAAAATTTCCGACGGGGTGGTTTTTGTTGAAAATATCTTTTGGCCAGATATTCCGTCAAATCACGAATTAAAGAAAAGTGAGAGGGACGATTATGTTCTCTTCTTGTCTGACGTCCATGTTGGCTCAGCTCTCTTTCTTGAAGAAGAATTTGAGAGATTTATTCAATGGCTTAATGGCTCCATTGGCAATGAAACACAACGAGGAATCGCATCTAAAGTAAAGTACATTTTCATTGCCGGCGACCTTGTCGATGGGGTGGGCGTCTATCCTTCTCAAGAAGAAGAATTAAAGATTAAAGATATCAAAGAGCAATATCGTGAATTTAGCCGCCTCATTCGCCAGATTCCAACGGCCAATCCAGCCGTTGTAAATATTGGAAAAACTTCCACTTTTCCCGGGTTTGATGTTCTCATGTATCACGGGTTTAGTTTTGATTATTATGTTGCTAATGTCGATTCTATACGCTTGGCGGGGGGATATCATCGCGCAGATATGATTATGAAATTTTTACTTAAAAGACGTCATCTTGCCCCAGCTTTCAAATCAACCCCTTACTGCCCTTCATATGAGGAAGATCCTCTTCTCATAAAAATAGTTCCTGATTTCTTTGTAACAGGCCATATCCATTATTCTTGTGTTGCTAATTATCATGGGATTACCATGATCAGCGGGAGTTGTTGGCAGAATAAAACCACCTTTCAGGAAAAACTCGGCCATGAACCTGAACCAGCAAGAGTCCCAGCTATTAATCTCAAAACACGCGAAATAAAAATTCTCCGATTTTGATAAAAATGATAGAAGCCTCTCCAGAAATCAGAACGTATTTTCAAGATATAACTAGTCTGGTAAAAGAATGTTATAGTCTCGCGAGGATGGCGCGAAAAAAGAATCTTGATCCTGAAGAAGATGTTCCTATTCCTCTTGCTAATAATATGGCGGAACGCGTTGTTGGACTGATCTCAGTGGTAGCTCCTCAACTGGCTCAAACGACGCTCACGAAGCGAATTACAGAATTAGAGCAAGAATTTGGTCTTCTGGACTGGCGCGTCGGGTTTAAAGTTGCTGAGGAAGTAGCAAAGGAAAAGTTTTGCCGCTTTTCTACTAAGCAGGAAGCGATGGAAATGGGCATCCGTGTCGGATTTGCTTATTTAACTTTAGGCATCGTTTCTGCTCCACTAGAAGGGTTCATAGGTTTAAAAATAAAAAAAAGATATGATGGCAAAGACTATTTCTCATTGCTCTATGCGGGCCCTATTCGTGGAGCTGGTGGCACGGCTGCTTCCACGTCTGTTATTCTTGCCGATTATGTGAGAGTGAAAATGGGGTACGCGCCTTATGATCCTCAGGAAATGGAGATTAATCGTAATACTACTGAAGTTCATGACTATCACGATCGTGTTACTAATCTCCAATATCATCCTTCGGATGAGGAGTTAAAATTTATGCTTTCTCACCTTCCTGTCGAGATAGATGGAGATCCAACTGAAACGTTTGAAGTTTCTAATTATAAAGACCTTCCTCGCATCGAAACAAATCTGATAAGGGGGGGAGTAGCTCTCGTACTAGCAGAAGGTTTATGTCAAAAAGCATCTAAATTGTGGAAGCGTCTCGCTAAATGGGGGCAAGAATTTTCTTTAGAATGGAACTGGTTAAGCGAATTTCTTGAACTAAAGGAAAAAATTCACGCGACCCATAACCTCTCTCAAAAAGGAAGTGACGAAGGGAAGAAAGTAAAACCAAACAACACTTTTATTATGGATATTGTGGCAGGAAGACCAATTATCACTCATCCTTTGGCTACGGGTGGATTACGTCTACGTTACGGGCGAAGTAGAACCACGGGGTTTTCTGCCACTGCTGTCCATCCGGCAACTTTAATTGTTCTCAATAAATTTATTGCTATAGGAACACAACTTAAAATGGAGCGTCCCGGAAAAGCAACAACGGTCACTATTTGTGATACTTTAGAAGGCCCCATCGTTAAGTTGTATGATGGTTCAGTTAGAAAATTCCAAACAGAGGATGAAGCTAAGAACTATGTTTCCCAAATTGAGGAGGTTCTTTTTTTAGGCGACATTCTTATTAACTACGGTGATTTTTCTGAAAATGGTCAATCACTCGTTCCTCCGGGATATTGTCCTGAATGGTGGGCTTTAGAAGTGGAAAAAGCAAGCCTCGTTCTATCTGAAAAAAAAAGTTTTGAGGAGGCAGCTAAAATAACTGAAATTAATCTTTCTCGCCTAACAAAAATTATTAACGAACCATTGTTCATCATTCCTAATTTTGAAGAAGCCTTGATAATTAGTGAAAAACTCCACGTTTCCCTTCATCCCGAATTTACATTTTATTGGAAAATGATTTCTGCACAAGATCTTTCTTGTCTCAAAAACTGGCTCCAAGAAGGTAAAATAAAATTTAATGGCACTGAAATTCTAAAAATAATTCTTCCTTACTATTTATCAAATCAATCTCATTGCAAGGCGAAACGCGTTCTTGAGGAACTTGGCATCTCTCATCTTGTTATTAATAAAGAAAGCATTATACTTGAAAAAACCGAGGCACAAATCATAGCCTTGTCATTCTATTTTAAAGATCAGAAAAGCTTGGAAGAGATAACCTTTCCTTTCTCTGAAAGAGAGAGTGAAGATGGACTACAGATCATTAATTCTTTATGTCACGTTTCTCTTAAAGATAAGGCTGGAACTTTCATCGGAGCCCGTATGGGTCGTCCTGAAAAAGCTAAGATGCGCGCTCTTACAGGTTCTCCACAGGTTCTTTTTCCTGTCGGAGAAGAAGGCGGCCGCTTGCGTAGTTTTCAAGCAGCTTTGGCGGTAGGTAAAATCAGAAATACTTTCCCTTTTTTCTTCTGTGAAAAATGTAAACAAGAAAATGTTTATTATAAGTGCCTTTCTTGTAAGGGGTCTTGTATTCGCCTTTATTTTTGCCGCTTTTGTGGTGTCGTTGAGAAAGACAGATGTCGTCATGGCACAGCTTTTCCTTATAAGACTTATGAAATCGATATAAATGCTTATCTTCAAGATGCTCTTAAAAATAGTGGTCAGGACGTTCTCCCAGATCTCGTAAAAGGCATTCGTGGCACTTCTAATAAAGACCATGTTGTAGAAAATCTCGCGAAGGGAATCCTCCGCGCTCGCTATGGTCTTTATGTGAATAAAGATGGCACAACACGTTATGACTGTACAGAGCTGCCTATAACACATTTCAAACCTAAAGAAATTAAAACTCCACTTTCTAAACTCCAGGATCTAGGTTACAATAAAGACATTTTCGGCAATAAGCTAACTCAAGACAACCAGTTATTAGAATTAAAACCCCAGGATATCATTCTTCCAGGGTTTGATTCGCTGGATGAATCTGCATCGAAAGTTCTTAAACGTGTTGCCGAATTCGTTGATTCTCTTCTGGCGAATTTTTATAATTTACCTCCTTTTTATAATCTAAAAAAAGAAGAAGATCTAGTTGGCCATCTTGTTATTGGTCTTGCTCCCCATATCTCTGCGGGGTTAATCGGAAGAATAATTGGTTTTTCCGATACTCAGGGGTTGATTACCCACCCGATGTATCATGCGGGCATGCGTCGCGATTGCGATGGCGATGAAGCCTGCGTTATGTTGCTTATGGATGCTCTCCTTAACTTTTCACGGCAATATCTTCCAGAACGTCGTGGCGCCAAAACCATGGACGCTCCTTTGGTCTTAACTTCTATTCTTAATCCAACCGAAATTGATGATCAAGTTCATGGCCTTGATGTAGTTTGGCGCTATCCTCTTGAATTTTATGAAGCGGCGCTTCAAATGAAAAAGCCTTGGGAGGTTACTTACGGCGTTCAACAAAAAAAGATCGAGCAACTTAGCACCCGCCTTGGCACGACACTTCAATACGAAGATTTTGGGTTCACTCATCACGTTGATAATTTCAATAAAGGAGTTTGCTGTTCAGCCTATAAAATCCTTCCTTCGATGGAGGAAAAATTAATTGGCCAAATGGACATCGCCCAAAAAGTGCGCGCAGTCAATATGGATGACGTAGCGAGGTTAGTTATTCAGAAACACTTCTTGCGGGACATAAAAGGAAATTTACGAAAATTCTCCATGCAGCAGTTTCGTTGCGTGAATTGTAACACTAAGTATCGCCGCCCTCCTCTCGTAGGCCGTTGCACTCAATGCCAGGGGAAATTGCTCTTTACAATAACAGAAGGATCGGTCATTAAATATTTGGGTCCTTCTCTCATGCTTGCTGAGAAATACAACTTTTCTCCCTATTTAAAACAGGTCTTAGAAATTCTTAAAGCTGATGTTGAAGCGGTCTTTGGCAAATCTAAAGATAAACAAGTGGGATTAGGAACATTTCTGGGCTGAAGATTATTTTCTTCGATAAAAGCGCGAAACAGATACAATTAAATATTCATTTACACTTTCCCTTAAAAAGAGGTTTTGTTATGCTACGTCGTTCCTATAACAATCTTAATGTTCTCGAAGTTATCAAGAAAGAAATAAAATTTGTCCAGAAAAGTCTTGATGAAATCGAAGCTTTCTATAACAAAGATCTCCGCAGCCTTGACCGCCTTTCTGATAAAATCGCGGAAGTAGGCGGAAGTTGGGCTTTTATCCTATTCTTTTTTGCCATTCTAGGCGGATGGATAATTTTTAACACTATTATTATTATAGAAAAACCACTTGACCCTTATCCATTTATTCTCTTGAATTTAATGCTTTCCTGCCTAGCTGCTATCCAGGCTCCGATTATTTTAATGAGTCAAAGTCGCGCTGCAAAGCGTGATCAATATCGTGTCGAACTTGATTTAGAAAAAGATCTTCGTGACCTTCACATTGATCAGGGTTCCCATAAAATATTATTAGAACTAAAAAAAGACATAATTATGATCAAACAAAAGTTAAAGATAAATTAGTCTATCGTTAAATAATAACCTCTGCGTTAGGAACATTGGCTATCCAAATAATTCTCTTCTCTTCAACAAAATGACATTCAACTCCCAACGCTACTGAATTTTTTCCCGTGAAGTTGAGATAGCGCGCTATTTCCATACGCTCTTTAACTTCTTCCTTGGTTCTTTTTTCTCCTTGATAAAAAGCACTCTTTAGATTCAATTGCAATTTTCCTTCTTCGAATTGTTTCCCGATAATTTCTCCATCCGTGACTACGAGAAGTAATCCCTTCTGGCCATGTTTTTCTGCGACAATGAAGATCATATCTTTTTTACTGGTTTTTTTACGCCACAGGCCTGGCATCTCAGATAAGAAACCCCTTTCTCTTCTAGCAATAATGTCTCCGGTTTACCACACTCGGAGCAGAAGACAAATTCACTTACGTATTTTTTAATTTTTTTATTTATTATTGCAGCGCTTATTTTTGTTCCTAGAATGACTCTTCCTCCAAAAATTTTCCCTGGCGCAGCCAGTTCTCGTAAAAGGTATTTAAGAAGGTGATTTTCCTCTCTTCCGATGTCCTTGGCAATTTTCTTAAGGTTAACTAATACAGTTTTGTTCCCTTCTAGGTGTCCTTTTATTTTTTCAAGAACAAATCTATCATTTCCTGCGCTTAACTCTGGCAACTCTTTTTCTGCTTTCTTTAAAAGTTCTTCATAAGACATCATTTTAAATCTCCAATTAAAGGCCCGTTTATAAATATTTACTTTATAAATCCAAAACGTTTATATACCTAAAAACAATCTTCTTTAAGTATCATATATAAAGAGGTGCGAAAATGCCAGGGTTAGACTTAGCTGAGGTTATTCTTGCGGTGATCATCGGTACGCTTGCGGCGATTGTATACTCGTTGCGTGTCCTTATCTTATTAGAGCGAAGGGTTGCCGGCATGGAAGTTAACATCCAAAAAATGACTTCCAGAGTTTTGCAGGAAGAAACGGCGATAGAAAAAATGGTATCAAAAAGTAAAAAAAGATAAAATTTCTTACTGCCGTTTACGTTGCAGTACGGTTTTTTCCTTTTTCTTTTTTGCCTGTGCTGATCTTTTTTTCGTCCGGACTTCTTTCTGATGTTTTTTTATTTTTTTCCGCCTAGTTTTTTTCCGAAGGTCAAATCGCGCTAATTCTCCCTTCGTTTCTTCGATTTTTTGCGTTAATTCTTTGATCTTTCCTTTTTCGTCTTGTGTTATCAATTCCCCACATTCCGGGCAATGAAATTCAAAATCCATGGCCTGATCAAAATTTAGTCGAACACATGAATTATAGCATACAAAGAATAATTCTCGTTTTTCATTCTCTAATTGTTCTTCTAAGCGTTGTAAAAGGTCCCTTTTCATTTTAAAACAACAGAAACGAACATTCTCCGGTTGCAAGGTCCAATAATATATATACCACCCTTTTTGCTTGTCTTTTTTCCTTGTAAATCCCACGAGATTATTATTGTAGAGCAGGTATAACATTTTTCTTATAACTTTAATATCTTGTTTTGTTTTATTTGCTAGATCAAACTCAGAAACATTTTCCTTACCCATAAGTTCCTTAACTAAGGGGAAACCACCTTCTCCAAGAATAAGTATCAGAATCTCTTTCATTTTCTTGTGGGTGAGGCGCATTTTGGTAGCTTTTCTGTTAGGTGGGAGTGACAACGCTTTTAAATGTTTCGCCATTACGGCACAATTCAAAAAGTGAGTGATTTTCGTGTTTTTAAGAATATTTTGGAAAGATTTCTTGTTATTATTTTATCTCTTTGTCGTCGGTGGAAGCTTATAGTTTATCTCTCCCATATTTTTTCTTTCCCCATCAACTCTTCAACGGTTAGTCCCCTTCTTTTTGCTATCTCAATAGAAACAGCGAGATTATTTCCCGTATCTTCTAAGTCTTCAAGCATTAAAAAATACCATGGTTCTTTAGGAAATTTTACCCCCACCCATGATTCGGCGCCAAACTTTTGTGAGAAAATCCTTAATTGTTGCACCTCTTCCTTGGTAAGATACTTTTTGTAATCTTTAGTTACTTTACATTCTACGGCAATTCTTCGTATGGCGTTCCCAGCAAGGATATCCGGGGAAGGATATGGCGAAGAACCGCTTCCAGCGGCTCTTATGGCACTCCACCCCGATTCATTAAAAAGCTTAATAAGCTCCCTTTCGCCTTTTGTGCCTTTAGCTTTGGTGTTCATGCTCATTTCTCCCGGTAAAAATCAGGGTTTAAAATAGACACTAACGCCGTTATAATGGCTGCTTTGATGTACTCCTTACGAGTCATCTTCCCCTGGGTTAAAAGTCCAATTGTCCCTTCCTCTCGGCCAATTCGTTCTCGTTCGGTAAGGCCAATAGCCTTTGTTGCTTGGTCTAGATCCATTTCTTCATGAATGATGAGACTTATCATTTTCGGCGGAATCTCAAATGCTGAACTTAGACCAATAGCATAATCATTTCCAGTATACACGACGCAAACAGTGATGTTAACATACCTATTATTTTCAGGCAAAGGCATAATACCAGCTTCTAACCCAATACTATACCGGCAGCCTTCTTTAAATGCTGCCGTAGCTCTATTTCTTGCCCCTGCTATAGTTTCTTCTAATGAACATGGCTGCACAGAAACGCTTGAGGAAACATCTAAGCTAACTACTTCTAAGTTCTTAAATTGATCAAACTCTGAGAAGACCTCTGTCACAGCTTCGATTTTCACTTTGTTTTGTGACCCAACGTTGATGATCATTGTCTCCTCACTTTTCAGTAGAATAATTCCTTCTTTATATTCGTATTTTCATAAAATCTTCTGCTACTATTAATTCTGAAAAATACTGCTGCGCTTCTTCCTTTATTTCTGAAGAAGTTTTGTATCTTTGGCTAAGGTGAGTTATGACTACTTTCTTGGCATTATTACTTGCAGCAATCAACGCGGCTTGCTTTACAGTAAGATGTTTTGATTTAAGAGCATGTTCCCTTAATTCATCTAGTAGAGTGCCCTCAATAATTAAAAGATCAGTTTCCTGTGCTAGTAAATCTACCCCTTGGCACTCTATAGTATCAGTGACATAACTTATATTTCTTCCTTTTACTACGGATGAAAGATCGTTTGGATTAACTTTTCTTCCATTGACAATAACACTTTTTCCCATTTGAATCTTGCCGAGAATAGGCCCTTCTTTTAGTCCTAATTTTGTTGCTTTTGCGACGTTAATACGCCTTTTGTCTTTTTCATGAAAACGGAAACCAATACAAGGGGTAGAGTGTTTTAGAGAGTGCGCATATAACGAGAATTCATCATTTTCAAAGAAAATTCCGTTTTTTATTTCATGTACTTCATGTTCAATAATATCCTTCGCGGCAAATCCTTGCAAAAGATGTTGTAAAAAATTTTTGCTTCCAACAGGCCCATAAATAAATAATTTTTTTGCATACTGGTCTGCCCCCATTGAACTTAATAATCCAGGAATACCGAAGACATGGTCACCATGCCAATGGCTAATACAAAGGCGAGTTATTTTCGCGGGTTTAATTCCGACAATTCTCATTTGTCTCTGAATACCTTCTCCACAATCAAAAAGAATATTTTCTTGGTGATATGAAAGTAATACCCCTGCATGATTTCGTGTTTTCGTTGGTTGCATACAACCTGTTCCTAAAAAGGTAATTTCAATCATAAGTGTTGTATTAATTCTTTCAGGTTATTAATTTTTGGGTTGTAGCTGCGGGTATTCTTACGATCGATAAGGATCCCCCTGATCGCCATCTTCTCTGCGGCACTCATATCACTTTCAATACTATCGCCAACAAAAATACAGTCTTCAGGCCGTAATTCTGTCTGCTGCAAAAAAAACTTCATGAATTTCACATCCGTTTTAAGAAGGGAAAGCTGGTAAGAAAAAAACATCCTTGTAAAATAAGGCGCAAGTTTAAACCTATCCATAACTTTTGGTACGGAAAAACAATCGGTGTTAGAGACTAAGAACAGAAGGTATTTCTGCTTTAGTTGTTGCAGAACTTCTTCTACATCGGGGTAAGGTTTTGCCAACATCCACGAGGTATTCCATACTCCGATTAATCTTTCAATCTGGTCCTCAGAACTCTCTATCCTAAATTCTCGGCATACTTGTTTGAAACCATCTTTAAGCGTCGGAAATTCTTTGGTCATGAAAACCTTCTCCATACGCACTACATACTCGGAAAATGGCGCTTCTATTAGTAAAATATTCTTTACTTGTTTTAGCGGACTCCACGTGCCGGTTTCCACTAATGTCCCCCAAAAATCAAATATAATGGCTTTTACCATTTATCAACATCCTGCCAAGAAAGTTCCGTTTATTTATAATTTCTTATTTATATTTCTAACGTAAGATTCTTACCATCGATCAACCCAATTGCGTCTAATCTGAAACTCTCAGCTCAAATCAAAATCAACCCCTAAATATTTATAATCTCTCCTATTTTCTCTCCGTTTATGACTCCTGAAGAAAAGTTAGAACTCATTAAACAGGTTGGTGAGGAAATCGTTTCTGAAGAAGAACTTCTTGAACTTCTCAAAACGAAGAAAAATCTTATCGCTTATGATGGGTTTGAACCTTCGGGAAAAATCCACATTGCCCAAGGTCTTCTTCGTGCTATAAACGTTAATAAAATGACCAAAGCAGGAGTTAAATTTAAGATGTGGGTTGCCGATTGGCATGCTTGGGCGAATAATAAAATGGGTGGCGATTTGGAGAAAATTCAAACCATCGGAAAGTATTTCATTGAAGTATGGAAATCCTGTGGAATGGATTTAAAGAATGTTGAGTTTGTCTGGGCTAGCGAAGCTATGGGTAAGAAGGAATATTGGAAAATTGTCATGCAAATTGCTCGCCATACTACTCTCAACCGTATCTTACGAACAACTCAGATTATGGGGCGGTCGGAATCTGATACTCTACAGGCATCTCAAATATTTTATCCCTGTATGCAAGCAGCCGATATATTTTATTTGAAAGCTGACATCTGCCAATTAGGCATGGATCAACGAAAAGTTAATGTTTTGGCGAGGGAGTTAGGACCTAAATTAGGATACTGGAAGCCAGTGATCGTTAGTCATCATATGCTTATGGGCTTAACAGAACCAGTTTCTAAGGAAAAAGACACTAAAGAAAGGGCTATTGAATTAAAAATGTCTAAGTCGAGACCAGAGACAGCTATTTTCATGACTGATTCTGAAGAAGAAATTAAAACTAAATTTAAAAAAGCTTATTGTCCTGAAAAACAAGTTCAAGACAATCCTGTATTAGAATATTGTAAATATATTCTCTTTGAGAAAGTACCTCTTTTTAAGATTGAACGGCCTCAAAAATATGGGGGGAGCATAACCTTCCTTTCTTACCATCAATTAGAAGAAGCTTTCCTCACAGGTGGCGTTCACCCCATGGACCTTAAAAACGCCACGGCCTTTTATATTAACCAGTTCTTGGAACCGGTTCGAGAACATTTTAAGAAGACTTCTTCTGCCAAAGAACTAAAAAAATTGGTTGAGAGTTACGAAATTACGCGTTAATCACTTTCCTTCTAAAACCACCATGGTGTACTTTTTAAAATACCGCTGTGCTGCTTTTTGTACATCCAGGCAGGTAACTTTACGTATCTTTATTAAAAAGTCTTCCATTAATTTAAAATCACCTACTTGCTCCCAAAACAAGAGTTGATCCGCTACTTTCTGTGCGTCTTCAAGTTCTAGAAGATAACTTCCCTCTACGAAATCTTTCGCCTCCTGTAAGTCTTTTTCAGAGATAGTTTGCAATTTTTGCAGTTCTTTTAAGATTAGTTTCCGCACTAAATAAATATTCTTTTTATCTATGCTGGCATATACGGCAAAATAACCAAAACTCACTTCTCCAATATTTTGTGTTCCAACATCATAAGCTAATCCTCGCTTGCTCCTGATTTCTGTAAACATTCTTCCGCTTTGACCTCTTCCTAAAATTCCGTTAATAATTTCAAAAACACAGGAATCATAATGGGAACGCGGAATAGTTTTAAAACCAAGAACGGTGTAGGTATTGGCGATTTTTCTCTTTTCTTTTGCTAATGCAATCTTGGTAGATTTTTGTTCTATAATTTTGAATTTCTTCGGTGAGATTCCTTTTTTCATCTTAAAGCGTTCTTCAATTGGTTTTCTCCATTTAGAAACATCACCGACAACGGAAATACTTATATTATTGGGGACGTAATATTTGTTAAAATAATCGACAATTTTCTCTCGTGTTATGGCCCGTATTACTTCTTTATTGCCGTAAGTAGGATAACGGCAAGGGTGTTTTATGAAAAGATTTCGTTGCAGGAAAAGCCACTGGTAAAAACGCGGCTCGTCATTAATCATATCAATTTCTTTTAGAATAATTTTTTTTTCCCTGGCAATATGCTCAACATTAAATAAAGAATTTTGCAAAATATCGGCAAGAATGGTTACCGCCTTACGATAATATTTCTTAAGAACTTTAATATAGAAACAAGTGCGTTCATTTGTAGTATAGGCGTTAAAATCTCCCCCAATACTCTCTATTTCATTTGATATCGCAAGATTTGTTGGACGTGAAGTCGTTCCTTCAAAAAGGAGGTGTTCGAGGAAATGTGATATTCCTTGCTCAGCAATGGTCTCATCATTACTACCAACATTAACAAGTACTTCAATCACTACAATATTCCCTGGTTTATGTTCGCGAATGATCTTTAGCCCATTTGCTAAGACGACTTTTTGCATCCTAAGAGTATTTATGGTCTGATTTATAAGGATTTTGAAAGAGAAGAAAGAAGAGAAGTGGTGACAGTGGCCGTTTAGTCTTTACTAACAAAAAGATTATAATCCAAGAAGTTCTTCTATATATTCTATGATGAAAAGAGGCTTATTATATCTACTTATAATAGCGTTTTTTGTCTTTTTTATTCGTTCTACTGTCGCTCAAACAGGCTGTTTCCTTTATGAAGGAAGCCCTTTCTATTGTCAAGAAATATCCCCTGTTCAGGCTGATCAGGAATGTAGCTTTTCTGACGATTGCCTACTTTCCAGAGTTTTTCTGGAAAACCAGCGTTGTGAAATGCAGGCTTCTTGCGAAAAAATTCTCTGCAAAAGTTCCTGCCAAAAGGAATTCATTGCCCGCTGTGTCGCTGGCGGAGTTCCTGTCGGGAAAGAGCAAGAATGGTGTTCACCAGGCTGTTGCCAAATTCCCGGAAGCAATTGCGAGTTTAAAGGAAATAAATGGTTGTGTGAAATCAGCGTTTTGAATAGTGGAAAAAGTACCTTTCAGTTTACTCCCATGAACCAGGAGCAATGTTTTACTCATTGCCAAACCCCAGCACCTTTGACGACTGTAGAACAAGTTGTGAAAGCGTCTTCTATAATTTCTTCCCCTCCTCTAGTTATCAATCAGTCTTCTCGCAATGGATCTAGAACATTAGAAACAAGAGCGTTAAAAAATAATAATTCAGAATCGCCTTTTCTCATTTTTCTCTTAATATTTATCGCTCTTTTTCTCATTTTTCTCTTTTATGTTTTGTTACGGAAGCTGGATTTAAAAAATAAAAGAAGATTTCATTTCACAGTAAGACGGGAGTTTCCTTTTCCCAGAATTTTTTCTCCTTTTTCTTCTAATCCGGAAGTTCAACAGCATCTCCGAAAGATACGGGAACAACATGATCATAAATCAAAGGAAAATCAACGAGAATATCTCTTAGCAAAGTTTGGGAAGGACACAAACTTAAAATATCGGGTTGAAAGTGAAGAGTTCCGGCGCTTGAGGCACTTAGTAAAATATTATGGAAAGCAGCAAAAATCATTAACAAAGGAGGAAAAGAACCTCTTTAGGCGTCTTGAAGAGGTGATCCATCCTCAACAATCTCCTTCGCTGGGAAGCAATGGGAAGGAAATGAAAGTGCAGAAAACCACTGCAGAAGAACGGAGAAAAATTTTCTCTCGTTTGGAGCAACTAAGCTCCCAAAAATAGTGTCTCTTATTCTCGGAAGCTTTATAAACGTTAAGAATTTTATTTATACCCAGAGTATGAAACGACAAAAAAGAGGTTTTTTAGTAGAGGTAGTTTTATTTCTCTTAGTTTTAAGTGCTTTGGTTAGCGGTCAAACAATTAGTGGCAGAGGATGTTATACTTTCTTAGAATCAAATCTTTATTGCCAGCAACTAGAAGCAGGAGAAGTGCAAGCTGATTGTCGTTCTTTCCCAAATTGTGATGCTTCTCAAGAATTTGTTCCTGGCTCTGATTGTTCTGATGTTCCGGAGTGTGAAATGATTACTTGTAATGTCGATTGTCAGGAATATCCTTTCGGAAAATGTCAGCAGTTGGGTCTGGATCAAGGTGGTCCGGCAGGGCAGCCAGTAAGTGATGCCGAGTATAATCTTTGGTGCAGTGAAGGCTGTTGTACTTTTCCTTTATCGATAACGGGAAATACGTTCTGCCAGTTTCGCTTAAATAACTATGCTTGTGCGTTACGTGCGCAACAATCCGGGGTGCAAAATCCTACTTTTGTTACAGGAGTGTCAGTTGAACAATGTTTAAATACAATTTGCAACGCAGGAGTACAGTTTGGAACAGTACAAGGTGTTATTAAGAGTTCTGAGGGGGGTCATCTCGCCAGTGCCACCATAACACTCGAAGGAAAAGGAATGGAAACAGTTTCTCAAGCGGATGGGCGATATTTTTTTCCCCAGCTCACTCCAGGTACGTATCAATTTCGTGTTACCGTTCTTCAGCATTTACCTGCCAGCGTTACAATTTCTCTTAATCCTGGAGAGCAAAAAGAACTAAACTTTACATTGCAGATGATAACTGGTACGGGGCAAATTTCAGGAGCAGTTTCAACTTCGGGCCGAAATCTCGAAGGCGTTACTGTTTCTTGGGAAGGGATTACTCGAGGACAGACCCTTACGAATGCAAATGGACAGTTTACAATCCGTGATTTACCCCCTGGTGAATATGTTTTTAAAGCTAGTAAAATTGGTTATGTGCAAAAAGAGCAGCGTCGCAACATTGTGGCAGGCGATGCGATTTCAAATTTTGATTTTAGTCTTACCCCGGTAGCTTTTCAAGGAGTTCAAGGGGCTGTTTATATGGATTCAAACATGAATCAGCGTTTTGATGAAAGTATTGACCAACCTCTTCCAGCCTCCAGCATCTACATTGATGCACGATTTCGGGGCTTTTCAAAACATCCAGATGGATCTTTTTCTATAGCCCTAGATAAGGGAGGAGATCATATGATCAAAGCTGTTTATGGAACGTACACTTCTGAAGAACTACCTTTTGTGGTTGTACAAGGGCAAAGTGCAGGCCCTTATGTCCTCTTTTTAACAGAGCTTAAAGGCGAATGTTCAGAATCCGGCACAGAGAAGAACGTAGAGCAATTTTCTCTTCTTCATGTTCCTGGAAAGGAGGTGATGCGTCTAGAATGGCGAAAACCATGTTTAGAAGTTTTAGGATATGAAATTGTCAAGAAGAAAAATGGTATCTTGGAAATGTCTTTTTCTGCGTCACACACTCAAAATACCTTTTTTGACGACCGGGTAAATTGGGGCGAGTCTTATAGCTATGAAATCGTTGCTTTTTACGATAACAATAGGCGATCGCCAGTACCTACAGTCCAAACCATGACCTTAGGCGATGCTCGTTGCGAAAAATATTATCATGATGATACGGGATGGGAATCTTTTTGCCTTACAGAAGATCGCAAGAAAGTTTTTACATGCAGTGATCAAAATCAGTTACAAGCGAGAGACTGTTCTGCGCTTGATACAACTGGCAGTGCGCATTTTTGCGCAAGAACAAGTCCACGCGCTGCTGATTGTAAGGATAGTGGTATTTGTTCACAGCTCGATGCCGAACCTTTCGGGCTGTACCATACGAAAGATGGGTGTTATGGAACGAGTGCGCCTGAGAGGGGAAAGGCTGTAAATTTTTGTTACTTTGACGCAACACGTACGATTGTAGATGCCTGCAGCAGTTGTGCAACAATAAAAAACTGCTTTGAGTATCAGAGTAAAGAAGCCTGTGAAATAAACAGTTGTTTAGGAACCTCTTGTTTGTGGATAGACAGTGCTGGCAATAGTCAAGATGTTCCTCTGGTTGACTATAGTGTTTTATTTCCCGGCTTGCAAATTCCACAAACAGTTACAAGAGAAACAGGAACTGGGTATTGCGTAGAAGAAGAATATGAGAAAGACGACATGTGCGCGTTATGTAGTCCAAATGGAGAATTGTTTGAAAATTATTATTGCACTGCCCAAGTGTGTGCAAACCTAGGGCGATGTTTCTCTAATCCTACTTCTGAGGGATTGCCTTTGAGTTTCTGCCAAGCCTGCGGAGCTATGCCCACACGTGAAAATAATTGTTATGCCTACAATACCGAATTAGAATGTACCAGTGGGCGGCCCATCAGTATGGAAAAAAGCGTTCTTACCTTATCTTTAGATCAATGTGAGTGGGGAAGGTGTGCCTGGGACAATCCCGACGGGATGGGCAGTTGTTTTAAAGATGGAGATGCCAATGGAAAAGATGATTGTGCTGATGCGGCATTTAGCGATGCACAAAAAGCGGCTTGCCGTATTGATAACAGCGCCCCACAAACAACACTGGTAACAGAAGATATCCCCGTGATCTCAACTGCATCAGAGAAAGTTAAATTCCGTGGAAATGATGCTGCACATGAAGATAAAAAGCAGCAGAGCGCGTTGCGGACTTTATACTATTGTTTACTGAGCAGTGAAGCACCAGAAGAGTGTACACCGGAGAGTTTCATAGAATTTCCATTTCCAGGGAAAACAAGTGATGAAATGATTGAACTTAATCTTCTTGCTTCCCCTTTTCTTCAAGGAAAGCAAATCCCTGGCGAAACTTATACCGTGCGCTTCTATTCTAAGGATTTCTTTTATAATCAAGAAAAAGTGCAAACAGCTTCTATATTTATTGATAATGCTCCTCCTTCTTTTTCAATAAAAAACACAACACAAATAGTTACTGATATGGTAGACTTCACGGTTTTCTTAGATGAAGTCAACGAGCCCATGAGCTGCAATTTTGCCATGAAACCAATTTTGCCTGCTGGCGATTCCCAAGTGAAGCAAGCAACACGTGAACAGCTCGAGAAAAAAGTTACTTTTAGTGGATTGAAAGGGGTAATTTATGATCTTAACGTCACCTGCCGTGATGATCATAATAATATAAACTCGCAACGGCAGCGTTTTACATTCGACTTAGAACAAGATATCGAAATTATCTCCCCGCCATTTTATGGAGCAGTTAAAGAAACAAATGTGATTTTTGAAATAAAGACAAAAGTAGGGGCAAGCTGTGAGTTATACACAACAGCGGATAATCAGCGCGTCGCAGTTTTTGAGATTCTCACAGAAGATGGTAAAACACATCGCACCACCCCTATTCCAGGTTTTATTGAACGTGAGTATGCTGGCGAGTATAAAGTACTTTGTAATGAATTACTCAGCAATGAGCCATTTGAAGATTTTTTCCATTTTCGTGTTGACTTCACTCCTCCTGAGACACAAATCGTATTGAAGGAAGGTTCCCGCGAAGTTAAACCTACTGCTTATGGCTGGAAAGAGTTCTTTATTAAGGGAGTAACAGTTGATCTTGTTTGCAAGAAAGAAGGGTTTGATTGTGATAAAGCTTTTTATTGTCTAGGAGAAGGATGTGAAGTGGTTTCAAAGAATGACAATTATAAAGAATTTACCGAAGTACTCCACTTTAATACGTCAACGGCGATTTGCTATTTTTCTACCGACGTTGCGAAGAATAAAGTCTATAATCCGTTTTGCGGAATGATCAAAATAGAAGGGTATGGTGTCCAGCTAGAGGAACCATTGAGGCATTATTTTAATGAAGAGCAGTGGGGAGTCAGTGCTACGCCCATTTTTGAGTTGGAATTTTCTACAAGGATTCCTACAACCGAATGCCGGTTTGACTTTACGGAAAAATTCGACTATGCTTCTTTGCCAAAACATAAAATTCTCAGACCACAGGGAGCAAATGTTTACCGACTAGAAGAATTCCCCGCAAGCGTCTTCACAGTCTATCCTCAAGATGGAGGGGTAAAAGAAATTTATGTTCGTTGTGAAAGCGGGGGGGAAATAGGCCCAATGCAAAAAATTAATCTTGAATATGATCCCACGCCGCCTGAAATTGATGAGGCGGCAGCTGAACCAAAAATTGTCGTTGAAGGAATTAATACTCAACTCTTTGTTAAAACTGATGATAAAACTCTTTGTCGTTACAGTGATAATTCTGAAGGGATAGGAAGCAGGGAATATAATTCTATGGAGAGACCTTTCCCTGATGAGCAGAAACGAGTTCTTCATCGTGCTCATGAAGAGATATTTACAATTAGTTTTGTCGGCGCTAAAAAAGAATATAAATTAAATGTACAATGCAAAAATGCCGCGGGAAATTTATCTGAAGTTAAAGAAATAGTCTTTACTGTCGATTATTCGCAGGTAGGAAATATCGTCTCCATTTCTCCTCAAGGAGGGTTATTTAAAGAAACAAAAATCCCTTTCTCAGTGCAAACAACTCACAAGGCTTTCTGTGAGTATCGCATCAATGACACTTTTATTCCTTTTAGCCAAGGGGCTGACACGAGAAGTCACTCTACTCTCTTTCAGGCTCTTTTGGAAAAAGAGTACAAAATTCCTCTACGCTGCACACTTGCAGACAGAAAAGCAGAAAGCGAGATTCGCTTTACAGTAGATAGAACAGCTCCAGTTATTACCCGCGTTGATGATGGAAATTATACCTGCGGCGGCGATTTTATTTCGGTCTTTGTCACTCACCCTAACGAAAGTTCTATTGCTTCCTATCGCTATGAGTTATATGAGATAGGAGAAGATAAATCACGCTTAGTTATAGCTTTACCTTCAACTCGAAATACAACGATAGCTGGCTCGGGCAGTTCTAGTGGTCGCTCCGGTTCTTCTGCCACTTCTTCAAGTATTTTCACATCAACGCTAAGAGGGTCTTCAGTAAGTCCTAAAGGGACGCTTATAACGAGCCAAATTGTTGATGCTACTCAGCCGTTAAAAATTCTTACTTCTACATTAAAAGAGAATTATACTTATAAGGTGAAAGTTTTGGCTCAAGATAATGCTGGTAATACGGGGCAATTTGCTGAAAGTGATGGGGTGACGGTTGTTTCGAAGAACTTTACTGCCTGTACGCAGCAACAGGATCGCCCAGCAGGTGGTCCGGTGGTTGAATTCAGCATCGACGACGCTTCTTGTACTTCTCTTTCAGTACAATTGGAATGCAAAGATAGTATCGGATGCAAAGATATTAAAATAGGTCAGCATGGAACGTCTACCATTTGTAATGCCACGACACCATATACCAGTTCTCCTCTAACCTTTACGAAAACAAGTTTCCTTTGTTATCGTGTAGAAAATAACGCTGGGAAAAATGGGACTCAAATAAAAAAAATCACCTTTCCTGATGCTGATGGAGATGGAGTTACAGATCGCTGTGATAAATGTACGGCCACAGCGGCCGGAAAACGCAC
This sequence comes from Candidatus Woesearchaeota archaeon, assembly GCA_018303445.1. Lineage (GTDB taxonomy): Archaea > Nanobdellota > Nanobdellia > Woesearchaeales > GW2011-AR9 > JAGVYE01. The sequence goes on from JAGVYE010000049.1 coordinate 28,969, forward strand.
TGATGAAGAAGGTTGTGCTACGGGAGACGCTCCTCCTGACAAGCCAAAACAGGATACTGATACGGATGGACTTCCTGATTATTGGGAGCGTATTTATAATTCCATTGTTTGCGCTTTAAATGAAGGCTCGGCTGATTCTGATCAGGATGGCGTTTCTGACAATGAAGAAGATTATGATAATGATAAAGCAACAAATTATCAGGAGTATCAGTCACGGACGGATCCTTGTTCAGCAGAAGAAACGCCTCGTAAAAAACCTATAGAAGATGAAAAACTAAAAAGAGGGATTGAATTTCCAGAAATCCCCGGTGATGGGGGAAAATCTCCCCTGTTGGCTTGGATTCTTTTGGGATTGGGAATTTTACTTGTTTTTGGCGGAAGTGGTTATTTGATTTATTATTATAAGCAAACTCCCACAGCGCAACAAACACGTTCTGGCCAACCCATTTCCTCTCGACTTTTAAGTTCACCTCAACAAACAGCGTCAACATCTTCAGGAACTTCTTTTGTTGAAACGTGGCGTCAGAAGTTTGCTGATTATAAAAAAACAAAAGCAGATAAGGAAAAGGAAAAACAACGCCGTACGGTATTTAGCAGTTTTAACCGGGAATCGGCGTCTATACCTCATGTGGAGAAAGCTTTGAGTAAAAAAGGCGATGAGTTATCACGTCTTCATGAATTGGCACATCATTATGCGGAAAATAAGGAGATCATTAAGCCTGGTTTGCGTCAGGAAGAGAAAAGTATCTTTGGCAAGTTGGAAGGCATTGCTCAGCAAACTAAAGATAAGGACATTTCTGAAATAGTGGGCAAGGCTGAGGCAAAAGATATTTTCTCTCGATTAAAAGAACTAAGCAAGAAGAGAAAAGGGAAATAATGAGCGACAAACGAGCGATGGGAGTTGGACAAGTTTTCGTTTTTATCGTTGCCGCCATTACTTTTTCGTTAATCCTCATTTTTGGATACAGAGCAATCAGCAGTTTTTTAAAAAGCGGCGAAGAGGTAGAATTTGTCCAGTTTAAAACTGATGTTGAAGCTTCCATTCGTAAAATTTATACGGAATATGATTCCGTTCGTATTGAAAAGTTTCGCCTCCCGACAAAGTATAAACAAATTTGTTTTATTGATTTGGACGTTTCTCCTTCTCCAGAACAACTGGCGGCATTATGCACAAAAGATGGTCGCGCCTGTACGGTATGGGAAGAATCACAAGGATATGATCTGGAAAATCAAAACGTTTTTCTTACCCCTCCTGAGCCCGTACAGATGAAAGTTTATAAAATAAAAATGGAGAATGGTTTTTTATGTTTGGATATTATTAACGGCAATTTTGAACTAGTTTTAGTTGGAAAAGGGGATCATACTGCTCTTTATAAACGTGAGGAGATAACATAATACAAATAAATCTTGGAAGTATCAAAAAACAATGGCTCTTCATAAATCTGTTCATAAATCTGGCCAGGTCGAAATTACATTTAATTGGATTTATGTTTTGATTGCAGGAGTAGTTATCCTTCTTTTTTTTATCGGCATCGTCTTTAAACAGAAGGCGGCTTCAGAAGAGAAATTGGCAGGAGATGTCGTGCGTATTTTAGAATCGGTATTCACAGCCGGAGGAGTTTCCGAGAAAACAAAAAATTTTATAGATACAAGCGGATTGGCAGATTATACTTTATACTTCCGTTGTCAGGAAGGGGCAGGAGAATTTGGTATTGTCAATAATCCTGCCAGAATTGAAAATACTATAAATCCCGTCTTCGCTCCTTCAGAGCTACAAACAAAGAAACTCATCATCTGGAGTTTGCCTTATAGCCTCCCCTATAAAGTGACTGACTTTCTCTTTATAACTTCAATTAATACTAAGTATTTAGTATTAGGCGATGGAAATGGCTTTGCCGATGAATTCATGGATGCAACAGAGGGCTTCACACGGGAACGTGTAACTTTCACTGATTTACAGAATATTAATCCTGGAGCAATTTATCATCTCCGCATTATCGATCTCGAAGGGGTGATTTCTTCTCTTACTCCAATACCAGAGAACTTAGCACGAGCGCGTACCCTCACGGCGGTAAGTTTTCGCGGCGACACAGTTTACTATTATCAAAAAAATACTGATAACGAGTGGGAGGAGCTTAACTCCAACAGTCTCGTTTCCATTATTTCATTAGGTGGAGAGAGAGATGCGGCGAAATACGCAGCCATTTTTGCGGCGGATGCGGAAAGTTATCAATGTAATATGCAGAAAGCTTTTCGCCGTTTGCGATACGTCACGGAAGTTTATGCTGAAAAACTGCGTGAATTGGAAACACATTACACGCAGCAGCCCTTGCCAGCAGGGGAGTGTTTAGCATACATAAATGGATTTACCAATAATCTGGTTCGTTCTGTTGACTTGCAAATGGCCTATGCCAAACTTTGCGAAACAACTTTTGCTTCTTGCAGCGAGTTGTTGCGCTCTGCTTCTGATATTAAGACTATCAATAACGAGATGCGAAGGCAATGTATCCCTTTATATTAATATGATAATATGAGGAAGTTATGAGGAAGTAACATGAGAAAAGTCAGGATCACAACTTCAAAAGGACAGTCGCACATGACGGAAACAATTGCGATTCTCTTTATTTTTTTTGTTTTAGTGTTCTTCGGCATTCTTTTTTACTATAAATATTCTCAGGTATCACTAAAGCAGGAGAAAGAAGAGCTGCTCGGAAAAAGAGCCATCGAAACAACATTGAAAGCGCTTTTTTTGCCCGAACTTATCTGCAGCAATGGGGAAGCAGAGCCTGAAGATAATTGCGTTGATATGCTTAAAGTGCGGCATGCTAATGTGACATTTCGATTACATAATCAAACTTATTTTGATCTTCTTTCTTATTCTAAAATATCAATCTATAAAGTATATCCTGAATCTGAAATTAAAGAACCATTTGTTTTATATGATAAACCAAAGCCAGATTGGGAAAAAAAAGAAGCAACGTATTTTGTCCTGACTTTACGTGATGAATTACAGGGCCAGGATAATTATGGTTTTGGTTATATAAAAGTGGAAGTGTATTCATGAACAAAGCGCAAATGGAGATGGTGGGTTTAGTCGTGATTGTGATTATGCTTACGTTAGGAATGTTATTCTTAGCGATATTTGCCTTTAAAGAAGGAACAGAAAAGAAAGTTTTCACCAGGGAAGGGTTAGCATATAGCTCCATGAGCGCGGTTATGAAAACAACCATTGATAGCAGCGTATGCGAAGGAAGCTTTCGTCCTAAGATTGGCCAGGAACTTCTGGAGGATTGTGCTCAAAATCACCAAGAATCGCCGAGTGGTTTTTCTTTGTATAAATGTAATGAGAAACATAGCTGTGTATTTTTACAGGAAATAATCGGCGAACTTCTTCAAGAGACGCTAGGAACATGGAATAAAAGGTATCAATTCAGATCGACTTTGATCCGTTCCAGCACATCTGAGCCAGAGGAGTTATTGAATATAGTGTCTGTAAAAGGCAATTGCCCTAAAACGAGGGAAAGGGATAGCTCTGGGATATTCCCCATCCAAGTGCGAAATGCGGGCCTGATCGAGAATGTTTTGTACCTTTGCGATTAAAATCGGCTAAACTCTTCGCAACCTTTATATACCCTTTTTCTTTTTTAGATCTTTAGTATAAATTAAAAAACGAGGTGTCAAGGATGGTGTCAAAAAAGGGGCAAAGCCTTTCTTTAAATGCAATAATTATCGCGGCATTAGCATTAATTGTATTAGTCGTCTTAGCCGTACTGTTCATAGGCAAAACTACGGATACGGCTGAGGGCGTGGAAAAAGCATCCGGAGAAGCATCATTAGAATTAACGAAAATGAAAGTACGCTATGGCGATTGCCACCCGGCGGATTCCATGGAAAAGGATTTCCTTAAAGCTTATGCTGATTCGGCGACTGCTGATGAAAAAGATAGGGCAAAGCGAGATTTTCAAGAAATTGTTAATGATTGTAAGCGCTCCGATGAAAAAGCAACTTGTGATCAGACCAGCGGATGTAAATGGCAATGAGAATGAATAAAAAAGGAGGAAGCGAAATCTGGTGGATTATTGTCGTGGCCGTGGTAGCTTTGGTGGTGATGATCGTTTTAATCGTCATGTTTACAGGAAGGAGTAATAGACTGGAGTTGGGTTTGTTGGACTGTGAGAGCAAAGGAGGAAGTTGCGGGTATCTTACAGTAGAAGATTGTCGTGATAATGGTAAAGGAACACCTTCCACGGCCTTTGAATGTAAAGATTCTCCTGATAAACCTTGTTGTTTTGGCACTAAGAAGAAGGAAACATGAGGTTGCTGCTATGGGGTGGAATAAGAAGGCAGCGGTTGGCGAAGGAGAGGGAATAAAGGAAAGCATTTCAATAATATTAATTATTATTATCGTTATCCTTATGGTTGCTTTTTTCTTGTATAAAATTATCTCACTCAAGAATTTGGCACCACCATGAACAAAAAAGGGGAATTAACACTGGAACAAGTAGCCGTTTGGTTACTGATCATCCTCTTCATTTTAGTGATGTTTTCCTTTATTTATTTTCTAGGAGGGAATTTTAAAGATCTTATTGGCCGAATAGGAGGGTTATTTGGATGACCAAAACACTCGAAATCATCGTGGTCTTTGTTCTAGTCATTATCGTCGTTCTTTCTATAGGTTGGTTCTCTTACAGACCAGAAGGAGGAGCTGTTTCAAAGATAACAAAGGCTATCCAAACTCTCATTGCTGGAGCGCCAAAAGTAACTTATGGAGAGAAGGAAATTACGGCCAGCAAACCGACACTGCAAAACCTAAGAAATGAACAAGAGATTAAGGAACTGCAGAAGACAATTCTCAAAATGAAAAGTTCTGTAAAAAAGTACTGTTTTGCGTCCTATGGTGGCTTTACACCATTTGAAGAAGAAGGCACTTCTATAACAGCAAGGTATGATCAGAAAGATGATGAAACAACGTTTCAAATTTCTGGAGGAGTAGGTGGAAGACAACAGCTTAGGGATTTAGAATTTTCTATAAAAGAAATTGTCCCATGCGTCATTGCTGGAAGTTCTACCATAACTAAATCTTTTGAAGGCAGTTTTCTGAATACTAATTTGTGGGATGATAAAAGAAGCAAGATAGAACCTAATCATTATAATCCCGTTACGCAACTCATCATTAATCACGAAGGCATAAATTATGGCCAAGGCGTCCATGATTTTTTTGAAGACGGGGGATATCTTTATACTCCGGATAACAAACATATTTGTTTTTTTCCAACTATTGATGGTACAAATAGCTGTCGGGTAAATACGGCAGAAGGATTAGATGACGATTGTTTAGGCGAAGCGGCAGGGAAGGAAAATAGTATTCCTGCCCAACTGCAAAAAGGAACGTTGCAAGAATGTTAAAAATAAAATTTAACAAAAAAGGAATGGCAGCCTCTGAATTAGCGATTATTATCTTAGCTATAGTTGGATTTGGTATTCTTGCTCCGGCCATAAGTTATGCTCAACAGAGAGCAGAAGGAAAGTCGGAGGAAATTATCTGCCATAATAGCATTGCTTTTCGTTCCCTGAGCACGGTTAATTTTGCAGGACAGGATGTTAAAGTTGCACCTCGCCTCTGTAAAACGATCGAAAAAGATGTTACTGGCTCCAGGGGAGAAATTAAAGATGAGATTGCTTACAAAATGGCTCGCTGCTGGTGGATGTTTAATGAAGGGCGACATGAAAAAGTGTTAGACAACGCCGCCGACATTTTACAATTTCTGGGGTGGTCAAGCACGGACAAACCTTGTTTTCTCTGTTATGATTTAAAGATTGATGAAAAGGAAATTGCCGAGCCGTCTCAACAGTCTTTTATTCCCGCTGAAGAATTGTTTGAGTATATGTCTAAAAAAGAACATCGGCAGCTTAAAGATTGGAAGTATTTAGATTATATCCAATATTACGGTGGGCCTGGAGAATTAGGAATTCTGGCAAAAATAGAGCCACAGAAACATTATGGGGTAGTTTTTTTACCGCGAACAACAGATCGTGGTGAATTTTTGAATTGGGCAGACACAGTTATAGCAGGAACGGGAGTAGTTGCCGGAAGTGGCGCACTTGGTGTAGCTTCTGTTGTTGGTGCTGGGGCGTGTTTTGCAACTATAGGCTGCGGCGTTGCTGTCGTTATCGGGGGAGCAACAGCAGCCGCGTCGGCGTTTTATATTGGAGCTCACCAGCTTAATGAAATCCAGGCTTTCTTTGATCAAGATCGTCCTCTCAGTTCAGTTATACTAACTGATCTTAAAAATGTGGAAGCACGCTGTCAAAAAGATTTGTCAGGTGAATAGAAAATCATGGTCATGAAAAAAAAAGGCGAGTCCTCAGTATTTACGATCATAATATGGGGGGCAATCCTTTTGATTACAGGGTTTTTAGTGATCGCTTTTTTTGGACGTGGCTTTTCAAGGTCGACAGAATTTTTTGATGAGAAAATCGAGCATTTTGGCGACTGCGACGACGATAACGTTTTTAATGGAGATGATCGATGCCCTTGTTTGAGTTCTCAAGGTTTTTTTTCAGAAAAAGTGAAATTATGGGGTTGTCCTGAAGAAACAAAAACAGAAAATGAGGCGGCAGACGAGGAAAAGCGTTGCACGCCGCAGCAATGTAAGAAAACTGAAGAAAAGAGGAAAGAAGCGAAAGAAGAAGAAAAGAAAGAATCAAAAGCCGACATCACCATTTCTCGTTTTGGAGCCACGAAAAATTTCCAGGATGGAAAATATCGTGAAGATCTTCAACAAAAAACTGAAAGCATCGTTCCGCTTGAGGTCGTAATCTCAAATATTGGAGAAGAAAATGTTGAGAAGCGAATTATGGTCTCGGTTAAAGTTTGTAATCCCCAAAAAATTCTTTGTATTCCTAAGAAAATGACGGTGCAAGGAACTTCCATAGGTCAAGATGGTCTCCCCATAGAATCTCTCGATAAAGGCCGATCTCAAGGGCTGCTATTTTTCATAGAACTAGGCACGGAGGGAGATGCTTGTGATGGTGCAGGAGCAAGAGATTGTATTATTGAAATAAGTGCTACAAGTGATCTTCAGGAAAAGGAGGTTAAGAATAACAGGAAAGAAATTAATGCCATATTAACCAGTCAACAATGGGTTTCTTCACTCTTTGAAAACATCAAAACTATCCACATTAAAGCCCAGGATGATGAGCCTGGGACGTATCCAATTCACCAGCTATGTAAAGGCTATATCGGTCGAAGCGATCTTCTCGGATATTGTCCCGCAGGAGATTCTTGCGAAGGTGATTTTCATTCTGACGAAAGTCCAGGATGGAAATATCATGGCTGTTGGGCGGTAATTTCTGAAAAGCAAGAATTGCTTGGCAAGGAAGGAATTTCGGAATGCGGAGAGACCTTATCTCCAACAGGTTTCGTCATTAATCAACTAGAACCAACGCCCATTAAGCGAGAAGGACAAGTAGGTTATTATTCTGATGATGATGACAAAAATCCTGAAAAACTTCTCACCCCGCAATTTACCTGGAAAGCGACAGTGGAAGGATCGCTTCTCTGTTCCGATAATGCAGAGAGTAAGATTATTAGGAAGGGCTTTGAAGAGCTGAAAAATGATAACTGGATCTTGTGCAATCCATTAGTGGAAGGTAAAATTGCTAAGCTTGTTAATGATCGAGAATTTTTGTGTCGTAATAATCAGTGGTATAAACGATGAAAAAAGCGAATTTGACTCTAGGAGCAGTATTAGGCTTACTGATGGTTATTATCGTTTTTGTGCCGGCGATAATTCTTGCGGCAAAGCTTATTGGAGGGGGAGGAGGAAATCAAAATAACTTTGAAACTTTTATTTCTGATCTTGCGTCCATGAAAAATGTTTTGCCTGTGGAACGCAGGGCAACAGAAGCGATCCTTGCTAAAGAGTCAGCTTTCGTTTACTTTGAACCTGGACAGAAGTACGTCGGCATGGTCACAAAGAACTTGAAGCCATGTATTTCTTCAGCCTGTTCTTCACCACCCCTTCTCTTTGAGCGCCCTTCCAGTTGTGAGGAAGAGGCCTGTTTATGTTTCATTTATAAAATAAAAACGGAGATGAAAAATGATCCTTTTCTGATTAATCGTTACGAAGGTGAAGGCCTTTTTTACTATAAGATTACTACCATTAATCCAACATGCAGGAAGGTAGATTTTATTGCTCAATTTAAGAATTGCGGGGTAGGAACGCCGGTTACTCCAAATAATGCCTATCAGAAGGGTTTCACAAATTCTTGTCTCCATGGTTTTGTCATCGATCGGGAAATAGCTCCAAAAGTTCTTAAGGGGAATGTATTAAGTGAAAATTATCCTTATTTTGATGCACCAAAACGCATTCCTTTCCAAATGCATAAAGAAGGAGAAACCATCGTCCTGGAGTATTAAAGATGGTCACGGCGCGACAGTTTTTTTACTTATCTCAAGTACTGGCAGTTTTTGTTTTTGGCGTGGTTGCTCTCTCCATTGCTCAAGCACATGCCAAGTCTGATTTTGTGCTTAAAACTAATATTGCAGATGAGATCAAGATGATGGTTGATACGCTTGTTGCCGTGCCGGGAGAAGCTCTGGTTAAAGTACCTTATAATACTACTGATTACAGCCTATTACTTACTTCTGAGAACATTGCCATATTCAAAAAGGGAGAAAATAAAGAGCAGTGGACAATTCGGCCTTTCTTCTTGCCAGAAGGCTACCATGCTCAAGGTTCTTCTGTAGATCTCGGCAGGGTTTGTTTAGAGAAAAAGGGAAAGAGCATAACTTTACGAAGGTGTTTAGAAGATGAGCGATGATGATTCTTTTCTTATACCCCAGGAAATGTTCTTTTACATCATTGTGGTGATTATTTTTGCGGGGATGGTGCTTTTTTTAGCTTTTGGCATTGGTACTTTTAAAGGAAGGGTGGTGCAAACATCACCCCAATTACAGGCCGAACTTATTGCATTACGGTTTACAGGAATTCCAGAGTGTTTTGCGTATAAAGATGAACGAAGCATAGTGCGATCCGGCATCATTGATCCGCAGAAGTTTAGTCAAGATGTTTTAGATCGCTGTTATTACCATTTTCGCAAGGAAGGGTTTACGAGCTTTAATTTTCGGTTACAACTGCAGGGAGAAAATAAAGAATTGTTTACCAATAACTATAAAATTAACGATCGTGATGATTTCACTCTGGTAAAAGAAATACTTAAAAGAACTACCCAAGGATTCGAAAAAGATTTATTGATTATATTTGTTCAGGAAAGAGTGGAGAGAACGACGGATGGAAAGAAAGAGGAGTTAAGAGCATGATCTCGACAAAAAAGGGGCAGTTGGGGAATGCAATTGATTTTTTGTATATTATAGTTGTAGGAATCGTTATCGCTCTTATCGTCTCCGTTAGTCTGTATGGGGTGGTGAGTTCAAGACAAAAAGCAGCTTTAGGCGAGATCGCAGAAGTTGACCGCATCAGCGCGGCAATCCAACACTTGCGGGGGCGATTATATGAAGGAGAGAATCTCGAAAAATTGAATTTAGACAAAGAAATTGCCTTAAGTCAAATACTTAAAGGCAAAATTGTAAAAGGTTGCGAAGATTATATAGATAAAAATGACTGCGATATTGATGCTTTAGATCTTTATAACGAACCTACAATTAATACTTACTGCACTTGGGATGATAAAAGTAAGATCTGTTTAACTCAACATATCGTAGAAATGAAAGAATGAACAACAAAGCTAGGGTTATTTGGTGGACTTTATTCATCCTCATCATCGCCTTTGGTATTTTCTTTTCTTCGACAGCTTTTGTGAAACAAATTCCTAAAAGTGTAAAAGGGACATGGCAGACAGGCTTTCTTAAACATAACGTTTTACAAGCTGAACGGCAGCTTTTAGCGGATGAAGCGGTGGCAAGAAATATAGGCACAGCCTTGGTTTTAGAATTGGCGGGAAATGGTGGATTTAGGAAAGGAGAGACTTCCCGTTGCGGAAAAATACAAGGAGTTAATGCTTGGAATAGGAACGCGGAACTTTGTTTACCTGAAATAGAAGAGACTTTTTCTGCTTCTGCTCTGAAGAAGTTACAGGAAAAAATCCCTAACCGAAAATATACTGCTGTCGGCACTGATGCAAAATTTTTTTATGCTCTTGGGGCGAAGGAAGATATTAATTCAAACTATGGAGAATATATTTTTAATACTTCGATTTCGGCTGATATGGGTTATTCTTTCAGCGAATACAAGGTCCTTTTTACAGACGCTTTTGATCTTCTCGCGCAGTGTAATGAAGAGAAGAATCTCCAGTCCTGCCTGGAGAAAAATCGCCGCGCTTACTGGCGTTTTACTGATTGCGAGAAAGAAGAATTTAAAATTCAAGAACGTCGTGTTGTTTTTTGTGTTAGAAGCCCTTCTTCCTCAACGGTATATGACTATCAAGGGAAAGAAATTCCTGTAAAGTACTCCCTTACTTTGGATTTCACGCCAGAGAAGCCTTTTCCTATCGAAGAACTGGTTGTGGAAAAAGAAGGAATGGAGCTTTCTGTCCGCTTTCCACAAGACCCCTCAGCTGAGGGATATAAAATATATTACACTGATTGGGCAGGAGCTCCTGTAGCGGTGCAAAGAACACATAACCCAGCTGAGGTCTTTGAAACGAAAACGACAGGGTTTGTGGAAGTAAGACTACTCCATAATCCATTATTAGAGAACTGTGTCAAAGAGAAAATGGCGGGAGAAGTCTATCTATGTGAAGGAGAGATCTATTATCTGATTAAAGATTCTCAGATAATTTCAGATGAAACATATTATGTTGGCGTAACTTCTATTAAAGAGGAGAAAGAATCGGGTCTTACTACCTTTATTTTGGCTAAGTAGATATAGAAGACTTTGAAAATTTAGTAGTTATTTAAAATATTCTATATTCTCATTCTATATTATTTAACATATAAATCATTATAAACATCTTTCCTTCAGGAAGGTTCTGATTAATCATGTATAAAATTCCTCTCTCCGAATTAAAAGAAAAAATTATTGTCAGTGGAAAAATTTCAGCTTCAGATTTAGAAAAGAGAATCAAGGAAAAAATTAATGATCTTTCCGGGTTGATCAGCGAGGAAGGGGCCGTGCATATCATTTCTAATGAACTAGGAATTGTTCTTGTTCAGGAAACGCACAATAATTTGAAAATTAAAGAGATGTATGCTGGAATGAGAAGCGTTTCCACGGTTGGCAAGGTGATCCGGAAATTTGACGTGAGGGAGTTTTCTAAAGGAGAATCCACTGGCCGAGTTGGTTCTTTAGTTCTCGGCGATGAAACGGGAACAATCAGAGTAGTTTTTTGGAATGATCAAGTTTCTTTGCTTTCTCAGGTTAAAGAAGACGATGTTCTGATAGTGAAAGAAGGATATGTAAAGGAAAATAATAATGGAAGGGAACTACATTTGGGAGAGCGTTCCAGCATGGAAGTAAATCCACAGGGGATTTCCATCTCGGTGGCTCAGAAGAGCGCTTCCTTCAAGCGTAAGAAAATAGAGGAATTACAACCAGGAGATGATAACGCAGAAATTCTTGGAACGGTCATTCAGGTTTATGACCCCAGGTTCTTCGAAGTCCATCCTGAAACGGGAAGAAAAATTCAACCAGGAGAGGCCATTGCCACGCCTGCGTATTCGTATGTCCTTAACGTTGTTGTTGATGATGGCACGGGAAACATTCGTTGTGTATTCTGGAAAAATCAAACCAATAAGCTGTTGGGGAAAAGTGGCGAGGAAATTTTAAAGATGAAGGAAAGTCCAGGTTTATTTGAAGATCTGAAAACAGATTTACTTGGCGAACAGTTTAAGCTTATGGGCCGAGTGCAAAAGAATGAAATGTTTGACAGATTAGAGTTTAATATTCAAATAGTAGAGAAAGCGAGCGCGGCGGAAGAATTGGCTCGATTACAGAAACTCAGGTAAAATTAAGGCAAAAGAATTAAGAAGCTATTTCCTCTTCTTTTTTGGATGTTATTTCATACTCATATTTTACTCGGAATACTCTTTTTTCTTCTTTTGGGGAGGCTCTTTCCCCCCGGCCATGATCTTCTCTTTTTTTTATTAGTGCTCTTAGGCAGCGTGTTACCAGATTTAGATTCTCAGTATAGCCAGATTAATCAGTGGAGCGGGGTGATCGGTAAAATTATTACGTTCTTTACGAAACATCGAGGGTTACTCCATTCGTTCTTTTTTCACTCTTTTCTTTTTTTCCTCATTAGTTTCTTCTTTCCGTTTTCCTACGCTTCAGCGCTATTTTTAGGTTATCTCGCACATATTCTCGCTGACGGCCTGACCGTTCAGGGGGTGCAGCTATTTTATCCATTTTCTTCTTACAAAACACGAGGTCCAGTTAGAGTCGGCGGATTGATGGAAGAAATTATTTTACTTGTCCTTGTTTTTTTGATTATAGAGTCTCTCTTTTGAACAAGGTTATATCTTGCCTGCCTTATTTTTGGCATTTGCTAAAAGTGATATTTGTAGGGGAAGCAATTTATTAATGGTCTCTTTAGTTTTAAATTAGAGGATAAATATGGACCCAGAAGATAGTAGTTTAGAACAGAAAGTAAGTAATTATGGTCTCTCTCCTTCTTCGGAAAGAGTTGTAGATGTGATCATTGACTATCGGCATGTGGCTAGTTCCCTAGCTACTTTTTTACAAGAGAGAGGATACGCTCCAGGGAGATTTAACGTCAAAAAGACAGGAACAAAATTTTCAAGAACAGTGGAAGGTCATTTCGAGATTAATTCCAGAGGTGATAAAAGAAGAAAAGTGGCGGTAACCATAACTAAGCATCTTTTTGACGGGTATACGGCTACAGTTGAAGATGAATCAACGCCTTACATCTGCCCGGCTGATGTTAAGTATGAATTTAAATTTTTGAAAAGGGGAGTGGCACGAGAGTCGGCAGAAGGAACTTTTCATTTTTGTCAAGATTCTATTTTTGTTAGTTATCACCAAAAAGACAAGAATGGTGAGGATGAGTCTTGGGTCTTAAAATTAATGTATGGACAAAATAAAAGGGAACTTCGGAAACTTTATGAGACCATGCCGGAGATGAAGCATGCTGTTAATCGGCATCTTCTGGACTTAGTCGCGGAGACGGTGTTACGTTTTACAACCTTGGCGCGAGTAATTCAAAATGTCGGTGGAGATGCTTGGTATTTATGGCTTACTGGCGCATCTACTGTTTCTAAAATTCCTGCGGAACGATTTTATTCTAAGACCGCAGCCGAGGTCACTTCAGGGCTGCCTCTGGCTTTTTATTTGAGAATGATAGAATCTCCAAGAACTGTTATTAATCAACTTATAGAAAGGAGTGATGTCGCTTCTTGGCACAGATTAGAAGAAACGATGGAGTTATTAGCTTCCGAAGCCGAATTAACGGAGGAAGAAGCAGCAATTAGCCGGAAAGTTCTGAAATTGGAACATTTATTGAAGCAACCAAATAGTCAGGAAAAAGTGAATGAGGAAGTTAGAAGATGGAACTTAGGGTCATCGCCACAACTCCAAGAAGCACTTAATGAAATAACTCTCATTGATTATGAATCCATAAGAAAGCAGCTTCGTGGTTATCTTTCTGAACTAGAAGCTAGAGGTTTAGTTAAATCAGAGATATCTCTTGATGATATCGTAGATAATAGCATGAAATTATTTCCAGGAAGATATGCTTCTGAATTGCGGCGACAAATCTCTGAAATGCTTAAAGGGATAATACGCCAACCAGCTCAGGAAGAGTACGGACAAGTTCTTAGAAACGTAAAACATCATCTGAATACTAATATTAGAAGTGATATGACGATCTTTCTCGGCAATTATCCTTTAGCGTATCTGGCTGATTCGCATTGGCAAATTCCAATTCCCGGATTTGTGGCTTATTATTTTTTATTGGAAACGGCAGACTACGTGAATCATTCCGGATTCGAGAGATTAAATACCGTAGTTGATCTTCATTATGTTCTCAAAGAGCTGGATAATGATCCCGCGATCTCGTCCGGCGCAGATGTGATAAATCAATATCGCTCTCATCTTACAAGAGTCTCGGCAGGATTATACCCTTTACTGCTGTTGATTGCTGGCGCGGGGCAGTATTTTTCTACGAGAACAAATGGTTTTACTAATTATGTGACGGATATGTTTGCTTTTTTGGCGAAGTATGCCGGAATGAAGCAATGGCATAAGTTTATGAATGCCTTAATTGAACGATGTGAAAAAGAGTTAACGGAAGAGTCTAAAAGTGATTAAAGGTCTATTTTGAGACGCTGAAAAGGAGACAGGAACAATTTTATAATGGAAAGATTTTTATATATAACTGATTATAGTGGTCTATAATTTACAAATAATGGCAACAACAACTATACAATTGGACAAGTCCTTAGTTAAATCTCTCAAGGAGATTCAGGAATATCCTCGGCAGACATATAACGAGCTGATCAAGCACATGATAAAAATTTTCCAAGCAGTGAAGAAAAACAACCAATATGATGAATTTCTCCATAAGATCCAACAAGCCAAAATGAAAGAACTGTGGGATAATGTGGAAGATGAGGCCTGGGAACGTGCTTAAATCGGGGGATGTTGTTCTTGTAGATGTCCAGTTCACTGATACATTCGAGATAAAGAAACGACCTGCTCTTGTCCTGTTTGAAGAACTTGGCAATGTTGTTGTTGTCGGAATCACAAGCAATACTAGTATGAAAGGTGTTTCATTGACAAAAAGAGATGGAGTGGTAAAAGACAGCATTATAAAATTAAATTATATTTTTACTATTTCTCAAGCAATGATTGAAAAGACACTTTTTTCTGTATCAGCAGAGAAGAGAAAAGAAGTATTTAATGTGATGATTGAAAAACTCAATACCTTGCGATGATATCTCACTGGTCACTGGTCAACTTCGGATAGGGTTTTTAAAGAAGCAGCAGTATTATATCATCAGCAATCAGAAATTGGTTGCGCCTCACCGTCATTCTAAAGAGGACGGTTGAAACAAAATGCGATAAGCAATGAGGTGTTGCTTTATGAAACAAATAGAAGTAGCGCAAGCTATAAAAAATGGACAAGGAAATGTCCCAGAAAAAAAGTTCCGTGCTGGAGCAGTATCTGCGACTGTATGGTTAAATAAGGGACAGCGCCTTAATGGAGAAGAAACAGAGTACAGGGCTATCTCCATTGAGAGAAGTTATACAAATAAGGAGGGCAAGTGGCAGTCAACGAATTCTCTTCGTATCAATGATTTGCCTAAGGCAGGAGTAGTGCTCCAAAAAG
The DNA here is from genome assembly GCA_018303445.1 of Candidatus Woesearchaeota archaeon. Taxonomy (GTDB): domain Archaea; phylum Nanobdellota; class Nanobdellia; order Woesearchaeales; family GW2011-AR9; genus JAGVYE01. Next base: position 44,278 of record JAGVYE010000049.1, read on the forward strand.
CCTACGAATATCTTGTTTTTAAGGAACAAGATTTGTTTAAAAGTGTATAATAATACATATAAATAATGAGGTGTTAAAATGGTTGAAAATGGAAGTTATGCGGAGTTAAAAATGGAAAAATTATCATTACAAGATCTCCCGGGAGTAGGGGCAGCAACAGCAGAAAAGCTTGAACAAGCAGGATATAGAGATTTAATATCTATTGCTGTGGCAACAATTGGAGAATTAGTAGAAACAACTGGTGTGACAGAAACCGTGGCTCGAAAGATGATTAACGCCGCCCGCGACAGTATGAAAATGGGATTTGAAACGGGCACGGAAATGTTACGAAAGAGACAAGCAGTTGCAAAAATTAGCACTGGCAGCAATAGTTTTAATACTTTACTGGGTGGCGGGTTTGAGACCGGAGCGATAACAGAATGTTTTGGTGAGTTTGGTTCAGGAAAGACGCAAGTAGGTCATTCTTTAGCCGTGCAGACACTTAAACAAGAACCAGACGCGACAATAGTATACATAGACACGGAGAATACATTTAGACCGGAAAGAATTCAGCAGTTTGCTGAAGGGGCAGGTCTTGATAGCGAAGAGGTATTGGAGAAGATTATGGTAGCGCGTGCCTATAACTCTGATCATCAGATGCTCCTAACTGAGAAAATTGAGAGTCTGATTACAGAGCAGGGGAAAAAAGTCCGCTTAATTGTTGTGGATTCGCTTACGTCTCATTTTCGAGCTGAGTTTATCGGCCGAGGCACGCTGGCGGAAAGACAGCAGAAACTTAACAGACACATGCACCAGCTTTCAAAATTAGCGGCAAGTTATAACATTTGTGTCTATGTAACAAACCAAGTTATGGCGAAGCCGGATCAGTTTTTTGGTGACCCCACGACTAGCATTGGGGGGCATATCGTAGGACATGCTTCCACGTTCCGAATTTATTTACGTAAAGGGAAAAAAGGAACAAGAGTAGCAAAGTTGATAGATGCACCAAACTTAGCGGACGGAGAGGTCTGCTTTGAAGTAGCAGAAAATGGACTACGCGATGTGGCTTAGTTCTATTTTCTTTTTTTCTTTATTTTCCAAAACATTTAAAAATCAGAAGTTGTTATTTAACAATAAATGGAAATCATTACTTTGCTTTTTTGACCTATGAATAATTCTTACGATAGTTCTACAATCGAAATTTTACTTATAATGGAGGTAATAGACCCATGAATGAACAAAGTGCACCGGTACGTGTTGGAGAAACTTTTGATGTGGCAATTAATTCTATCGGAGGAAAGGGCGATGGTATTGCCAAGGTCAAAGGGTTTGTCTTATTTGTCGCAAATACGCAAAAAGGGGATTATGTTAAAGTCAGGGTTACAAAAGTCCTTCCTACAGTAGGCTTTGCTGAAGTTGTGGAAAAATTAGAAAAACCAGTAAAAGAATCGAAATATGCTACTGTAACTCAGGAAGAATTCACTGGAACGGAAGAAATCAGCGAAAAGTATGAAGACACGGATGATTTTGGTTCAGATCTCAAAGAAGAATGAAGAGATTATTTGTCGCTATATCTATTTCTCCTGAAATTAAGGAGAACGTGAAGCAACTTTATGCAGAATTAGTGAAAAAAGGCGTTGATTTGAAATTAGTGAAGATGGAAAATCTTCATTTTACACTTAAATTCTTGGGGAATATTAGTGAAGAAAGGATTTCTGTTATTGAAGAAAGTATTACGGCGGCCCTACTGGGACAGAAGTCTTTTTCATTATCTTTGAGGGGAATGGGAACTTTTTCTAATAAAGACCGCATCACTGTGGTCTGGATTGGCGTTGTTGATTCTCCTTTAGCATTGCTGATGAAAAAGATTAGTCAGAAATTAGAATTTGAGCGAAAAAAAGAAGGCGAAGATGCTCCTCATCTTACCATCGCAAGAGTAAAATCAGGAAAAAATCCGCAATGGTTAAAAGAAATAATATCCGAGTATAAGTTTAAAGAATTCGGCACAATGGTAGTAGAAAAAGTCGTGTTATATGAAAGTGAGTTGGGAAAGGAAGGAGCGAAATATAGAGTGGTGAGAGAATTCTCTTTGGAGTGACTTCTACCTTACAGGTATCCTTGTAAATTTCTTGCATTCGAAGCAGGAAATGATGACTTTTCCTTGCCTCGTTCGTATTCTTGAATTAACTCCTGGCTGTAAGTATGAATTACAGTGTTTACAGAAGCGGCGTTTGAACTCTTTCGGGAGAGGCAAGCGAGATTTCATGGCGATTTTACGTGCCAAAAAGACATATCTATTAGCGAGGGATTTATTCTGAGGGAATACTTTCTCAGCCTGAGTGGAGAGGATCGCAAGACGTTCTCTGGCGATATCTTTTTGTTTTCCTTTGGAAAAGAGAGGTTTTGGCATAAATCAAGAAAAATACAGTAATGATAAAAAACTTCCTCTTTTATTTGCTATTTTAGCTAGGCGACAACAACAAGGCATATAAACTAATTCTTTTTCTTCCGATGACATGAAAAGGGGAAGACCAACACGCAGTCAAATTCGCCAGAATATTGTCGAGATTCTTTTTTTTTTAGGAAAAGGCTATGGCTATCAAATTGCAAAAATTTACAATGAAGTGTTTCCTCAAGTTACTCAGAGAAGTGTTTATTATCATTTGCGGAAGGGCATTTTGACAAATGAAATTGAAATTCATAAAATAGAAGAAGAAAAAGGAAATTTTTCCTGGGGGCCATTGGCAGAAAAGATTTATTATACTCTGGGAAAAGGTTCTAGCCCTAAAGGGGAGATAAAAGTAAGTGAATTTTTAAAAAAAATGTCACTGGGAAAATAATTATGGAACCAGATTTTTTAAATATGAGTCGCGCTTGGTCTTAAAAAAGTGTTTACGATATCTTCTAAAATTTGTAGATCTAGAAGTTCATGCCCTTCCCTTGCAATAAAGTAGGTTTTGTTTCTTCTCGTTACTTTTCCAGAGGAGCGTAGATCTGCCATCTGTCTGCTTGCAGTTTCGCGTGACATGCCAGCCACTTTTGCAATATCAATACCTGTAAAAAGGATAGTCTCTTTTATTCCAGTCTCAACTTTTCCATTAAGGATGGCTACAGCGTAAAGAATGCTCAGATCCAGATTTTGTCTCCTTATTGCACTGAGGGCAGCGGCAGCAGCATACATCCTTGCTTCCCTTGTCGTGCCATACCTTAGATCTGCTTCGGTGAGGGATGAAGCTTCAATTTGGTTTATTCTTCCCATAAGCTGTGATGTATGGAGCTCAAGTGATATGAAAGAGGGCCAACCTTTATCGGAGTTGGGAATTCCGATCATAGTTCTGGCATTATACCTTCCCATAAATTGAGGGAAACCTTCCAGAGGACCAGCGTACATGAGAACAATACCATCATTAACAGTTAGAATCTCATGTCTTAATTTGTCCTCTGTCTCGGGATAAATCACTGTTTTTTCCATAGAAAAAAACTTTCACAATAAGATTTATATAAACTTTTTGTGTTTCAATGACCCATATGACTTTTTCAGAGCAGGTTTATGTATTATGTAGGAAAATACCACGAGGTAGGGTCACCACGTACAAAATTCTCGCTGAAAAGTTAGGGATAAAAGGATATCAAGCCATAGGTCAAGCCTTGCGTTGTAATCCTTATGCATCAGATGTTCCTTGTCACCGGGTTATAGCCAGTAATGGAAGTATAGGCGGCTTTAAAGGAAAACGAGAGGGAAAGGAAATAGATGAGAAAGTTCGTTTATTAAAGGGCGAAAGCGTCTTGGTCATTCAAGGAGAAGTAGATTTACATCAGTATCTTTATTCATTCTCGTAGCCAAAAACTATTTAAAACGAGTTCCAAAAACTCTCTGCTATGCTGAAACCACAAAAATTTGTCGGCGTCGTGGTTGAGAATAAGCTTCTTGCACCAGATGTATTAAAACTTTCTCTTAAAGTTCCACTTAGTTTTGGCTTTACGGCAGGTCAGTTTGTTACCATTAAAGTGAATAATGGAAAAGAGTCCCGTATGAAATCATATTCTATCCTTAATCCTCCTTCTCAGCCGGGAAAATTAGATTTTTGCATCAAAATACTTCCCGATGGTTTTGCTTCCGATATTTTTAAAGCAGCGAAAGAAGGTGATTCCTTTGACATTACAGGGCCTTTAGGGCATTTTTTCTTTGATGAGGAAACTTTACATGAACATTGGTTCATTTGTGCTGGAACGGGAATAACACCTCTGTATAGCATGCTTCAAGAGTATGTGCCGAGATCCCCAGGGAAGAAGTTCAGGCTTCTCTTTGGGGCAAGAACACAAGACCATTTACTCTTTTATGAAGAGTTTAGAAAGATGGAGAAGCGGTATCCTTACTTTACTTATTTTCCAATACTCAGTAGAGAAAATTGGGAGGGGAAAATGGGGCATGCGCAGGATCATCTTGGCAAGGATTTGCAAAATAAAACGTTTTATATTTGCGGGTTGAAAGATTTAGTATTGGAAACGAAAGAATTGCTTCTCAACAAAGGAGTTGACTCTAAAAATATTAAATTTGAGAGGTATAACTAACTATTTTTCTTCAAAAACTGTTCGTAAATATGCATCCTCTCCATCATCTGCGACAACGCTCTTTGCGTTCCTGGGATGTGGTCTTTCTCCAGGAACGTTTTAATCTCCAGGCTTAATTTTGAATCAGCCAGAAGGCTTAAGTTTTCTAAGGTAGAATTGAAGTGCCAGACGTAATGCGAATAAATGCTTTTAATCCTGGCATAATTAGATTTAATCCAGGGCCAAACTAAGTTTCTTCCATATGGATTTCTGCACATGCCGGCGATTAAATAGACTATATTTTGATGTCTCACTTCACCTGAAAGTGCTAAGTCCAAGGCTCTTTTTAACAGTTTTTTGTCCTTGAAATAAGCTAGTGAAGTCAGTAATTGAACCTGGTCCTGCGGATCTTCTGATTTCCTGTATAAGTTTAATAGTATATCATAAACACTTTCGCCGCCCTGCCAGGCCGCCAGCCGGTAAAGGGTAGCTTTTAAATCAGGGTCAACTAATTCTGGATTTTTTAAAAATTGTTCAAACAATTGTTGC
>JAGVYE010000037.1 GCA_018303445.1 Candidatus Woesearchaeota archaeon
GAAATAGATTACGCCATTCATCCTCGCACTAAAGTGCGTTCGTCCACTCAACCATTACATCGGTTGAGTGAACAGGATTTCTGGCTAGAAACTCTTAAAATCAGGAGGAAAGGTGTCACAAATTTTTAATAGAAGTTTGCTTAACAGTTTGTAATAATGGAACAAATAACCTCTTTTCCAAATGAAGATAAAAAGTTTGATTTAGAAACAGTAGTGGCTCGTTTATTGAAACCAGGGGTTTTTATGGCTGCAGCCGCCTTTGCTGACGTATTGATGACTCATTTAAATATTGAAAAACATCAAGACTTGTATTTAGAATGGAACCCTCTTTATCGTAATTTATCCCTGACTATCGGTTTGCCGGCAAGTTTAGTGATACTAAAAATGAGTACCGTGCTCTTAAGTGCTGGAGTAGCAGCTCTCATGGAGAAGTATGAACGATACAAGGGAAAAGGAAAATATCTCTTGTATGGCAGTGGAACAATTTCTACGATTGGTTTTCTTGCTAATTGTTATTTTTATTGAATTATAGGGTTCATAATTGGATATAGCATAACTTTTTATAGTTGCTTCTTTCATAAATCTAAAAAGAATCAGATGAAGACCATTCCAATAGAGAATGAAACTGTAAATAATAACTGCTTATGGGATTACTTGACTTCCTTCAACGTAAAAAGCCGGGCAAACCCCGTTCTGTTCATGTTTTTTCAAATGACATCACAGAGGGAAGAAAATTAGAAGAGTTAGTAGGTCAATTTTCCCCTTCCCAGCAAAGGCTGCAAGATCTTGCTTGCCTTATTATCAGACGATGGGAAAGAGAAGAAGCTGATAAAGCCATTAAAATTCTACAACAGTTTGGAAAAGAACATGGTGACGCTCACTCTTTAGTGTATTCTTTTCTTACCAAGGCGATTGCCGCTAAAGTTTTTGATCCTTTTGAGAACACGGGAAGTTTCTTGGTTCTAACACAGGCAGAACCTTCCTTGGGGTTAACACGAAGTTATAACTTACAATTAATTGTAGATAGTGTGAAAAAAATTGAGAAACAAGAACCTCCCCCGCGATGGATTTACGATATTTTTGGCAATTGGTTTGGAAATGAAGATCCAAGAAAGAACAGTGTACGGTTCCCTTTAGACGTTGTCGAATCAGTAAAACCGTTAAGCACAGCATCACAAATGTCCAGAAATTCTCGTGATTTTTTCCGCAAAGTTGTAAACGGCTTCGTCCCTGAAGAAGAATCTTATGGATCATTTACGGCTAGGTTGGCAGAAAATATACAACAATTGCCAGGAACAGCCAGAGCTTTTAGTCACTGCGCCGCGATTTACAATATATGTCCCAAAGCAGCACCGGAACTGTATGGAGCTTTACTTTCTTTGCCAAGAAAAATCCCGGCAAATATTGACCAGTTTATCCACCGGGCGATTACTGTTCTGCCTCAACAAGAAATGTGGGAAGAATATCTCCAAAACCTGCAGGAAATCATAGAATATCTTAACCGACTTCTCGTAACGGAAGACCAAGAAGCCCTCGGACAATTATTTGGCAACAAAAAATTCGAAGCAGAGAGAGCCTTACGAGTATTACAACATAAGCGCAGAGTCTTACGTACTTATAGTGAAGGAAGAATTTCTGTAGACCCACAGTTAAGAACATTGCGGGGGCTTATTGCCAGAATGGAAGCTGTAGGTTCTGATGTTGATGCCATTATCTATAGCCATTCCTCAAACTTTGCTGGAAACTATCGCCAAATAATTTACGATGGTATGATTAATAATATGCGTGATGGATTGAGCCCGGCAGAATTAGGGTGGTTTGCTACTCTTCTTTACAGAGACTTAACAGGAGAATCACTTAAAGTAGCAGAACAAAGAGCCTTAGAAAGTTATGTCGCACGAGCAATGTTTGAAGACACCGCGCGGCGCAGAAACAAAGGGAGGGTGACCGCCATTATAAAAGAACAGCGTTCCCAGAGAAAGGAAGTACCTCTTCATGTTAAAGAGGCTTATAACAAAGCTTTCTCTAATGTTCATCTGCAACCAGATTTAATAAACATCGGAGAAGATAATGGAGCTTGGTATGACCACATTGATCAAGTAGAACAATATCTAAGCGCTCAAGATCTGCATACTCGGTCCAGATTTTTAAACAAAGTTACAGGTTTCCTTATCAGAAAAGGTTATGTCTTCAGCAAAGAAATAGGAATTGCTGGTTTAGCTTGCGGAGATGCCTGGGGAGAAATTGAACTCGTGCGAATGCTTCAAGAACAAGGAAGGCTTTCTCATTCTCCCCATCTTTACCTTTTTGACAAAAGCTACGCCATGCTCCGAAAAGCGGCTATGAATTGTTACAGAAAGGGAATACAAGCCTCTGCTGATTTAAAAGATGTAACCAGACTTTCATACAGAAGTGACTTTCACATTGAATCGCCTCAGCGTCAACTCCTTATTTCCCTTCTCGGAAGAACTTTTTACAATCTGGAAAAAGCCGCCGATGACGTATTAGAGAGGATTGTAGAAGTCACTAGCGAACACCGTCAACAACAAGTACAAATGAACGTTCCCATCTCTCCAACAATTGTTCTTATCGAAGGCGATAGAGAAAAAAACATGGATTATTACCAAGATCCTGGTTCTGAGAACATGCATTGGCTATATATTACGAGTCGACTAAATACCCATCGGGATGCTTTTGCGATAGATGACTGCTCTACCTATCTTCCTCTTCTCAGGGAAGACGGAAAAAAAGTTGAATTTTACTTTCTGGCGACGAGAGAGATCGTCTTTTCTGATGAAGATAATACAGAAATAAGAATTCCAAAAGGACAAGTAATCCGCGTTGGTGAAAGTTCGACTCTTCAACCAGAGACGATAGAACAATTTGAGAGAGCAGGTTTTATGTACGAGGAAGTTTTTCACAAAAAACGGGTCATGAGCATCCTCATTCCAAAAGAATTTTCATAATTTGTAAAACCATTTCAACGTTGTAAAATCTCTCTTTTTTATTAATTTAGTTGCGGACAAAAGTGTTTTATATGTATATGTTTTTCCGCAACTAAAGTTTGAAAGACAGATGTCAAGTATAACTACTAACTAATTTATGTCTTTCATTAATTTTTAAATGTTTTTGACAGGAAATAATTCAAAAATTCAGTGGAAGTAATTATTTTCTGATTTAGTGTATCCTCTTCTGGATCGCAGTTCATTTTTTCTAAATCTGATTTAGGAACATACGTAATAATTAACTTAGCTGCACGATCACCACGTTCGCATACTAAATCAATACTTTCTTTTTCGTTTACTTGAAATGTTTCCATAAAATAATGAGTATCCCCAACTTGCGTCAAACAAACTCTCTCAGAATGCTCCTGAATACGTTGACTGTTCTCATTAATCCAAGCTAGCTTGCTATCTATAATGCCGTATCCAGCTAAGCTGACAGCTATCAAACTATAAGTTAATAACTCCTTGAGGAAAACCATTTGTTAACAAGTAAAATCCATAACCTCCTCCTTCTCCTAAATCGAAGGTAAATAATTAATTCTATGTTCTTTAAAGATCAGAGCCGAACTCGTGTCGCGAATAAGAGAACCAAATTGTAATTTTAAGTTACGGATGAGTTCATGAAGTTGTGCAATATCCTTAACCTGTGCTTCAAATTCCAGATCCGCGAGCCCCAATGCTTCCGTGACGTAGATAACATGAGGACTAATTTTAAGATAACTAATGATTTTCTGCCTTGTTTTTTCTGTGTGTTCATAAAATTGAATGAATAGTTTGTAATGCTGATAGCCGAGGACATTAGCATTGATGATGGTTCTAAAGCCGACGATGACTTTGTTATCTATAAGCTTCTTGATTCTATATTTTACCGTATTAGGAGACAAACCCAGTTCTTTACCAATTTCCAGAGTTGTTCTGCGGCAATCCGCAGCCAGAAGATGAAGAATCTTCATATCAATCTCGTCCAGAGGAGCAGGCTCTACTTTTCCTCCGACCACTGCCTCTGTGTAATCATGAGAGTTAAAAAGATAATTGTGCTTAAATCCGTGGATTTGCAAGATAATAGATTGCTTGGTGGTATGAAAATATTTTCCATACTGAGAAAGAAGCTCATCGCATTTTTCCCTAAATTCATAGGCATCTCGCGCCCAGTACAATATTGCCATATCATAAAGACCTTCATAAGCAGTCACCCAGCCGATATTTTGATGCGAACTAAAATATTGGATAAGCTCTTTCTCCTTGTCAGGGGTCACATTTTGATACTTGATGTGAAGCCTATAGACGAGATAACCAGTTTTAGAAGGATTGATAATAGCATGAAAACCCTCTAGAACACCCTTTTCTTGAAGCCGTTTAATGCGATAATTAACGACTTCCTTACTCAATCCTACCCGTTTGGCAATTGTCGAGATAAATTCACGGCCATTCAGATCTAGTTCATAGAGAATTTTTTTGTCTTTGGCATCGAGAATGACACCAGCCATAATAAGTCTAGTAAAACTTCTATACATATAAATCTTGCTAAAGAAGAGAGGATAATTCTCTTTCTTCTGCAAATTTATGTTTAAATCTAACTTTTTGATAAAAATATTGTAAGGAAAATATTTATCCTTTCATTTTGAGAAAAATAATGATGAAGCTTTCTAACTCCTTTACTACAGATTCTTGTCAAGGTTCATGCCGCGATGGAACGGCATGCCTGAATATTGGCAAATATGAAGGATATTGCTGGAGACACAGGAAACTAGAACTCACTTTGTAGCTTTGAAAAATAAAGAAAACTCACTTTTTTTTATACCTTTTCTCCACATCTTTCCAATTAATTAATTTGATAAAATTGTCAACCCATTCAGGTCGTCTGTTCTGATATTGGAGATAATAAGCATGTTCCCAAACATCACAAACTAAAAGTGGCGCTAGTCCAGGCACCCAAACTTTCTGGTGATTTTCAACGGCAAAGATGTGGAGATTTCCTTCTGGATCTTTTGCTAATACACCCCAGCCAGAGCCTTCAACAGCAATCGTCGCTGCTTTAAATTGAGCAAGAAATTTTTCATAAGAGCCAAAAGACCGCAGAATAGCATCGAATAATTCCCCCCTTCCAGGTTTGTTATCTTCTTTTCCTGGATGCATATTCTCCCAGAACAAGCTATGAAACCAGTGACCTGCACCATGAAAAGCCATTTCGCGTTCCCAATGTTTAATCAGAGAATAATCTCCTGTATCTCGAGCTTCTTTAAGCTTCTTTAAAGCCATATTTAAGCCATTAACATACCCTGCATGGTGCTTATCATGATGCAAACGAAGCATTTGCTCGCTATAATAGGGCTCGAGCGCGTTATAGGCATAAGGCAGATCCGGCAAGATAAATTCTTCAGACATAAGAGACACCTCCAAGTATTGAGATAATTTTATTTAAATAACTCTCAGATTTAAATAGATTGTGGAGTTCGTCTAAATCTTTCCCACTAAATCTAATCCCGGCTTCAAAGTCTTCTTTCCAGGCTCCCAACTTGCGGGGCAGACTTCCCCACCATGTTCTCGGACAAATTGCGCCGCTTTTATCTTTCGCACTAATTCTTTCGCGCTTCTTCCAATACTATTATCTTGAATTTCAAATGCTTTCACAGCACCATCAGGATCAATGATTACAGTAGCCCGTAAACTTATTCCTTCCATTGGGATAATTGTTCCATAAGCAGTACAAATTTGTGCTGCCGTATCAGCAATCATGGGAAACTCTATTTTTCGTATTGTTTCCGAGACATCATGCCATGCCTTGTGAACGAAAACCGTATCCGTACTTACACTTAATACTTCGACGTTCAGTTTCTGTAATTCTTCATAATGATCGGCCATTTCTCCCAATTCGGTTGGACAGATAAACGTAAAATCTGCTGGATAGAAAAAAAGGACAACCCATTTCCCTTTGTATTGGTACAATTTTACAGTTGTAATTTGCCCTTTATGATAAGCTTTTGCCTCAAATGGCGGTGCTAGCCCATTAATGACAAGACTGCTTTCCATAGGTTCACCTCTCACCTTCAGGTCTAATGATAACTAATCCTGATTTTATTCTTGCTTGACATGCTAAACGATGATTTTTATCACGATCACCCATATCTACTTCTTCTGGCGTTAAACGATCTAAGTTCTCTGCTCCTTCTAGGATATCAATCTTACATGTGCCGCATAATCCTGATTGACAGCCAAAGGGAACATCTAATTCCATACACTTTTCTTTAATAGGACTATTATCAAGAAGTTCAATTTTTCTTGTGCCTTTTTGAATCATCGCCATGCCAGACAAACAAAGGTTATCGTTTTATATAAAGATTGTGATGGATAGCGTTCAGTCCTTCCTCAATCCCAGCTTCTTCGCCTTTCGATGCAACGTTTCTACTCTGAGATTTATCTTATTTGCCGTCGTAGAAACTTTCCAGCCATTGGCTTTTAAAGCATAGGTGAGAAAAACTTTTTCAAATTCATGCTCCGCTTCTTTCCACCGCAGTTCGCGATGTGGAATCACTTTTGCAATATTTCTGGAAAGAGAACGAACATCTTCATACATTTTCTCCATCTTATTAGGGAGGATAATTTCTTTATATTCTTCTAACGTCCCTCTAATAGTTTGATCAATGATAATTTCTTGATACTCTTCTGGAGTACTTTTTTCCTGCCGCAATTTATCCCTGTCAATGTCCAAATCCTTCATCGTGCGATGAATACTGCGACGATCTAAGCCCAGAGTTTTCGCTAGTTGCGAAACGTTTCCAAGATGCAGTTTGAGCTCCTTCTTGAGAAATTCCGCTTTAAAAGCCCGTTTTGCTTCCGGATAAGTTTTATGTAATGAAATGTAAATATCAAGCAAGGGCTTCTTTAATTTGTCTGTGATATCGGATTCTAGTTTAGGAATGCTTACACCCCAGTTTTTTTCCATGGATTCTTCTAACAAAGGAGTAACTTTTTCTTTAATCGCTTCTTCAAGATTTTTGTTTTTTTCGCTCATAGAGTAAAGTGCCTAGAGGCAATCCGTAGAGGAAAAGAAGTGAAGCCAAGATTAATTGCTGCTCTTGTAGAAGAAAAAAATAAGAAACCGCAACTAAAGGATAAATGAAATAATAAACATAAAAATTTCTTTTTCTTAAGAAAAAGAAAAGAAATAAAACTATGCCGAGGAAGGAAATCACAAGAAACATTATTGTCAATCCATTTTTTTTTAAGAAGTATGCCGTTGTAACTATAAGAATAGAGAGAATGACTTTCTCTAAAACCATAAAATACTTCCTTCCAGAACTAATTTCTTCTGGAGCAATAACACCTAAAAGATATCCCGCGCCAATTCCCGATAGCGATAAGAGTAGTTTAAGCATTCTTCAATTCTATTTTAAGACGTTCTAAAAATCTCTCCCAATCTTGTTCTTTAATGACCGCGCCACAGGCATCGGGATGTCCTCCGCCATGGCCTTCGATTCCTTCTAAGGCTGATTGTAAAGCTGTCAAAATGTTTTTACCTCGCAAACTACACTTCATTTCCCCGCCCTTTTTACGCACGATAAGAATAACTTTTTGCGGATATAAAGAAGAGAGTTCATTGGCTAAATTTGCCGTAAAAGACCATTGTTGCTCAGTGTAGTAAAAAAGTAAGAGTTTACTTCGCGACACTCCTTTTAGTGCTATTTGCAATAACTGCTCATATTTTTGGTTAATTTTCTCAAAGCGCTTCCAGAGAAATTTTCCTGGGGAAGTTGTTTGTAGGAGAATTTCCTCAGGTCCTTGAATCTTCGCTAAAACACGAAGGGACCTGCGTACTTCTCCACTAGGCCCTTTTTGAATAAAAAAAAAGAATTTAACGAGCTGGCTTACGGGCATCTTAAAAACAGTGGTAGGGAGATCCGTCATCTTCGACAATAAATAAGGATATTTTTCCATAAACCTGTCAATAAAATCCGGCATGGAATAATCTGCTAAGCAGCCCGCCGTTGCAATCCAGAGATCATCTTCCCTCTCTGAAACCTGCCAGGCCATTCGTGTCGTGGGCACATAAGCTTCTGTATTTTTCAAGCGAGGATTAAAGTAATGCACATTCTGCCGCTCTAAAGGCATATGATGATCAAGCCAGAAAATCGGTCTTTTTGCTTTATCTATAAACTCCTGCTCTACAACTGGAATATCCAACACGAATATTTTATCAGGATTAAACTCCTCAACTTTCCGACAAAAAGAAGCATCTAAATTTTTAAAGGTAGAAGTTAACGGAAATTCTTTTCCTTCTCGATGAATTTTATAAAGTAATAAAAAGGCACATAAACCATCGGCATCTCCATCATGAAAGAAGAGAGGATTTTTTGCCGTCGCCAGTTCTTCCCGGAGAAAGGCGATTTGTTGTGGGGAAAGCATAGGAAGAGAATTAGCAGTTAGTTTTTAAAGGTTAGGGTCAATGGATTAAGTCTACTAAACGTCATCTTTAAATATTAGTTCTTCTTTCACTATTTTAAAAGGTGATTGATATGATTATTTGTGAACTGTGTGGATCACATAATGTCGCGAAAAAAGGGATGAGGCACAATGCTTCTGGCTCAAAGCAAAAGTTTTTCTGCCACGATTGTAAAAGATGGTATGTCCATGATGATGGATTCAAAAGAATGAGAACAAAACCAGAACATATCGTTCGTGCCTTGCATGAATATGGTGACGGTGCATCATTTAAAAA
>JAGVYE010000050.1 GCA_018303445.1 Candidatus Woesearchaeota archaeon
CACGCCAGAGCTTTTCTTCCTAGATAGGGAATCCTCGCTCCGTAGCGAAGCGGAGGAGTTGCCCCGCAGGGCAACCCTTTAGGGTGAGGAGGATGTCAATTTTGTTCTCAGAAAAAGCTTTTTCTCCAATGCTCGAAGGAAAATAATGAATACAGGCGCTTTTTCCCCCCCATAGTAAAAAGAATAAGGTTCAATGAGAAAGCGATGGTTAATCCCTCCCTGCAAGGCGCCCCATAAATCAACAATAAGCCTATCACCAATCATGGCGGTATTCTCTCCAGCAGCTTTAAAGTGTTCAATAATAGAACGAAAGCTGTGTGGTGCAGGTTTGTCATTTTCTTGGGAGATATAAACATTGACGTCAGGAAGCATTTGTTGTATTTCTTCTCTTCTTTTTGCGGTACAGTTGGAAAGCAAAGCCACGTGAAATGATTTTGTCAGTTCTTTTAGCAGAGTTCGTGTTTTTTCTTCAACACGATCGTGGTATGCAGTAAGGGTGTCGTCAACATCAAAAATAAGCAGCTTTACTCCTTTTCTGGCAAGTGTTTCGTAAGGGATGTTATATACAGATTTATATCTTTCTACAGCGAGGGAAGTTTTGTATTTCCAGCTCTCTTTCCAAAATTTGAAATAGGCTCTAATATTCATAGTTATCTCTTTTTTCCTTTGAGATTGCTAATTTAGTGCGTAATGTTTAAAAATGATTCCTTTTTTAATTAGAGCAAGGCCTCGTAGCTTAGCCTGGCTTGAGCGCACGACTGATATCTTGGCGGAGTAAAATCTTATAATGCCAAGGACTGACATCGTGAGGTCCCCAGCAAACTTTTGGCGACGCAAAAGTTTGATAAAAAGTCACTCTGGTGGGGCATAAAGTCCCACGACATACGAAATGCCAAGAGTTTGGGGAATTCAAATCTGGGCGGGGCCATTTTATTCTTTTCTCACAGGCCGATGCTTTAAAGAAAGCGGTACGCGTACCATGCATATACCATCCGAACCTTACCAGTATAGCGTTGATGGTCTGAGACAACCTGTCGAAGCGATACGATCCGCGTACTCAAATTGATTCTTATATTTCTTGGAGATATTTTTTAAATAGGCCCTTCTTCGACGGTTATATGTACGAACGACTGCAAGGGTATCAATCTATAGATCGGTTAATGGAAGAACAAAAAGATTTTGTACGAGAGGGGCTTAATGATTTTCCTTTTTATACTGGTCTTGTAAGAGCCTTAAAAGGGAATCGTAGATCTTATGCTGTAGGAATATTCGTGTCTCCTAGAAAGGAAAAGATGCTTCGTTATATGTCGCGTAATGATTCCGAGGGGCGAATTACAGAAATTGTTCATTGCACTGAAGAAGAACCGGATTTCGCTCTGATAGTCAATGAAGATTCATTATTAAAGATTTGTGGTAATGCGGATATCATTAGAAAAAAAATTGAAGAAAGAGATTTTACTGAGCTCAAGAAATATGTTTTTCCTCTTCCCCGTTCTCGAACACGCGACATTTTTGAATTTGCAAGATTAGCGCGTTTACTTCCCGCACTTCTTCGTCATTATTGTTCTGTATAAGTCATTTTCTCAATAATATCTATTATCTTATTGATAATTTTCTAACATCAATTACTAACAATATATTTCTTTGTCTCTAAATCTTTAAATACGGGTTGTCATTCTGGAATACTCACTATAATTTTACAGAGGGGGGGTGTATTAATTATGAAAAGAGTGATGATGAGTTTACTAGCTTTAATTTTTATTATCTTTGTTGTGGGTTGTGTAGATTACAAAGCGTATGATTTACAGAAGTCTTCCGCTGATGATAATGATTTAGTGAATGAAATTGCGGAAATAGAAAAAGAATTAGCTGGTCAAGATTCTAATGGTGCTGTGGAGGGAAGTGCTGAAGAAATTGATGATAAAGAAGTAGTATCTGAAAACAAGTCTGAAAATGTTTCTGATGGGGTTGAAGGTGTTGTTGTTGAAGAAGTTGCGTTGCCTGAATTGCAAGATGGGGGGGATAGTGGGAATAGTAAGGAAATAGAAAAAGCCGATAAAGAAAAAGAGATAGAAGAAAGTGTTCTCACTCTTTCTGTGAAAGAGAATGATTTCATAAAACTAAGTCCCAAGATTGTTGATCCTGATGATGATCCTATTACTTTTACTTTCAGTAAACCATTAAATGAGAAAGGAGAATGGAAAACAAATTATGGTGATGCCGGAGAGTATGTTGTCACCTTACGGGCTACAGATGGAAAGCTTAGTACAGAAAAGAAAATAAAAATTGTTGTAGAGCGAGTAAATGTTCCGCCAAAAATCGGAGTTCTCAGCGATATAACAGCAAAAGAAGGCCAGGTGATAAAATTTCAGCCTAATGTGACAGATCCTAATAAAGATCCTGTTACTGTTGTTGTCTCCGATCCGCTTAAAAATGGAATGTGGGAAACAGATCATACCAGTGCAGGAGAGTATAATCTTCGGGTTACGGCCAGTGATGGGGAGTTGGAAAGCGCCGCAACGTTTAAACTTACGGTTGTTGACGTGAATCAAGTTCCGGTCATTAAGAATGTTGCAGAAAACCTCTCTGTTAAAGAAGGTGATGTAGTAATGATTAAACCTCAAGTCACAGATCTTGATGAAGATAAAATTAATCTCACCATCAGTGATCCTGTAGGCAATGGCGGGGTTTGGGAAACAAGCTTTACAGATCATGGAGATTATGTCGTGACGGTTACGGCAAGCGATGGGAAAGGGAGTGTAAGCAAGCGCGTGCGTCTTGTCGTTGAGGATGTCAACAAGCCACCGGAAATTGTTGATGTGAAACTAAGCAACTAAGTTTCGTCTCTTTTCTTTTTTTTACTTAAGGAGATTGGGAAGCATGAGAAAGCTACGACAAAAAGTGCTGATAGGATTGGTTTTTCTTCTAATTTTGATCCCTATGATCTTGGCGGCTACACGGACCTTTCATGTGCAGGAAACTGATTTTGTTAAAATTGTCCCCAAAGCCATAGACCTAGATTATGATGCCGTGGTTTTCAACTTTTCTGAGCCATTAGATGAAAAGGGAGAGTGGCAAACAACGTATGATGATGAAGGGGAATATGAAATAGAAATTCTGGCCTCTGATGGCAAGGATACATCTAAAGAGAAAGTACGGTTAATTGTCAGTAATAAAAACCAGCCTCCCGTGATAAAAGAAAAGCTGTTGATGATGAAAGAATCGCAAGTGGTTGATCTGCGGGAAATAGTGGATGATCCTGATGGCGACGTTTTAAAATTTGAATTTAAAGAGCCTTTTAACCAAGAAGGGAGGTGGAACACGACATATGATGATGAAGGGCTCCACTTAGCAGAATTTACTGTTTCCGACGGCGAATTTACTGTTCCTGCCAGAGTAGAAATAACAGTTCTTGATACTAATAAGCCTCCGATGATTAAAGATGCTTTTTCCCTCGATTCAATAGTTCCTATTAAAGAAGGAGAAACACTTAAATTTTTTGTCGAGGCTCTTGATGAAGATCTCCTTCAATATGAATGGCTTTTCGATGGCGTGAAAATAGCTGAAGTAGAAAAGGGAGAAATCTATTTTGACTTCAATACAAGCGGCAAACATTTCTTAGAATTAAATGTAAGCGATCCTTTTCACACTACTTTAAAGCAATGGAACGTGGAGGTAAAAAATGTTAATCGTCGCCCTGCATTAACTCTCATCCCCGTTACTGTTAATGAAGGAGAGGAAGTCGTTCTGGACCTTCCCAGAAAGGATGCAGATGGCGATGAATTAAATTATATTTTTCAAAAACCATTTAATGATGCAGGACGGTGGTTGACAACGTATAACGATGCCGGAACCTATAACCTGACGGTTAAGGCATCAGATGGCGAACTCGAAATTAAAGATATTTTTGAAGTTATGGTTTTGGATGTTGACAGAGTTCCAACGCTCGAAGTGCCGGGAAAGCTTGTTGCGAATGAAGGAGAAAAAATATCTTTCATTATTCTTGCTCAGGACCCTGATAATGACAGCCTGAACATTTCTGTTTATAATATGCCTGCAGAAGCCAGGCTTGACAGTAAAAATAAGACTTTCATTTGGACACCTTCTTTTGATACTATTAAGCGAAAGGAGAATATTCTGACTAATATTCTCAATGCCCTGCGGCTGGAACGATTTTTCTTAGAAAAAGATGCTCTGAACTTAAGAGTTGAAGCGTGTGGCAAGAAACTTTGCACTGAACGGAAGGTTGAACTTATAGTGCATAATGTAAATCGTCGGCCAGTTTTCAACATTGTGGAAAATTTTACGGTGCGGGAAACGGAAACGGTCTCTCTTTCTGGTGTTCGTATTGATGATGCGGATAATGATCTGGTGCGTCTTACTTTTACCTCACCATTAGGGAAACGATCCGGAAAGTGGCGTACAACATATAATGATGCAGGGGTGTATACTTCGTATCTTACAGCGAGTGATGGGCAATTAAGCGAAACGAAACCAGTCGTTATTCAGGTACAAAATGTTGACAGACCTCCTTCTTTGAAAGTCTCTGACGAGAAGCTGCTGGTTAATGAAGGCGAAGAATTTGTTATTAAAGTTACCGCTTCTGACATTGACAACACCACGGTAAATCTGACGGTGGCGAATTTACTTCCTGGAGCATCGTTCCGCGAGGGGATTTTCTCCTGGACGCCGCCTTTCGATTTTGTCGAAAATAAATCTGCGGGCATTGTGGCAAGAATCTTGCGTGAATTGCCTTCCTTCAATCGGTGGTTTAGCCAAGATGAAGCTTCTTTGTGGATAGAGTTTATTGCTTCTGATGCCGACTTTAATGTCATTCATCCCGTGAAAATAACGGTGAAAGATGTGAACCGCAAACCACAATTCCAGTCTTTAACTCCAGCAAGGATCATTAATACCCAGATAAATGAACCGGTTTTGTTTCAAGTGGAAGTCGCTGATCTGGATCAAGATGCCTTATCTTATCGCTGGATTTTTGGCGTGGGAGAGCCGAGGATTAAAGGCACTAAGGCCGTAGAACGAGTTTTTGTTACTCCTGGCACAAAAAAAGTGAGTGTTATCGTTAGTGATGGCCTCGATAGCGTCCGCACTACTTGGACCGTAAATGTCTTGCCAGAAGAAGCGGGAAAAGATGTTTCATTAGGACCGCCTGTTTTTGATGTATATGTCGTGGAAGGGTAAGTTTTTATATTATTGGAGATTTAACAAAATATTTATTTAGTGATGACTTCTGAAAAACAGCAAAATCCACATTGGCAACAGTATCGGGATTATATTAGTGGTTTTATCGAAAAAGTATAAAAACCATAGAATATTTGTATATAAGATGGGATTGTATTCAAAACTTAGGCAAATAGGGCATGGTAGATTAGAATCATTACGTAGGGCAATAGGATATCGTGTTCAAAATACAATGCCCTTTCCATCTCATGAGCCAATAGAACTCCAAATCGAGGAACATTTATCGAGCTTAGAAGATTTAGTAAAGCCTAAATATAGGCCACAGGGAACTGAATTAAGCGAACCTATAAAGAGGGAACAAATAGATCATCTAGTGGGATACCTCGATTCACAATTACGATGGGATGACAAAAAAAGATTCTCGGCAGCCCAAATTAAAAGATATGAAATACTTTTGGAACGACTTGCAGGTATATATTCAGAAGAGTAGTTCTCTTAGACTTCTGAAAATTGTGGATAAATAAGCATTGTTAACTCTGAAGATGCTAATTTCTTTAATAAAACAAATAAAAAAAAGAAAAACTAAGAAAAGATGTTTAAGCATAATTTTAGAATCGTACTAAAACTTCTTTCTTTTTGCGTAACATTCTCTGCAGAACACAGGCTTGCCTTCCTGAGGCTTAAAAGGCACTTGACAATCCTTTCCACAGTCTGAGCACGTTGCATCATGCATTTCTCGTGGTCCAAAATCTCTTCGCGGGCCGCCGCCAGAAAAGCGTCCACCGCCGCGGTTAAAATCTCCCATATTTTTTCCCTCCAATAATATTTTCATAAAAAAGAAAACTGATTAAGCTTTCATTTTTATGTTTTTTATAGATAAATGGCGTTTTATTTAAAAGTCTTGTGCTGCAACTCTAAAATTAGAGTGAAAATGGGCTTATTAGACTTTGACCTCAAA
Organism: Candidatus Woesearchaeota archaeon; assembly: GCA_018303445.1. GTDB lineage: Archaea > Nanobdellota > Nanobdellia > Woesearchaeales > GW2011-AR9 > JAGVYE01. Next base: position 6,158 of record JAGVYE010000050.1, read on the forward strand.
ATGGCGATTCTGTAGTCACTATAAAGTAATATTTATAAATAAAACTAACTTTTTCAGTCTAATGGCAGTTATCGAATTTCCTCAAAAGTTGTATTTTGATGAGAGAAGGCCCCTGAGAGTTGAGCGGAAGAGTACAGGTAATAGCCTCTATCGGGCTTTTTGTTCTTCTGATGGTCCTTTGACACTTGGCGCTTCTCCTGATGCGGCACTGAAATTAGTAAAAATTACGGAAAGTCTAAATCTCGCTGCAGCGACACCAAGAACAGTTTCTGTTTCTTATGTCGGTGGGAATGAAATTAAAGTTGATGGATTTAGAAGCGTAGAAGTCTTGGATCCTCAAGCTTTGTTTCAATTACAGCGTGTCTTTCGGCAAAATTTCTTTATGCACGAGACTAAAAGTTGTGCCTATCTCGTCCAGCCATATTCTTCTTCAGAATCTGATGATGTTCCTTTTATCTTGAAGAATAATACTTTGTATGGTACAGTTATTACAAAATGGCTTCCAGGCAAAGATGTTGATGACCTTCTTACCGGGGGCATACCTCTCTACGACACTATTCTCCTTGCCGCTGAAGCGGGAAGAGGGCTGCTTCATTTACATAAAATGCGTATTGCTCATCGTGATGTTAAGCCAAATAATCTATTGTGCGTCCCGATTTCTGATTTAAAAGAAGAACTTGCTTTTGCGGAACGAAAAGGACGAGGTGTAACTATTGATCTTGATTTCAGTTTTCCTCTTCAAGGGTATTCTTGCTCTCCTGAAGCGCCTCCTGATGTAAAAAATCTCCTCTTCGAAAATGTTGAATTTTCTTTAGGGCTGGTATTTGGAACTATTGAGTATGAGTCGCCGGAACAAGCACGGGGAGGAGCCTTAGACGAAAGAACAGACATTTTCTCTTACGGGCAACTCGTGCATGAATTAGTGACGGGAGAATACCTTTTTTCTCGTCGTATGAGCAGAAACATCCTTCAAAATTACATTAGTGTATTGCCAGAGATTGATGTACAAGATTTTCTTACCGCTTCGTTTGGCCGCCTTTCTCCTTTTTTCCCTCCTCTTCTTTTAAACTCCTTTTTTTTCCATCTCTGGGAGACACTCCGTCCGAAACGCGAAAACCGAGGGAAAATTGAACCTCTCATCTCTGATTTGGAACGACTAGCGATGGAAGCGCCTTCAGAACTTAGGGTAAGAAATACTTTTCCTTATTTAGAACAGCAGTAAAATTGAGTCCTTATTTTAAGGTCTTAAAGCATTATTAATAATCGCTCCTGCAAATAAATTGAATAAAATCATTACGGCTCCGGCAATAAAGCAGTACAGCAGCGTTCCATTAATTAAACTCTTTCCTAGTTCATAGCGTTCTCCTAACTTGTCGGCTCCATTTTCAATGCCATTGCTAAGTATGGTAAGAATGTAAGCCAGCTGCACAACATACAAGCCAACGACAATTTGAAAGTAATAAGTGGGAATGCCAATGCCAAAAATGTCAAGCAAGTCGCCAAACGCTCCTACTTGCTCACCTCGGCTGGCAAATTGTGCTAATTGGGCACTAAGCTTGGTTAAAATGGTAGCAATCATCGATGTTATTCCCACGACAATTCCGGCAATGGCGGGGGTAAGAAATTTTACTTGTGATTTCATGGAAGAGATAATGTCCTCCATGAGATCTTTTAAGCGCTCTTCAACACGGTGGATTTCTTTAATATAATTGGCCATAGAGAGAAGAGCCTGCGCGGCAATGCGCGGTCCTTTCTTACTGCTCTCAACAAGAACTTTCATCGAGGATTCAATAACTTTGGAAGGGAAGTTTACTAATGCCCCCACTTTGGAGTTAAAAATGGCTTCCTCTAATCCCATGCCCAGTTTAGTCATATTTCTCTCTACGATGGTAAAGAAATCTCCCGAGATCGTTCCCTGCATAGTTTGTGCTATCTTGGCAAAAGCGATTTCTGCCGGCAGGCCATCACCAAGCCTATTGCCCAATTGAAAAAGGGCGGAAGAAAATTCGTCTTCCAAAGCTCTGGTTTGCTGTCGGATCTTAATCACATTTTTTGACCGTAAGGAATAGTATAAACCGGCAGAACAGCCAATCCCGGCAATAAGAACCAGTGAAAGAATAGATGAAATCATGCCATACGGTCCAACTTGTTCGTCTGCGCTGCAGTTAAGAGAAGTTGTTGGGCAGACATAATCAAGAAATTTAAACTTGCCATCGAGTAATTGGATCTCGAAAGTTGGATCGAGAGTATGAAAAATGAGCGGACTTAAGCCAATTAGTAGTGTTACCGCAAAGACCAGGAGACTAAAGTATAAAGGATTGATGGCCAGGCTGATATTTTTAGCTAAGGGAATAACAACTTTACTTAACTTTTCAAATCCCGCTTTTTTTGTAAGATCCTCAATGCCATATCCTGAAGGCCTCTTGGAAAGAATGGTTTGTCCGAGATAGAAAACACTAATAGGCAAGGTAATATTGTAAAGAAGACTAATATAAATGATCATAATAATGGGAGAACTTTCACTGCTCAGGAAACTGACAACCAAAGGAAGAATTACTAGCCCCAAAATGGGGAGAATAATCCCCAGCATGTTCAGCATTGTCATCGGTGTTTTGAGATTATGGGCGTAATGGAGCATATTTTCGTACGTTCCATTGAGAATAACTTCTAGAGCTTTATCAAGCAAGGCTAAACGGCGTTCTTCTGAACCTTCAAATAACGATGATTCAATAAGATGGAATGATTCCACAAATTCTTTGTTCCAATCTTTCCAGTACCCTAGGTAAGATTCAGCAGAATCACGAATGGTGCTAAATTTTTGTGTTTCTACGTCCCAGAGAAGTTTGCGAAAGTCAAGAGAAATTGGGGGATCGAGATGTTCTGCAGCAAACTCGATAGCTCTCTCGAGGTTGGAGGTATGGCGCATGTAAGTAACGAGGTAGAAAATGCTCTGGATCATTTGGTTGGAAGCCTTAATGCGCCATTTATTGGCGAGGAAAAGAGGAAAACGCTGCAGGGCAGGAATCATAAGCAGGCCGGCGCCAAGGCAAAAAAAGATGAGAAAAAACAGTGGTTTTTCTACTCCGAGAAGAATAGGTATGCTGAAAAAAATGAATGAGCCAAGAATGGCGACAATTAACCCGGCGAGGATCGAAAAAGAAAGAACACCGGAAGGGGTGCAATTCAAGTGACTGGCATCCAGAGCTTCTTGTGTTTTGGCGGACTTTTTAGGATCTGTTTTTAATTTTAATACGGATACAATTCGCGTTTGAAATCAGTGTATTCTTTAGAAGAGATCTTTTTTTCGAAGGCGGGCAGATCGCCAAATTCTTCCTTAATTTTTTGTTTATATTTTTCAATTAATTCTTGATGTTCATCGTCTTCCATCTCTAAAGCCTCTTTTTACTGATGAAGAGAAAGCAAGAGTCTTTAAAAAGATAGCGGAGGTGTTAAGTAAAGTTCTTAAGTATCCACTGGGTAAAGGAAGGTTGCCATCATTACACGAACGATCGTATCAAAAAACAAGTCTATTGCGGGAGGGGTTGTGCCATCCGGGAAGGTTCCCGCACTACTATTCTTAAAGCAAAAAAGTGAGTCGATGGCAACCCCCCCAAGGCTTTACCAAGTGGGGCATAGTTGGAAAATTGACTTAAAACAGGAAGATCTCTGTATAGAAAATTTGACCTGTGTTTTAAGCAATATAAATGCATATAAATCTGTTTATTCCAACCCAGATATTTATGGGTTATGATGCCGCGGATTATGAAAGAAGAGAAGAAGTTGCCATTCGTGATGGTAAAACCGCTTTAGCTAAGGCTCCTTGGTTATTTAATAGATCACGATCTGAGACGAAAGGTTTTTTTGCTGAAGTTAAGTCTCATCCCGCCCTGAAAGATCATTTTGTGGCACATTGTGTTGATGGCATTGGCACGAAACTTTTTCTCAGCGCCTGGAGTGGGAATTATCGCACTATGGGAAGAGATGGCCTTGCCATGAATGCAAATGATATGGCTACTCTTATTCGTGCCTTTCCTTCTGAAGTAAATCTTTATTTTGCGGTTCAAGGGGGAGTTGAACAAGAGCATATGGGAGAAATAATGTCCGGTTTTGTCGATGCTCTGACGGCTATTCGTATCCCTAACGCACCATGGGACGTCAATATTGGAAAAATAGAAACGGCCTCTTTAGATGAAATGATCTCTTTAGGTGTTGCAGGGAAAGGGTGGGATGTTGGTGTTTCCCTCGTTGGTTATATTGAGAAATCTCTTGTTCCATTTTTGCGTCCTCAACCAGGGCATGTTATAGTCGGGGTTTCATCCACCGGTATGCACAGTAATGGTTATACCGCCGCGCGGCATGTGTTACTTACTCCCGATATTGAACCACGGGAAGAATGGAAAGCTCAGTATCAAGGACGTTTTTCTTTACATGATAAACCAGAACTTCTTCAAGGCAGAACAATTCTCAAAGCCATGCTGGAAGCAACGGCACTTTATACTGTTGAGGCAGCTTTGATCGGTCGGCAATTTTCTAACTGTGATATTTATGGAATTAATATAACGGGAAACGGGCTGCATAATTTTAATCGAGCTGGTAAGGGGGTTTCTTTTGAGATAACTGATCCTCTAGACCCATTGCCCATTCACAAACTTCTCGTTCAAGAGTCTCATTGGGATCCCCAAACAGCTTATAAAAAGCAGAACATGGGGATGGGATTTGCCTATGTCGTTCCTTCGTTGGAAATCGCAGAAGGCATGGTAAGATTAATTAATAAAAGAAGCGAGAATAAGGCTCAAATTGTAGGCGAAGTGGCTAAAGCACGTGAAGGAGAAACAGTCCTACGCACGACGTTGCACAAACCTTATGAAGGACCAGCTCTTGAATTTGTAGGATATAATAGCTGAGATAATTGGGAGGAAGATATTTCATACATTTTCTAAAATGATGGAGACAATTGGACTTGCAAAAACTGAATTCTTTGAGGAGATGAGAAAACAGGGCCTTGCTCTTGCTTTTGATGATGTACGCTTAGAAACAGATCATTCTGAGATCATGCCGGCTGATGTTGATATTACTTCTTTTTTCTCACGGGGGATTCAATTAAAGATTCCCCTCGTCAGTGCAGCGATGGATAAGGTCACAGAACATCGTATGGCGATCGCCATGGCTAAATTAGGCGGGCTGGGAATTATTCATAAAAATCTTACACCAGAGCAACAAGCGGCAGAAGTAGCTCGAGTGAAATACCATTTACATGGCTTAATTCATAAGCCTATTGAAGTAAGAGATACCGATACTATCGACGTAATTCTTCGAAGGCGAGAGGAAAAATGGTATCGTTTCCATACTTTCCCGGTTATAAATTCAGAAGGAAAGTTAGTGGGAATTCTCACGCAAAATGATTTTGATTTTTGTCGAGACCAATCACTTTTAGCAGCGACGGTAATGACTCCCTTCAGTAATTTAGTAAAAGTGGACGAAACTGATAACGTTGATGTACAGCGTGCTTATGAAATAATGATGGAGAGCAAGAAAAAAGTTTTACCTGTCCTAAGAAACGATGGCACTTTACAAGGAATGTATGTTTTCAGCGACGTCAAAAGAATTGTTTCTGGTGAATCTTCTAGATATAATATCGATAACCAAGGTAGATTGCGTGTCGGAGCAGCTATCGGCGTCTGTGATGATGCTTTGGCGCGACTTGAAAAGTTAGTTCCGTTACAAATAGATGTTGTCGTTATCGACACGGCTCATGCTGATTCTAAATCAGTTATAGATACGCTGAGAGAAATTAAAGAGCAATATTCTTCTCTTGAAGTCGTCGTAGGAAATGTTTCTTCGCCACCCTCGGTTCGAAGATTAGCATATGCTGGCGCTGATGGGATAAAAGTTGGGCAAGGCCCAGGATCTATTTGTACAACTCGCGATGTTGCGGGTATTGGCACACCTCAAGTGACGGCCGTTTACTGGTGCAGTCTCGAAGCGAAAAGACATAACATTCCTGTTTGCGCTGATGGAGGAATTACACATACAGGAGATATTACGATTGCGATGGGAGCTGGAGCGTATTCGGTAATGTTGGGAAATAAACTTGCCGGAACAAATGAATGTCCAGGAGAAGTTCTTTTAATGGAAGGGCGGCAAGTGAAAGTGTATAGGGGTATGGGTTCAATTGGAGCTATGAAAGCGTACAGAAGTTCTCGAGAACGGTATCGACAAGGAGATGTTCCTGCAGGTAAATTAGTGCCTGAGGGAATTGAAGGTTTTGTTGAGTATAAAGGACCAGTGGAAATGGTGGTACATCAATGTGTTGGCGGATTGCGAAGTGGAATGGGTTACGTCGGAGCAAGGAATGTAGAAGAATTGATTCAGAAAGCGCGTTTCTTGCGTTTAACAGGCGCTGGACAGCGGGAATCACATCCCCATGACTTGCTGAAGATTCAACCTGCCCCAAATTATGAGAGGTAAAGATTATGTCGATCGTAGCTGTTATAGGAACTCAATGGGGAGACGAGGGAAAAGGCAAAGTCGTGGATCGGTATGGCCAACAAGCACACTGGGTGGTACGTTATCAAGGAGGAAACAATGCGGGACATACCATTGTCGTTGGTAATGAAAAGAAAATTTTGCATTTAATTCCTTCCGGAGCTATGCATCCTCAGGCAGGAGTTGCTTTAGGGCAAGGCGTGGTCATCTCTCCTGAAGCGTTAATACAAGAAATTGAATCATTATCTGGTGTTTATACTTTAGAAAGTCGTCTTAAAGTTGATTTACGAGCTCATGTTGTTACACCGATGCAGATTGCTGCTGATATTCAACGAGAGCAACGAGGGAGTGGCGTTGGTTCAACTCGTAATGGAATTGGGCCCTGTCATGAGGACAGAGCTGGAAAACGAGGTGTACGCTGTGGTGATTTTCTTTTTAATCCTGAACAGGCACGACGACAATTGGAAAAGCAGATTGAACATTGGAGTTATGCTGGTTCTGGTGAGCAGGTTTTTATGGAACTTGCAGGCTTCATTAGAAAATTAGAAAAAATTTTTGCTAATGTAACGGACCTGGTCCTTGATGCTTATCAGCAGGGAAAGAATATTTTATTGGAAGGAGCTCAAGGACATCTTCTAGACCCGGATTTTGGCACTTATCCTCATGTAACGTCGTCAAATCCGGGAATTGCTGGCATCGCTGCTGGGCTGGGAATAGATCCTCGTCTGGTGTCGCATGTTACTGGTGTCGTCAAAGCGGTCATGACGAGAGTCGGCGATGGTGCTTTTCCATCCCAATTAGTCCAGGAGCGATGGCAGAAAGAAGAAGTGATGAAATTTATCTATGAAAAAGAAGGCATAACAGCTGAAGAATTTGAGGCCCATGATTCAAAAACACAGAACGTGATACGAAAGAAGTGGGCAGCACAATTTAGTTTACCTGAAGATTACGCTTACGTGATGCAGCATTTATCTGATGCGGAAAAGTATGTGCAAGGACAAACTGTTGATCCTCTCCCTGAACGTTTGGCTACCATTTTAGGTTCTGGTGAAAGAAAACAAACGAGGTTAAATCATCTCTTAGGAATGTACTTTATGGCGGCAGCAGGAGAATTTGGCGCCACTACGGGAAGGCCTCGAAGAACAGGATGGTTAGATTTAGTGGCATTGAAGGATGCAGTCGAAAAGAATGGTATTAATGGATTGGCCATAACGAAACTTGATTGTTTGGGTGATTTGCCTGAAGTAAAAGTTGTGGTTGGTTATTCGCTTGAAGATCAAACTGTTTCTAAATTTCCAGAATTTCGTTTACAGGGGGCTATTCCGGTCTATGAATGTCTTTCTGGATGGGACAGTAGAGCTGTGACACGAGCAAGCATATTTGTGGAATTGCCAGGAGGAGCGCAGTCCTATGTAAGAAGAATAGAAGACTTTGTTCATTGCCCAGTCCATATCATTGGCACAGGGCCAGGAAGAAATCAAGCAATAGAATTACATCATCCGTTTAGCTTTTAGATTTTATTCCCATCTCGGTTAATACCCCGCAGCTCTGCTGCGATTGGGAGTTTCATTTGTTTTTTTTACTTATGTTTTTTCCCGTAATCTTTTTAAAGAAACTTCACAATCGTTAAGTTTATGGTGAAAGCAGTTCAAATGCAAGAGAAAGTAGTACCACAAATTGAGATTAAAAGAGATATCTATGAAGAAGCCGATGCTCATAAAGCGCGATTTATCGCTCCTCCTGGTATAAATGAAGAAGTTGTAAGGTTAATTTCTACAACAAAAAATGAGCCTGAATGGATGTTACAAAAGCGGTTGAAAGGGTTAGAGCATTTTCAAAAAACGGCGCTTCCTGCTTTTGGGCCCAATTTACAAGATTTAGATTTGAATGATATTGTTTATTTTGTTGATCCTAATGCGAAAGAATCGGATACCTGGGAAAAAGTTCCAGAAGAAATTAAAAGAACGTTTGACCGTTTAGGAATTCCTGAAGCAGAGAAAAGTGTTCTGGCTGGAGTTGGAGCACAGTATGATTCCGGCGTCGTGTATCATAATTTACATAAAAAGCTGAAAGAGATAGGGGTTATTTTTGAGAATATGGATGCAGCTGTACAAAAGTATCCAGAGATGGTGAAAAAATATTTCATGACGAAATGTGTTCCCCTAACCGATCATAAGTTTGCGATGTTACATGCTGCCGTCTGGAGCGGAGGCACATTCATTTATGTGCCAAAAGGGGTGAAAGTAGATTTGCCGCTCCAAGCCTATTTTAGAATGAATGCACAAAAAGGTGGACAATTTGAGCATACCCTTATTATCGTTGATGAAGGGGCAGAGCTGCATTACATTGAAGGCTGTTCCTCGCCTCGGTATAGTGAAAATTCATTGCATGCGGGATGTGTTGAAATTTTTGTCCTCGAAGGAGCAAAAATGACTTATTCTTCCATTGAAAACTGGAGTAAAAATGTGTATAATCTTAATACGAAACGGGCCATTGTGCAGAAAGACGGGCATATGAAGTGGCTCAATGGCAATGTAGGAAGTGCTATAACGATGTTGTATCCTTGTTCCGTCCTTGTCGGAGAGGGGGCATCAAGCGATAGCGTCGGCATTGCCTTTGCGGGGAAAGGCCAGCATCATGATACGGGTAGTAAAGTTTTTCATGCGGCGCCAAATACTTCTTCGACTATTGATGCCAAGAGCATTTCTAAAGATGGAGGAATCGCAACATACCGCGGTTTAATTCATGTTGCTCCTACGGCGCAGAATTGTAACGCTTTTATGAGATGTAATGGGTTAATCTTAGATAAAACGTCGCGCTCTGATGCTATTCCGGTTTTGCAAATTAAGAATTCTGAAGTAAATGTGGCGCATGAAGCAACCGTTGGCAGGATCGGCGATGAAGAAATCTTTTATCTTATGAGCCGAGGTTTGAGTGAAAATGAGGCGGTCAAAATGATTGTTTCAGGATTTGTCGGACCATTGACAAAAGCCTTGCCACTGGAATATGCCGTCGAGTTAAACAAGTTAATAGAGTTAGAGATGGAAGGGCATTGAATGGTTTCTTAGGTGTTTGTGAACATGGGAAAAATACATTTCAAAAATCGAAAAGGACAGCGTATCGTCGCCTTAGTTGATAGATCTCAGAAAAATCAACAAGGGCTTGTTTTTGTTACACACGGATTAGGAGGATATAAAGAACAAGATCATATTAAAACATTTGCTGATGCTTTCAAAGAAGAAGGTTTTACTGTTGTTCGTTTCGATGCCACTAATGCTTTTGGAGAGAGCGATGGTAAATACGAAAATGCAACTACTACTAATTATTTTGAAGATTTGGAAGATGTCATCTCCTGGTCATCAACTCAAGATTGGTATACGGAGCCGTTTTGGTTAGCAGGGCATAGTTTAGGCGGACTTTCTATAATCTTATTTGCAGAAAAATTTCCTGATAAAGTCAAAGCCATAGCTCCTATATCTACTGTTGTTTCCGGAAAATTAAGTTTAGAATCTCCAAAATACAAAAAGAATGAGATTTTAAAGATCTGGAAAGAAAATGGTTGGAGGATAGAGAAGAGTACCTCACGACAAAGGGCAATTAAGAAACTTAAATGGTCTCATATGGAAGATAGGCTAAAATATGATGTTTTAAATAATATTGATAAGCTTACAATGCCCGTTTTACTTATAGTTGGAGATCAGGACGATTCTACTCCGCTTGAACATCAACAAATATTATTTGATGCTATCTCCAGAAAAAAAGAATTACATCTTATTAAAAACGCCCCTCATACATTTCAGGAAATGGAACATTTAGCTGAGATCAAAGAAATTTTTAGAAATTGGATCGACAAAAATAAATCCTAAAATAAAATGAATAAAGAAGATTTTCCTCTTTTACATGAACATCCAAATTTAGTTTATTTAGATAATAGTGCTACCACGCAAAAGCCACTCTCAGTTATTAATGCTCTGGTTGATTTTTATAAGAATACTAATTCTAACGTTCACCGGGGAATTCATTTTCTTTCACAGAAAGCAACCATGGAGTATCAAAAAGCACATGAAGCGGTGGCTGATTTTATCGGCGCAGAGGCCGAAGAAATTGTCTTTACTTCCGGAACAACGCAAAGTTTGAATCTTATTGCTAGAATGCTGGGAAGAAAATTGCGAGAAGATGATGAAATTGTTCTGACAGAAATGGAACATCATAGCAATATTATCCCCTGGCAGCAAATTGCCAAAGAAAAGAAATGTGGTTTGAAATACATTCCTCTCACTTCTGGCTATACATTGGATATGAAGGAAGCTCGGCAGATGATAAATTCTAAAACAAGAATTGTTGCCGTAACTCATGTATCTAATGTTCTCGGAACAATTAATCCAGTACGGGAATTAGCTTCGCTGGCACATGATGTCGGGGCTTTGCTGATTGTTGATGGCGCTCAATCTGCACCTCATCTGAAAATAAACGTTAAAGATCTTGGTTGCGATTTTTTTGCTTTTTCCGGGCATAAAATGTGCGGCCCGACAGGAATTGGAGTACTTTACGGGAAGAAAGGACTCTTACAGAATCTTGATCCGGTTGAATTTGGCGGCGGGATGATTAAAGAAGTTACAAAATGGCACGCAACCTGGGCTGATCTTCCGGCGAAATTTGAAGCTGGAACACCAAATATTGCCGGAGCCGTAGGGTTACGAGCGGCAATAGATTACTTGAATAATATAGGTATGGAGAAAATCCAAGAACAAGGGAGAGAACTTATGGCATATGCCTTACAGAAACTATCCTTATTGCCGAAGGTCCGCATTATCGGACCTGTTATCGCTAATGAAAGAATCCCGGTTTTTTCTTTCACGGTTGACAAAATGCATCCTCATGATGTGGGTGATTTTCTTGATAAACACAATATTGCGGTCAGGGCGGGGCATCATTGCGCCATGCCTTTAATGAAGACGTTAGGCATTAATGGAACAGTGCGCGCCTCTTTTTATTTTTATAATACTCTGGAAGATGTTGACAAACTCATCTCGGCGTTGCATAATTTACTTAATTCCAAGATGGAAAATGTCTCTCTGAGAAATGTTGATAAGAACCAAATTGTTTTTGGAGAACTCACAGAAAAGCAGGAGATTTATAAAGAAAATGTTTTGGACCATTATAAAGAACCACGAAATAAAGGGATTCTCAAGGAGTACACTCATTCCTGTCGCGAGGTTAATCCGGTTTGCGGGGACGTGGTTACTCTTTATTTGAACGTCGAAAATGAAAAGATACAAAATGTTTCTTTTATGGGCAATGGCTGTGTGATTAGTCAGGCTTCTCTCTCTTTACTTACAGAAGAAATGAAAGGGAAACCGGTTCAAATGGTACAAAATTTTACACTGAATAAGATCTTTTCTCTTTTAGGAATTCCTATAAGTCATACCCGTTATACGTGTGCATTTCTTTCATTGAAAGCCGTGCATGGAGCGTTAAAAAATGGTCTTAGAAATTAAAGATTTACATGTGGAAAGGAATGGACAGGAAATTATTAAAGGGTTTACCGCTACTTTTCATCCAGGAAAAATCTATACCTTAATGGGTCCGAATGGAAGCGGCAAGTCAACTTTGGCATATGCGATTATGGGTCATCCAAAGTATGGAATAATTCAGGGAACTATTCTTCTTAATGGGAAGGATATCACTCATGAAAAGGCGCATCTGAGAGCAAAAGCGGGCTTATTTCTATCGTTTCAATATCCTGTAGAAGTTCCAGGGTTGTCCCTAAGCAGTTTCTTGCGCACCGCGGTAAATAATCTTCAGGGAAAAAAATATTCTGTCATGGAGTTTCATGCTTTGCTTAAAGAAAAAATGGCGATATTGAAGATTGACCCTACTTTGGGCAAGCGTGATTTAAATGCGGGGTTTTCAGGAGGAGAAAAAAAACGGTTAGAGATGTTGCAGTTGCTTCTGCTCAAACCATCTTATGCTTTACTTGACGAAACAGATTCGGGCTTAGATGTTGATGCCCTTAAAATTGTGGCTCAAGGAATCCAGGAAGCACGGAAGCAGAAAGAAATGGCTATCATCGTCATTACTCACTATAACCAGTTCTTAAAATATCTTCAGCCGGATGAAGTTCTTATCTTAGTGCAAGGGAAAATAAAAGCTCATGGCGGCTATGAACTGGCTCAGCGCATTGAAAAAAGTGGATTTGACAGCTTTATCAACAAACAAGAAACGGTTTCATAAAAATGGTTACACGAGAACAGTTAATTGAAGAAGTATTCAAGAAATATTGCGATCCGGAATTAGGGATAGACGTCTGGACCTTGGGATTAATTTATGATTTAAAAGTCGATGAGAAGAAAGTATTTGTTTTGTTAACGTTTACCTCTCCTTTCTGTCCATATGGGCCGGAAATGATTGATACTTTAAGAGAGATGATTAAAGAAAGAGGAGTTTCAGAAGTAGTTATGGAAGTAACGTTTGATCCGCCATGGAAGCCGACAGAAGAATTACGTGAGATGCTGGGAGTGTAACCCCTTTTTAGAATTTTTCTCTAATTCTTCCAGAGCTCTTTTACTTGCTATTTCCATCTTTGATACAGCCAAATAGCTTTTAGCAATGGAAATGAAAAGATTTCAACAGATACTTTTTTAACTTCTTTTCGCTTTATGCTTAAAAATGACTCTTCCAGGAAAATATCCTCAGGAAATTGAAATGTGGTATGTGCTTCCGGCGATACGAAAAGAACTGGTGATTGCATTAAAAAACCAAGGAAAATCTCAGAAAGAGACCGCTTTACTTTTGAATCTTACAGAGTCAGCTGTTTCTCAATATCTCAATGAAAAAAGGGCCAAGGAAGTTTTCTTGCCAAAAGAAATTAAAGAATTTATTGCAGAAGCGGCGATGAAAGTGAAGGATAAAGAAAGTGCTTATCAGCAAATTCAGAAAATCAGCGCGTATGTAAAGAGAACAAAAGCTATTTGTAAAATCCACATGGGTGTCGAAAAAGGGTTAGAAAGATGCCAGATTTGTTTTGAGTGAATTAAGAGAAGTTACAACCTATTTAGCAATTTTATTATTTCTTCCATTTCTTGGCTTCCTTCCGCAGCCATTCTCGATATTCAAAATAAATCAGGTCACTGTCAAGATGGCCGGCTTTATCTTTAACTTTGTCGGAAATTAGTTGGAATTTTTCATTGCACTGAATAATAAATTCGGCTTCCAGCATTTCAGGATTATTTATATTGACAAACTCTTCCATCACAGCCTGTTTGCACTTCCCCCGAAGCTCAATGTTATTCCAAACGGCGTCCCAATCGCCGGCAAATTCTTTAATCCTCCCGGCCATGCGTTTCAGAATTTCAGAATTACCGTTAATTAAATCGTCTGTTACTTCTAACTCGTCTGTTTTTGGATTATAGACCATTAAGTCGACAAAAGCTCCTTCTTTCAGCGGATCTTCGTCCCATTCTTTGCGCACTTCTGTAATGCGTAATATTCTTTTGAACTTTTTAAGACCAGAGATAACGGGGTTCACGATAACGATAATGTCAATAGCTTTAAATGAAGTTTTAGGAACGCCAATGTCGTTTACAACCCGGTCATATACTCCATAGGGAGAATCAGCGTGAATAGTTCCCGCCACAACGTTGGCGGCGGCTCCAACACGCATCGCTTCAAATAAAGCTATAGCTTCTTTGGAACGAACTTCGCCTACAAAAATGGCTGAATCTCCTAGACGCAGAGTAGAGCGAATGCCAATAGACGGCTCTACTTCAGAACTTTGCGTAGAAAGTGCTGAAGCTACTTTGAGGGCTTCAAGGTTATATCCCAGTTTACGCATTGATTCTTGTGGCAGTTCGAAGGTGTCTTCAATGGTTATAATTCTCGACCGGCGGGACATTTCAGTAAGAAAACTTCCCAATAAGCTGCTTTTTCCACTGGAGCGTGTTCCGGCCACCAGCAAGGTAGCATTATTCATAATAAGGAAGCTCAGCAAGCCTGCGGCAAGAGGGTTAAACATTCGCACTTTTGGTTGCAAGTATAAAGGAAAGGTCCAAGGATAATCACGATGGCGGCGGAAGCTGAACGCTAACCCCAAAGGGCTTAAAGGAGCAGTAAGAGCAGAAACCCTGGAGCTAAATCCTTTCACTTTTAATTCCGTGTCAAGGATAGGATTTGCTTCATCTAGAGGCCTGCCAGAGATAAGCCGTAGTTTCGTGGCCCAGCTTTCCACTTCCAAATGCGTTGGATAAATGTTGGTATAGCATTCACCATAATCTTGATGGACAATGAAAATGGGCAGTTCCCCATTAGGTGAATTAATGTTTACATCCTGAACTTTGGGATCAGCGAGAAGGAGTTCAATCAATCCAAAACCTACAGTGTAACGAAGCAACGCTTGTGCCAGTTGGTCCATTTGTTCTTCTGTCAGTTTTAGTTTCCGCTGCTGGACAATATCATTAATAAGGTCACGGCCGATGTTAAAGAAAACTTCCCGCATCCGTTCAGGATCAACAAATTCATCCTTGGTGGGCTTATGTTCAGACATAATCCTTTTGACATCATCAAGAATTTGATACACCTCTTCTTCAAACTGAAATTCAGGAGGAGTAATATGGTAAAGAGTTTTAACATCGTTATCAAAAGCAAAAATGTTTACTTGCGACGAATTATTGTCAATGGTAAATTCATAACTTTCCAATAATTCACCGTCGGGAAATTCTGATACTAATTTGGTGTACATGAAATCTGGGCGAGTGGTGGGATGGAAAATATTACTGTAGATCTCCCGTTTTCCTAATTCATAATCTTGAGAATGAGGCATAAGAAGCTTAATAAGGCGGGTATTTTCGAGATCCAGGATTACTTGCTGTAACGCCATAACAAACAGTTCCTGGCTTTTTTTATGTCGTGAATCAAGAATGTTTTCTAACTTGAGCTTTTCTCTTCGTTCCATACGTTTTAGTTCCACAAAGGCCGCCAGGGGATCTTCTTTAAGCCGTTTTGACGTTAACCTTTGGAACTGGGTAAAGCTGCCACGAAGATATCGCTCATGCTGCGGATCAATGACCAAATGGGAATATTGATACCTCTCATCGTGGTTAATTTTTCTGAAAATACGCGCTAGTTCTTGAAGGAGTTCTGTCTGTGAGACGTCATATTCATATTCCCTCAACTGGGAGATAATGATAATATTGACGCCTGTATTTTGCAACAGAACGTCAATAACCTTGGACATGCATACTTCATTATATTCAATAGACGGGGGGAAAGAACAGCGCTCGGCATAAATTTTAATGATTTTATTTTCTCCCTCATGATAGGTTTCGTACTCAAAGCAAGCTTTGGCGTGGTCTAACATCTTTTTCCTCTTTTTGTCTGTTTTAGGTAATAGTAGAAAGAGAGTTTATTATATTTTCTGTAGTTGGTTGTATTTTTGGGGTTTCTCTGGCTCTGTAGAAAATATCGCTGTCGTTTGGTCACGGTTTCACTACTTTCTCATCCTTACAAAAATTATTATACTTACTAATCTTAAACTGAGATATGGCGAAGAATGAAGATTTGAAGCCGGAGGTGGGGTTTGATCAGGCAAAAATGTACGTGTGGCTAAAAGGATTGGAAGGAAAAGTTAATAACCTTAATCGGGAAATAAATGTCTTAAAGAATGATTTGAGCAGAAAAAATAGTCAACTGAAGCAGGAAATGAAAACTTTTTCTGAAGATGCCTTGGAGTTAAAAAGGGAACAAACTCAGGCCTTGCAAAAAATAGATCTGATTATTGGTGAACTGAAAAGAACGGCTGGCGTTGAAGAAGTGGCCACCATAAAAAAATACATTGACTTCTGGAATCCCTTAAACTTTGTCACGCAACGAGATCTTGAGCGGATGGTGGATCGCAAGGTGCAAAGTCTGCAAATGAATAAAGAATCAGAAAATAATGCCAGACATAAATAACTCCTAAAATTGTTAGGTCTGGCAAACTTTAGTTGCGGAAAAACCTAGAACCCACTTTTGTCCGCAACTAAAATAACAAAAAGAATAAATAGACCTTTCTCCTTCCTTTCCTAAAAAAGGTGATGCTGCATTACGCCGTTATTTCAACAAAATCAAATGGGAAATTTGACGACTGAAGTAGCCCAATTGCGTGAAGAAGGATTGACAGATGGTGTTATTATGGAGGAATTATCTCGAAAGGGTTATAAAGCTGACCAAATTCATCAAGCTTTGATGCAATTAGACGGTGGAGATGTTGAGGAAGAAAGTCTTGTCGCTCCCAGTTCACCACCTATGCCTCCAGGCCGTCAAGGAACTAAGATGCAGATGCTCAGCGGCGGGTCTTATGGCGGATCTTCTGAGATGATGAATTCCCCTGATGTGAGTAATATTTATGAGAGAGTGGAAGAAATTGTCGAAGGTATGATTGATGAGAAATGGGATGAATTATTAGGAGAAGTAAAGAAAATCATTGAATGGAAAGAGAAATTTGAGGAAGAGCAGCGAAAATTAACAAATGAATTAGGGAAATTAAAAGAAGATTTTCAAATCTTACATCAAGGCGTGCTCGGGAAGTTAGAAGATTATGATACCAGAATGACCGGCGTTGATACGGAGTTAAAGGCGGTGGGAAAAATTTTTAAGGATGTCGTGCCACAGTTTGTGGAAAATGTGAAAGAATTGTCTTTTATTACAGAAGATATGAAGAAAGGAAAGAAATAGTTTTTTAGTGTCCGCCGGTAATCGTTTCTGATTGCGAAAGTAAACTAACGGTGAAGATCGCAATAATAAAAATTACAATGAATCCTAAAATTTTAGGATGAAACAAAGTCGCGATTACATTCTGTTTATGACTCGGCGTTCCAACTCCTCTCGTGACCGTAATTTCTCCGATTTGTTCATCTATCGTTACTTGTTCATCGTCTGGAAAAGAAAGTGATGTTAACTGCTGTCCAAAGACGGAGCCAAATCCGGCGATAACAATAAGCAGGCCGACGACAAAAAGAGCCCAGCCGATGCCTTTGTCTTCTTTGACATATTCAAAAATGGACTTATCCGTGTGGCCGAAGATCATATAAAGTAATACTAACAAGATGAAAAAGATAATGGCGACGGCAAACCAGGGAATGACAAAATTTAAAATGGCAATGGCAGCTTTTGATAATAGAATCGTGAAGGCGGCAACAACAGCAATAAGCCCGTTAATGCTTTTATTTTCTCCAATGACTTTGGTTTTTTGCAAAATGGCGAAAACAAAGGCAAATACCAACAGCCAAGGGAAGATAAAGCTAATCCCTTCCAGCAGACTAAGATCAAGGATGGTGGCCATCTTTTAATGCTTTAATGCTTCTTCCCGATATCTTCGAGCAGTCCTCCTAAGCCTTTCCAGACATTTTTTGCAGTTCCAGAAACAGTTGAAGTTGTCGGATCTTTAGTAATAAAGTAGACCACGAGGCCAAAGATAAGTATGATGACCATAAGTTCTGTTGTTTCTGCCGTCCACCAGCTAAAAAGGTCATAAGGACCGCGCCATAAGCCAAAAGAAGCGCCAAAAATATAAGCCACAAAACCAACGGCGAAAACAGCGATCAGAGGAGCAGCGCCTTGCGCGAGATTCTTGCCAAAAATGCCTAACAAAATCAAGAGCATAATGGCGGCAACGCTAACTAAAGAGATACTGGGGAGTGTTTCGTTAAGGACTCGTACTGGATCATAGCCCAAGGGATACGTTCCGAGGATATGAGGGATGACAAAGAGCAACCCCAAAATCAAAGCGATGATAACATTGAAATTCTTACGATCGCCTAAGATCTTGGTTTTAAGCAGCACAGCGTAGATGATCGTAAAAACTAACAAGAATGGTAAGAGAACGTCCAGTACTCCATACGTTTCAAGGTAGTACACGAGTGTTTCAAATGTTGCCATGGGAAAACCTCCATTAATGATTCTTTTTTTCTGTGGAATGCGGATGGTCTATTTTTGCTTTTTCTTCTTTTGGTTCTTTCGTTATATACCACATGAAAAGGATAATAACAATAATAAAGACGATACTTGATGCCCATTCCGCCTGGATATTGGTAAAGATCCTGAAGATAGGGCGCAACCAGCCCAAGGCGTTCAGGAAAATGAGGACAATGCCTAAAAACATGACGACACTGAAAAAAGTTACCCATTTAGATCCTTCTAATGAAAACTGCTTGTCAGTATAAAATACGCCGACTAAGAGCAGGAAACTTATGGCGAGAACAATTAATAATACGACATTCGCCATGACTTCATTGATAATTCTTACTAATTGGGTTGAGGCGATAACAAGAAAGGCGATCACAAAAGCAATCATGGCGTCAAGGTTCTTCTTGCTGTACTCTTTTTCACCAATTTTTTCAATTCCAAGAATCTTTGTTTTTTCTAGAATAGCGAACATCAGGGTAAATACGAGCAAGAAAGGCAGAATAATATCGTATACTCCCAACTCTACAAAAAATTCAATGGCATTGCGAAAAGTACTGGGCATTTCTTTAACCTCTTTTGATGAACTTTAATTAAAAGAGCGAAATATATAAAGGTTTCCTTTATCCAAAAAAAGGGAAAAAAGGCGCTATCACCATTTAGTAGATAGCGACGGTAAATTTTTCCTTGGTAAGGTAACTACTTTTCAAGTACAATCACGATTTCGAAGCGAAGCCTTTAAATAGTAGTATGATTTCATTTTTTAACCATTAAGAGGTGGGTGAATTGAAGGCTACATTTTACAGTCTGCTGTTGTTCTCACTGGTAGTCTTTTCTCCTTTTATTTCCGCCGCTTCTGATATTATTCTTTCTGCAGAAGTGAATCAAGTTACACCCAGTGAACAAGCGGTATATGCCGTCACAGTTAAAAATAACGAAGACAAAGCGCAACGCTATACTTTTTACTCTTTTCAGACCGGATGGACGGTGGAACCTTCTCCTCTCACGGATAAAATTATGAACATTCCTGCTCGGGGAACGCATACGACAAAAATTATCGTCCAGCCTTTGGAAGAATTGCCTCCGGGAATTTATACCCTTTCTGCCGTTATTGAAAATGTGGACAGTTCAGAACGTTACCCTTTGGTCTTTAAAGTGTATCTGGCGCCAGAGAAACCTCTCCATTACCTTCCTTCTATCCGCGTGGAGATCGATATGGATGAAAAAATCAAGCCTACAGATACAGTGCCGATTCGCTTGCGTGTTGAAAACCGCAATCCTTTGGATTTAAAGGCCATGAAAGTACGCATCCAAAGTGAAATGCCCGAATTCGCCAAGGAAGCCGTTGTTGGTTTAGAGCCTCTGGGTGAGAAAGAATTAGAATTCACGATAACGCCTAATAAATTTCAGCAGCCGAAGAAATATACTCTTTTCTTCGTTTTTGAACACGAAGGAAGAGACATTAAAGTTCTTGAAAAAGAGCTGGAAGTGCTTACTCTTACGCCTGGGTTTGAAATCACAAAACAAGAAGAGTCCCTTTACTTGAAGAAGTTTACGGAGCTGAAGATTACGAATAAAGGAAATGTCTTGAATAAACAAGAAGTGACGTATCCGGTAACGTGGTGGGAAAGTTTGTTCACGACAGGAGTGATGAGGGAAAAAGAAGAAAGCGGGCAGCGTTATTTTGTCTGGGAAGTTGAACTTCAACCGGATACTTCAACAACCGTGCAGTTTGTCACTAATTACAGGGTTCTGGTTTATCTGGGAATATTATTGTTTTTATTCCTCTGTTTTTACCTTTACGCGCGGTCTCCGATGGTCGTCATAAAAAGAGCTGTTACCACAAAGGGTGACGAAAGTTCCCTTTCTGAAATAAAAATTCGCTTGGAAATTCAGAATAATTCTAAAAAGCCATTGAAAAATGTTTCTATCATTGATGTTGTGCCGACGATTGCCAACGTCGAAGAAAGCTTAGAATTGGGAACATTGAAGCCATCTGAAATTAAGCATGTCAAGCAAGGAACGAGAGTAAAATGGTCTTTGGCAGAATTAGATGGGCAGGAACACCGGATTATTACTTATAAAGTTCGCGCCAAGCTCAATATTTTAGGCGTCTTCCGACTGCCCAGGGCGACTGTTGCTTATACTCATGGAAGAAGGTCCCGCAAGGCTTATTCAAATATGACGCGGTTAGGCGTGGAAGAATAAATCTTATTTGAGGTGTGCATTGTTTATTTGCGTGAATAAAAACATTTATATATAACTTATACTTATAAAAATCAATTTATCATAATCGAAATAAGTAAATGGTGATGAGGGTGTGGAAAAATGAAAGATTTTTTTTTACATTTAAAGGATAGGTTTTTGAAACCACAAGAGGATGTGGATGAAGAGTCTGGTGATCCATCAGACTATTTGGAATTGAATTCAGAACATGGGAAAGATGAAAAGTCGCGCGTCTTAGTAAGGCCCTTTGTTATGGAAGAGTTTGAAGATATTAAAGAAGTATTAGATGTTTTGCGTGAAGGGTCAACCATTGCGCTGGTGAACATCAAGCCTCTGAAGGATAAAGATTTAGTTGAACTGAAGCGCGCTATTTCTAAGCTGCGCAAAACATGTGAAGCAATTGATGGAGATATTGCCGGATTTGGCGAAGATTATGTTGTGGCTGTTCCGTACTTTGCGCGAATACACCGCAATAGTGTAAAAGTGCCGCAGGAAGAGTAAGATTTTTTTTTGTTACTCTTTTTTTGTTTTCAGAAAGATTCTTTTCATGAAATTTTTTCTTAATAGCCGGCTTAGGTTTCATCCAATAAATTGTTTATGGAACCACAGCCAACTCGCTTTAAATATGTATTCTTTAAATATGTATTACTTGGAATGCGGCATCTCCGGAGGAGCTATCCCTCTGCTACAATAGAAAGTAAAACTTTTAGCAACGCTCGTAATAATGGCGATGGTTCCCACCTATTGGATGAAACCTAAAGCTTAAAAACTTTTTAATACAAATATCCCCACATCTGCAAACGATCAGAATCTCTTAGCCATTTAACGCCAATGTCTGTTCTGTAGTACATGCTTTGAAGGAGAATGTTATTTACTCGGGCATAAACTTGTTTTCTTGCTTCTTCGACAGTAGTGCCGCAACCAGTTATAACAAGTACATATCCATGATCTCCCGCCACAACCCAGATGTCATTGATGATTTTTACATCCCCTAAATGGACGCCTTCAAAATTTGGCTTCTTGAAAAGGATGGAAAGATCTTTGTAAATTGCCGATTCATTTTTGTCTTCATAGGGAAAAGGCGGCACAACGACAACCACACCAATCTGAAAGTTTTTCTTCACTTTCAATTCGATTTTTTCTTTTTTTGCCAACTTATACAAAAGCTCTCCCCATTCATTTAAAACTCCTTCCATTTGGATGCTGATCGTCGGATAACCAAATCTCGAAGTGAATTCTAAAGGGTAAATTCCTTTGGCGTTGGCAATACAGTTTATGTCAATGTATCCAACATATCCTGATTTAACAAGATCCTCTTTTATCTTCAGCAAGGTATTTCTAAATATTTCATTCGGCGGCGACCAATACATGAATGTTCCCATTTCTCCCGTATAAGGTCCAATGTCGCCAGGAAACAGTTTCTTGTGTTCAAAATTGACATTAACAGGATAGACAAAATCTTCTCCATTGAAAAAAGTTCCCACGGCAACTTCAACGCCTACAGCCATTTTTTGCAGTTGAAATTTCTTGATTTTTTTTGCCCACGTTTTTTTGTTCTGTTCGAGAATTTCAATAAGATCTTTTCCGTCTTCTTCTTGTCCGAGAAAGAGAATTCCTTTTTCTACCGACGGTGTATTCCCAGAAGGCTTGAAAACGTATCTTCCTGGATTTTCTTTGATAAAGGCGATGGCGAAATCAAAATCAAGAAAATTCCAGCAGGGGAGAACAGACATGCCCATTCGTTTCATTTCGTTTTGCCCGAATTCCCGGTCTTCTTCTAATCGGTCTGTATATTTGCTTCCACCGACGACGGCTTTTCCTGAAGCCCGCAAGGAGTCGGCGATTTCTCCAAAGCCGATGTCGTCGAAAATAATCACGTCCGCCCAATCGGCAAAACTTTTCCAATCGCTGATCTTTTCCAGAAAACCGTCGTAGACGTCTCTCTCTGATTCCTTTTCGATAAATATTTTTACTTCATGTCCTTCTTTCTTAACCTGCCAGGCTAAATCTCCGCTTAAACTCTCAGAAGAAACGAAGAGAAATTTCTTCGGCGCAGGCGTTATTTTGGTTTTATTTCCGTTGGCATTCATTTGTTTTTATTTTTCAAGATTTTTTAATTCGTGCTTACTATAAAAAGATTTCTACTTTTTTAGAAAAATTTTCTTTTTATTTTTTTTAATCAGAAATGGCAACACTTCTCTTTCATAAGCGTAAAACATTTAAAAAAACACGATCTTTAACAAAAAATTGCCACGGTGGCACAATCTGGTACTGCGCAGGATTGCTAGGTGCGCTGGTTTGAAAAGGGAATTTCCTCTCAATGATAATCAGTTCCGCGCAGATATCCTGTCCCTCTGGGATTCCCGGTTCAAATCCGGGCCGTGGCGCTTTTTTTTCTTTCTTTTTTTTTCTTTTATTGACCACAAAATAATTAAACAAGGGATTCTTTTTCTTCTAGATGAGAAAAGAGATAGAGAACTGGTGGAAACAAGCTCTCGCGGATTTGCGGAGTTCTAAGAATTGTATTACTTCAGGTGATTACTATCTTTCTGTCTTTATGAGTCAACAGGCAGCGGAGAAAGCACTCAAGGCCTTGTCGCTTCTTTTATTTCGTGAAATACCTCAAGGTCATTCCATAATTTACTTAGCTCAGAAAGTAAAATTACCTTCCAGGATGTTGTCTGATGTCCGGGATCTAAATCCGGAATATCTCACAACGCGTTATCCAGATATCACGGCAGGAGTTCCTGCGGAATTGTATGATGAAGTAATAGCAATGAAGCATATTATAAAATAAAACAGCAAAGGCAGTTATAGAATGAAGGCAGTTATAGAATGGGTAAAACAACAGATCCGATTGTGAGATCATTTTCTCTCCTTATTCAAAAAAATTTTTCTGTTTGTAAAATTATACTCTTTGGTTCTCAAGTAAATGGAAAAAAAGAGAAAAGACAGTGATTATGATTTTCTGCTTGTAAGTCCACGGTTTAGAAATTGGAAGTGGGAAGAACGTTCCGCAAAAATATATCTTCTCAAGAGGAACATTCCTGCGGCGATGGATATTATTTGTTTAACTCCAGAAGAATTTGAAGAAAAAAAGACAAAAATAGGCATTGTCCGAGAAGCTGTGGAAACGGGAGTAGAGGTTACCGTTTAAAGGCAAAAAAAGATTTTGTGTGTCTCAAAAAATCTTCTATTTGGAGGAGCTATCGTTAGTTCATCTGAAAATTCAATTTCCTTGCTTTTTATGATCCCTTACGCTTCCTCTTCCAAGACAGAACATTTATATACCCTGGAAATTTCTTTTGAGATAAAAAGTATGAGGCAGTAGATGGAAGAAAAAGAGGTTCGAAAGGTCGGAAAACCTTTCGTGGTAGTAGCAGTTACGGTTCTTCTAATCATTATTCTAGTTGGATTTCTTTTTTATGCCGCTCCGAAGAAAGGTATTGGGGCGGGACAGGCGGTATATACTGGTAGTGTTGCATCTGTAGACTCTGGTACGGCTGGATCTGTTGCCGTAGTATCACCGGGTTATTACCCCGACGGATTAACTTCTTGGGGTGATACTGGGAATGGAAATTGCCCTCAGGCGACAAGCGCTTGCATCAATTTTAACGCTGGTTCATGTTTTCCTAATAATTTCGTTGCAGCAGGTTCATATTGCTTAAATAGGAGATGGTATCAATGCCCTTCTTCTTCTGATGCCTCCAGATATCAAAATGGAAAGTGGGTAGGATATTTTGTCGGTGATCAAATTTGCACCACTGGGGGATGGGTGCCACTACCAGCAGCGTGTAATGAACCTGGGGGGACTACTCCTGCTTCTTTCTGTGATGGCACGCAATGGACAACACAGTGTACAGCGAAGGAAAGTAGATTATTTCAAAGTAATGGCCAGCCTAGTGCAAACTTTGCTGGTGATGGAACGGCGAATGGATGTCTGTCTTCTGGGTATAATTGCATAATATCTGGCGTCATAAAATCAACAGGTTATCCAGTTGGATTAAACCATTTAGCAGCATCACAAATGTGTGCGAATGATGGAAATTGGTATGTATGCGGTTCTGAAAATAATGGAGAAACACGAGGGGGTTTTATTTGTCAAGGAAATCAATGGCTGAGACAGGAATGTACCGAAAGACAAAAAGGTCAAATTCAAAGCAATATTTTTTGTGACGGACGGCAATGGCAATCAATCCCCGCATGTGCGCGAGGACAAAGCGGACTTATCGCTCCAGCGCAAGGAACTCCTTTGGTCTATTGCCAAAATGGAGCCTGGAGTTCTCTCAATAGTGCTGATAATTCTGCAGGTATTTGTAACAATGCTAATCAAGGCAAATCTCTCGTCGGGAAATTATATTGCGATGGCACGCAATGGTCAACGGCTTGCACTGTGCCGCAAACTCCCCTCTATAAAGGGGCTCTTTTAGACCGAATTCTTACAAATCCAGGAGTTTGTTGCCCTCCTGGTTTGTGTTACTCCTCCGCTCTGGGCGGCACGGGAAAATGTGTTCTTGACAGCCAAGTAGATCCACCTCCACTGGCTTCTGGTCAACCTCAAGAAATTACTTTTTACTGTTCTAGCGGATCATTATATGAATGTAATCGCAATACCGCGCAAACTTTAGGTACGTTTACCTTAAGTAAAATGCAGATTTGTTATAACGGGCAATGGCAATCAGTAGCTCAAGGGTGTACACAGCAAAATGTTAATGAAGTTTACGGCCAAGCATATTGTAGCGGTCAGCAGTGGCAGCCTTGCAGTGATGTTCCCGGATTATTATGTATGAGAAATCAGCCGTTCCAATGCAATACGCAAAATAAAGGAACGGTTCGTTCTGGGACGGAAGGAAGTTTCTATTGCAGCGCATCCTCAACTTGGTTGAAGTGTGAACAAAGCATCGTCGGGCAGCTGCAGGATGAATCATATGTATGTGCTGATAATGGAGGGCAAGTAGAACGTTATATCTGGACAGCTATAAGTTGTCAGGCGTGTTTAGCCAGCAATCCAGGGAAATGTGTCGGCAGCAATACAGTTGATGTGGCCACAGGACGAGAAACACAAGATTCCGATAAATATTATTTTGATTCTTCACTGAGTTCTCAAACTGCGGCGTTATCTTCTGCCGTGGCGCAGAAAGCAGGATGTGTTGATGAAAATGTTGCTCAATGCACACGAAATGGCAATGCCTATTATGTTGATCAAAGTTTTGTCTCCGGTGCCACAGCTCGAACTAATAATCCTGTCTGTGGGAATGATAATCGATGGCAAACATGTCCGATATCATTTAATGGATACGTTCCCAGCGATGGCGGGGAATATTTATGTGGACGTCTAACACAAGGTCAAGCTTCAAGTTGGATTCAATGTTCAGCTAGTACTCCCCAAGGCCAGCAATATAGCGGCTTTACGTGTACTAATATTAATGGAAAATGGCAGTGGTTCAGCCAGTTTGCTTGTTC
Organism: Candidatus Woesearchaeota archaeon; assembly: GCA_018303445.1. GTDB lineage: Archaea > Nanobdellota > Nanobdellia > Woesearchaeales > GW2011-AR9 > JAGVYE01. The sequence goes on from JAGVYE010000050.1 coordinate 32,270, forward strand.
TCCTTCAAGCAAGTATAAATTAAGAGGAACAGCTTCCGGTGCCACAACGATTGCTAATACTCATATGTGCGACAGCTCTCAATGGCGAGCCTGTGAATATTTTGACACTAATCCTGTTCAAGATTATAATGTTAATTTTTCATGCCAGCACCCTTCCCAGGCTGCGATTGGGCAGAGAAGAATCACGATGATGGAATCGGCATGCACAAATAATCTTGACGACGATAACGATGGTGTCAGCGATTGCGGAGATGCAGATTGTTTCAGCCAGTTAAGTCCAAGTGGAAGATATACGGTAACCATGAAACGATATGGATGTTTGCGTGCCAATGTTGATGTCGCGGTCACACCGACGGTCGATTATCAGGAAATTCATCTCTGCGATCAGGGAACAGAAAGATTAGCTGATGTAGCAACGATTTGTTCTACACAAGGCACGGTTCAAGTGCAATCGGTCTCGGCTTTGCATCGAGCGGCGGCGCAGCCGCAAACGTATGCTCCACGATCCCTGACATTCTTGTACTTCCAGCCCACTTCCGGATTGAAAGAAGTCCATGCCGTGTATACGGCGGATATTTCCAGCGCTACGCAGACAACTCCACAAGCCTTTCCTTTAAGTTCCTTTGCGCCGAATATGGTTAATGGCCAGAAATTAATGTTATTATTAAGCAATCAAATGTATATGTTATCCTTCCCATCGAATGACACGCTCTTTTCATTTGAGAAACTGCAGTTACTGCATATTCCGACGATGAGAACGTATCCTCTGCAACAGTTCTCCGGTTCCAATCAGTACGTCTTTTCTGTCGAAAATCAACAAACCGTTGTTGTAGAAGTTAACACTGCGCAAAGGCAAGTCGGAATTTTCTCCCGCGCTTCTGGAGCAGCCGCGCTGGAAGTGGCTGCTGGTTATGTCACGCCGCAAAATTTAGTTCAATTGTTAGAAGTGCCGTTCACCCAAACTTCACCTGTAGAAATAAGTCTTCCTGTTGAAGTCGGTAAATTAACCATCTGCCGTGAAGATAATCCGGCGGATACAGTACAGGCCTTATTATGCCACGCTGATATTGGAAGCCAAACTTTCCAGAGAATTGCTTCCTTACGTTTGGGAAATCTAACACGGTTAAGCATTGGGGCTGCAGATTATGCGTTGTTATATGAATTAACGAATACGACGAAAAAAGTCAGCGTCTACAAAATTCTTACTCCGGGAGTGCAGCCTGCTCCTAATTTAATTCCTTATAATGAGTTTATTAACGCGATGGCGCAAGGAAGAAGAGTGGCGGTGGAAATGCGCGACGAGCAAGGAAGAACGAATTTGTATTTAGCTGAGCATCCGACACAAGCCACTTTTTCTCTTCCGGTGGTGAAATTAAAAACGTATAAAGTGCAAGGAACAACGGAATTTGTCGCGTCGGGAAGTGTTGACAGAGTTGAATTCATGGTTCTCGATGGAAGAATTACCATTCAACGAAATTATGGAACGCCTCCCCCGCCATTTGATTTATTTGCGGAGACAAAACGGCAAATTGCGGACACACCTTTGAATTTAGAGCAAGCCTTATTCACTTCCATGTCTTCTGAAGTTCCGGTGCGAATTGATGCAGGAAGGATTACGCCAACAACTCAGACCACAGAGTATGGCATTATCTCGGCGGCGCCAAATGACATCGCTTTATTCCAGCCGACGTTTAGAGTGCAGCGAACTGCTCCGGGAATAAGCACCTTTGATCTTCCGTACAGAGTACCTGTTGTGGATGGAATACCGGCAGGAAGCACAGCCCGAGGGGCGCGCGATACTTTATTTTATTATCACTCGGCGAGAATTGAAGGAGAAGTGCCAATCAAGACCGTTTCCATCCATCGCTTGTATGAACTTCCCAATAATGGAAGAACTTTATCACACACTTTTGATAACTCTTTCATTTCCACGTTTACGAAAGGAAAGGAAATGGCGTTGAAGTTTGAAAACTCTGTAGAAAATCAGGCCGATAAGTACTATTTATTAGGATATCAAGGGGCAGATCCTACGGTTCAATTCTTTGACATCAATAAAGTAACACTGAAATCATTGAAAGATGCTGCTGCGTATCAGAAAACTGTTTCCGGACAGCAAGTGTTGTTTACTAATCCTGAAGGAATAATTAACGTGACAGTTATAACAGATCAATCTGGCAATGATCGCATTGAATTCAGCACGATCACGCAAATTCAAGTTGCCACAACACAATTACAACGGGATTATGCTTATACTATTGGCACGGCAGATCAGGTGCTGATTGACACGCAGTTGTTCAGTATGTGCAATGTTCAGGTTTACAGTCGAGTAACAGCGGCAAATGTCTGTTATGGCCAGGGAACAACGGCACAAAATATCGTTGTTGATGGTGTAACGGCTTTTAGATCGCCGCAAGGAACAACGTTCCTTCTCGAAAGCAATGGAAGAACCGGGGATAATAAGAGAGTCATCATTAGAAAAATGGTTCATTTAAATAAAAATACACCGCGTTTTGATCTTCTCAGAGAATTAAACTGGACGTGGTTTACGGATCATGTTATCAGCGGCGATATGCCGGTCTTTAATGTGACGGGAAAGAACTATTTGCCGATTACCCAATCCAGCCTTTTGCAAGATCTGCAGTTTGTCTTACATTCAGATGCTGCTCAGCGGGTCGTTATCCGCAATATCTACCAAAAGTCGCCCATTTTATTTAATGGCAGTTTTGTTTTCGGACAACATGTTATTGTCGCAGATCAGGAATTGACGGGAGAAGCGCGAAGCCAGACCGTAGGAGCAAAATTAGAATTACAAAGTTACACATATCTCCCTGATGATGATAGTGAAGTGATGATGAACGTGACGGCTAACCCGGCAAGCCAGTCTCTGACGTTTACGAGTTTATTGAATGGCGCGGAGTACGTGCTGGAAGCAACGCCCACTTCAAATCCTAAGCTTTTATTACTCCATCTCCAGCGTGATGGAACGTCTATCATGCGCCGCTATTTTGCGGAAGGAAAGGCGCGACGCTTAATATTAGAAGGACAATTAATGGAAATTAGGGTGAAGCGCATTTATATCGGAGAGGATAGAAATAATCCGCAGTTCTTCCATGCGGATCTTTCCTTGCGGAGGCAATAATGGCAAATTTCCTTGAAGAAAATAAAACGGAAAGAAGAAAAGTTTTGGCGGGCGTAGGCATTATAGTTATTGTTCTTCTCCTGATCACGGTCTTTGTGGCGTATTATCGGGGAAATGTGGCTCAGGCTATTTCTATTGGCGATCAGCCCCATTTGGGAGAAATCAATTTAGTGCAAGAGCAAAAGGTGTCATTCACGTCTTTGCCGGCAAATGCGGTGCGAAATAAAACGGCGGCATTACGCATTGCTTTGCATCCCTTCGCCTGCGATGGGAATAACGCCTGTGATGGACTGGAAAGCGTCCTGAGCTGCCCGTCGGTGTGCAATGATCCAGTGCGGCATTTCAGCGGCTTGTATGCGTATAACTTTACTCTCTCTCGTCCGAATCAGGAGACGTTTCACTTTGAAATACGCGAGACGCAGAATCAAATCGTGGCGGAAGACACGTTTACCGTCGGAAGAGATGATGTGGTGGAAGTGTATTTAGATAAAGATGATGATCTTGCAGATCTGAAGGTAAGTTATGAAAATAATCGGGTTGAGGCGACAAATTTGCATTACCGATCCAGCGCACGGCCAGTAATTACTGTTGCTGACGGCCAGGATAGACCCCTTTCCTTAGTTCATTATCTGCCGGTAAATCAGCGTTTGAATTTAGTAATACGAGCTTCGACTTCCGTGGCGGCTCCGCAACTTGCGGCGACAATTCAGCGCATCGATACGCAAACTCCGGTTAATGTTTTAGCCAGCCCTCAAACTGACGCAGCGCAACGGCGGACTACAGCGCAAATTCAATGGCCAGGATCAGCGGAGTCGGGAGCTTACATTCTTAAAGTGGAAGCAGTAGTGCCCGGAGTTAATGAAGTGTTGCAAAATTATTATACGATTGCCGTCGGCAATATGCTTTATTTCACACCGGCGGTCCCAGGAGAATTTCCCCGCTTTAATTTAAGCCGCATCGAGCCTGCTCCCCAAGTTGGGTTTAAAATTACCTTTGCTTCAACTCTGGAAAAACAAGCCTTAGCTTTCCCGTGCCTGCCAACGGCAACCGTCGCCCAGGTTTTTACGGCGAATCCAAATATCCAGCGCCTCTTTGCCTACGATGCCGCGCAGCGCCAGACAGTAACAACGATACGCAACGGGCCGCAAGGAATTACTAATTTTGAATTATTTAAAGGTTATTTTGTGGAATTGCGAAGCGCACAGGAAACAAATGTTTCCATTACCTGTCCTCGGGTGCAGAGTTTTGAACCGGCAGGAGCCGTGCCTTCACTCGGCGGCCAAGCTACAAGCCTGGCAGGAGGATGGAATTTAGTGTCCATTCCGGGAACAATTCCACGAGCGTTAGAAGAGTTTGTCGGTTCGGGGACGTTTCAAGTTTATGGATGCAAGCAAGGGTATCGCTGCAGTCAAACTCCCTTGCCAATGGGAACAAAATTATTACCAGGGCGGCCGTACTGGGTGCACACAGAAAATGGATTGACGTTGAGGTATAATGCAGGATGAGAAAAATAATTTTAGCGTTGTTATTTGGATTTTGTTTTGCTCTGATATTTGTTGTTGCGCAGCAAGCGCCTCCTTCATTAGATGATTCGCATTTGTTTTATGGTGCGGTGCAAGGCTTGCCGTCAGAAGGGTATACGATCCGCGCCCGCAATGGCGTCCGTGAATTTTCTGCTTCTATCGTCAATGGGCAGTATGGATATTCTCCTATTTTGAGAGTGCAAGGAATGAGCAGGAATACGATCACGTTTGTCGTTATTAGTTCTTCTGGGCTGGACACTAAAGAGGTAGGTACGGCAGCGTATCAACCCGGTGGGGTAACAAAACTTGATTTTCAGTATGTGGGAACAGCGAGTGCGCAGCAGGCAGGACAAGCACCGCCGGTACAACCACCATCAACACAACTTCTTCCACCAGCGCAAAATAGAACAGCGCTTGGAACTCCTTTACCTCCTTGCGCGCAACAATGGCAATGTGGTGCATGGACGGCGTGTGTGAATAGCGCGCAAACACGAGTTTGCCAAAGAAACGATCTTTGCGGCGCAGGAAGCGAGGTTGTAGTGACGGCAAAACCGCCTGAAATCCAGGCTTGCCAGGCAAGTGTTCCTTACACGCCACCTGTACAGCAACCTTTTGTCCAACAGCAACTTTGTGTTCCTGGGATTAAACAATGTCAGGGAAATATTTTACAACAATGTTCGCCTGATGGAATGGTTTGGAATACACTGCAGACTTGCCCTGCGGGATGCGATATGGTCGCGTTAACTTGTAAGATAGCAGAACAACCTGCAGTTCAGCAGCCAAAAGCAGAGGAGAAAGAGTCTTCTGTTATAACTATAAGCGCGGGGATAGTAATTTTATTATTGATTATTGTTCTCGCAGCCATTTATATTGTGCGCGAACAAAAAAGGTATGCGCCTCTGAAACAGTATATAATCGCAGCGCGGACTAAAGGGTATAATGACCAGCAAATTAAAACCAGCTTAGTTGCCAGTGGCTGGGATTTACAAAAAGTGGAGAGATATTTGAAATGAAAACTCCCAATCACCTCAAAGGGCGGGGTATCTGTCAACAGCACAGGGAGTTTTCAAAGTGTCTGATGTCTCTTTGGATAATTAGCGAGTTGATGCAAAATAACCTCTCCACTCCAAGCAGAGGGGGTATCAGAAACCAATGAAAAAGAAAATAGTAAAAATGGAAAATAAAGGGTATCCTTACAAGAAAATTCTATTTGCAGGAGTGCTTATAGTGGTGTTAGTAGGTTTAATGGTGGTATTATTTTCTGGAGGTCAGAAGAAGGAAGCGGTGGCGGGGCAGGCGGGTTTGGTCTCCGCGGAAGCTTTTGTTTTTGAAGCGTCAGTTCCAAGAAATGAACTAAATAATCTAAATTATTTTCGATTACTTTCCCCTGTTTCTACGACGGGAGAAGTGAATCCGGGCTTTCGCTGTCCGGTTGGTTCTATAGTTGGTTCTAGATATACTACACATTGCGTCGTAGACGGGAGGCAAATTACCGGTTGGAGGGTCATAAAACTTATGACTCCAAGCCAAGTAAAAGAAATTAAAATAAGAGTTAGTGGTGCAGGTGGTGAGGCAGGCGATACAGCAGACGCTCTTGTATTTATTCGATCATCAATAGATAACCCATGGTATCATGCCTTCACTGGTGTAGCTGCCAGTGGTGATGGAACTCTCGATAGTGCTGGTTTTATGATAGATGGTCCGGAAATTACTGCGACTCATACGTATGTCTCACCGCCATTAATTCACTCCATTCTGATCGCGCGATCAGCAAGAGGTCCTTCTGCTCCAGATCCTAGAATTAGGAGCGTGGAATTAATTTACGCTTGCAGTAGTTCCAGAGAATATGATCCTGTGGTGGTCAATGGAGTCAATGGATTTTGTCGAAATGAAAATTTAGTTACTAATCTTCATGGTCTTTCTTGTAACCAAGATAGACGGACTATTGGTAGATTCTACTGTGAAAATGGGAACTGGAGAATACTACCTCCTAATAATAACATAGAGAGTCGATTTTTTAGTGCGGATGGACTTCCATTGAATCCACCGGCACAGCCGGTAACTGGAAACTGTCTTTACAGTAATAATTGTGTTGGTTCAATTCCGACAGGGAATTTTTGTTATGACTATGAAAGATTAATCGAGGGCGAAGAATTTCTTTGCGCTATGAATGGTTGGTATAAATGTGATCTAGAGTGGATGACCCCTTGGGGGATTGATCTAAGTGAGGCAAGTTCTAATTTAAATCTAGTTTGTTTAAATGTTGGTACTGAAGGCAATCTGCAATTTAAGTGGTCGATTTGTGATCAAGGAAGGAGAGGGCTAATTAGTCCTGACAATCGTTTATACTGTGAAAATCTACAATGGAGAACTTGTAAATCAGATAGACTAAATTCATTTGGTTCTAGTAATTCTGATCGCAGTGTATATTGTGATGGAACAGCATGGATACGTTGTGATGAAAGCATGGCAGGTCAAATCAGAACTAATTTCATTTGTCGCAATGGAATGTGGGCAACGATAACTTGCGGTAATAGGTTTGTTGAAGCTGCCGAACAATGCGATGATGGAAATACTGCCGATAGCGACGGCTGTTCAAGCACGTGTCAGAATGAACAAGCGGCAGCTCGCTGTGGCGATGGAATTCATCAAGCTGCCGGCGTAGATGGAATAGCAGGAAATGCTGATGATGAACAATGCGATGATGGAAATACTATCGAAAATGACGGCTGTTTAAGCACGTGTCAGAATGAACAAGCAGCAGCTCGCTGTGGCGATGGAATTCATCAAGCCGCTGGCGTAGATGGAATAGCAGGAAATGCTGATGATGAACAATGCGATGACGGCAATACCGTAAATACTGATGCGTGCACGAATCAATGTAAAAATGCAGAATGCGGAGATGGAGTGATAAGAACAGATCTTGATGTTGCAGCTGCAGGATTTGAAGTGTGTGATGATGGGAATAGAGTAAATACTGATGCGTGCACTAATATTTGCCGCATTGCTCTTTGCGGCGATAGAATTGTCAGAACTGGAATAGAACAATGCGATGATGGCAATCAAGTGAATGACGATGGCTGTTCAAGCGCGTGTCAAGATACTTCGGTTGCAGCAGACACAACCCCGCCGCGAATCACTCAATCAAGGGCAACAAGTGTGACGTCAGTTCAGGCCCGCTTAGAAGTTTCCACCAATGAAGCAGCGACATGCAGGGCAAGTACTAGAAATGAAAATTATGAAAGTATGCCCTTCAATTTTGTTGCAGGATCTGGAGGGGCGACTCATTCTGTTACTGTTGCATTTACGGCTGCGGTATTACAAACTTATTATGTTCGCTGTCGCGATACGGCAGGAAACGCTCAGACCATAAGCACAGTTATAACTTTCTTAACAGATAGCAGTAGCGGATGGAGTGTTCAAGCTCGTCTTCCAAATAACTTATTTGACATTCACTTCATTAATGCTTTAAATGGCTGGGCGGTTGGCAGGTCGTCTGTTGGCGCGGTAATATTCAATACTATTAACGGTGGCGCTAACTGGGCGGGACCAACTGTTCTGTCGAGTGTTAGTGAATTAATTTCCGTCCATTTTGTGGATGCAAATCAAGGCTGGGCAGTTGGCAATAAAATGGTGAATAGTATGGATATTGCTGTAATACTTCATACTTCAAATGGAGGTAGTAATTGGGCA